>CAYTTC010000425.1:0-1503 GCA_964440525.1 uncultured Propylenella sp. | reverse complement strand
CGGTGGGCACGCTTCGCTTTGCCCACCCTTCTGTAACGGGCGCCGATTGGTCAATCCCTTTTTGCGTCATCCAGCCGCCGGTTCGCGCTTCTGTCCGGGGTCGGCGCGTGGCCGCCACCTGATGGGGTCTGAGAGGATGAGGCCGGCCAATCTACAAACGCGTGATCGCAGTGCCACTGGGTGGGCAACGGTCTGACCTGATCCATCGTCCCGGCGACGGGACTTCGCTTCGGGAAGGCCGGTGTCGCAACCCGCCCGAAATCTCTTGGTCTCCTATGTTACGCCGCCGCGGCGACTTGCCTTGGCGTGGCGAAGACGAAAGTGACGCCGTCGATCCACATGCGGTGCAGGATCACGGCGAGCTTGCGGGCGAGCGCGACCTTGGCCTTCTTCATGCCGGCGCGCTTGGCGAGCCGCATCGCCCAACTCTTGAGCCCTGAACCCTTGATCGGTCGGGTGAGGATGATATGGGCGGCTTCGTAGAGCGCGGTGCGCACCGAACCATCGCCGATCTTGCTAATCCGACCGGTGTAATCGGTCTCGCCTGATTGATACTTTTTTGGCGTCAACCCAAAATGCGCGCCGACCATCTTCGACGACTTGAACCGCGCCGGATCGTCGATCGCCGAGACATAGGTCAGCGCCACGATCGCGCCGACGCCGGGCGCCGACATCAAGAGCCGCGCCCGTGCGTCGGCGCGCGCCATCGCCCGCACACGCTTCTCGAAGCCGCCGAACTCGCGCAGCAGCACCGCATGCGCCGCAAGCAGCGCCTCGGCCACGACTTCCAGCGTGGCGTGGCCGGCGACGAGTTCCTCGATTCGCTTGGCGAACCGCTTCGGCGTGGTCGGTCCAACTTTGAGACCGAAGCCGCGCAGAATGCCGCGCAGGCTCATCTCGAGGTCGAACAGTTTTGATTGAATGAGCTTGCGTGCGGTGAGCAGCGTGCGCACCTCCTGCGCGGCCAGCGATTTACAATGCACTGGACGGAACCAGCCGAGCCGCATCAATTGCGCGATGCCGCGCGCGTCGTTGCGATCGCTCTTCACCGGCATCGCTTCGAACGCCTTGCGCACGTGTCGCGTCTCCAACAGCTCGACCGCAAGCCCCGCGTTGCGCATCGCCGCGTAAAGCCATTGCGACAGCGGCCCCGCTTCCAACCCGATCCGCACCAGGTCGAAGCCGAGCGATCCGAACCAGCCGATCAGCGCCGCCGGCTCGCTCGCGACCTTGCTCTCCCGAATGATCTTGCCGCTGGCGTCGACAACACACACGCTCGCGTATTCCAATGACACGTCGATTCCTGCATAATGGTCCATGGTCGTCCCTCGATGATGCTTGGAGCGGATCCGTCCGACTCCGGTTGAATAGACACCATCAGTCTGAGGGACGACCGCCGTCCTGGCAAAGCTCGCCAGCAAGCCGCGAGCGAGCGCGCCACCCAAAGCGCCGTAGCGAGCGAGCGGCTTGCTGGCCTAGCGTCGGCCCGTTACCCCATCTACA
>CAYTTC010000424.1:0-1520 GCA_964440525.1 uncultured Propylenella sp. | reverse complement strand
CGAAATAGAGCATCGCCTGCAGGTAGGTCTTGTGCTCGATCAGCTTTTCGGTGCCGCGATGCAGAAGCCCGATATGCGGATCGACGCGCTCGACCACCTCGCCGTCGAGCTCCAGCACAAGCCGAAGCACGCCGTGCGCCGCCGGATGCTGTGGCCCGAAATTGATGTTGAAGTTGCGAACGTC
Source organism: uncultured Propylenella sp. (assembly GCA_964440525.1). GTDB lineage: Bacteria > Pseudomonadota > Alphaproteobacteria > Rhizobiales > Afifellaceae > DASWJZ01. Next base: position 1,336 of record CAYTTC010000424.1, on the reverse strand, counting down.
GGCTTCAGGCATGGCCGTGGCCCAACGGCAGTAGGCAGTCGGCAATAGGGAGTAGAAAATCCCCCACGCTCATCGCCAACGCTCGAGGCACTGCAGATCGCACACGGAATGACCAAGTCATGGCTGAGACTTGTCCTGATGGCGGTTGAGCGACTGGATGAGGGAACGGAGCATCCGGCCCGTCTCATCGCAACGCTGGAGGATATGTTCGGTCGAGCGAGCCTCGCATAGTCCAACCCGTTCCGAAAGAAGGAGATGCGTTTCAAGCTCTTTCAGCGAACCTTGCGCCATCTTGAGGAACTGGACGTACGAGCCCTTGCTTTGTCTGCCATAGCCCTCTGCGATATTCGCCGCGACAGATGCAGCCGCCCTGCGAATTTGCGACGTCATGCCGAACAGCTCGTCCTTCGGAAAAGCCCTGGTGAGACGGTATGCGCTCTCCGCCAAGTCCATCGCTGACTGCCAGACCCTTAGATCCCTATACGAGGCAATGGCTTTGTCAGACACCGGGAGGTCATCTCCTGCCTATTGCCGACTGCCTACTGCCCTATTTCGCTTTCTCATCGCCGGGGAGCACATAATCGGTGCCTTCCCATGGCGACAGAAAATCGAAATTCCTGAACTCCTGCGGCAGCTTCACCGGTTCGTAGACGACACGCCGCTGCTCGTTCGAGTAGCGCACCTCGACGAAGCCGGTCAGCGGGAAGTCTTTTCTGAGCGGATGCCCGCGAAAACCGTAGTCGGTGAGGATGCGGCGAAAATCCGGGTTGCCGGAGAACAGGATGCCGTAGAAATCGTAGGCCTCGCGCTCGAACCAGGTGGCGGCGGGGAAGACGTCGCTGATCGACGGCACCGGCGTTTCCGCGTCGGTCATGACCTTGATCCGGATGCGGTGGTTTTTGCGTGGGCTGAGGAAATGATAGACCACGTCGAAGCGTTTTTCGCGCTCGGGCCAGTCGACCCCGCAGAGGTCGACGAAGGAGATGAACTGAAGCTCGGAATCGTCGCGCAGTAACGTCACGACCTCGACGATCCCCTCAGGCGCGACCGCGATCGTCAGATCCTCGAAGGCGATCCCCTGCGACAGGATTTTCGCCCCGAGCACTTCCGCGACGCGGGCCGCGATCGCTTCGAGCCCGCGCGACAGAGGCGAGTACTGGTTCATTCTCAGCGTTCGATCGTTCCGGTGCGGCGGATCTTTTTCTGCAGCAGCAGCACGCCGTAGAGCAGCGCCTCCGCCGTCGGCGGGCACCCCGGCACGTAGATGTCGACCGGCACGATGCGGTCGCAACCACGCACCACCGAATAGGAAAAATGGTAGTAGCCGCCGCCATTG
>CAYTTC010000423.1:0-1539 GCA_964440525.1 uncultured Propylenella sp. | reverse complement strand
CTGCTGCGCTCCATCGTCACCATGGCGCACGACCTCGGCATGGAAGTGATCGCCGAAGGCGCGGAGACCGAGGCCGAAGTCATGGAACTCGCGGAAGCCGGCTGCGAATATGCTCAGGGCTTCGTCTACGGCCGGCCGATGACCCCGCAAATGGTGCAGCAGATGGTCCGCCGCCGCCCGGCAGTCGCTCGCGCGAGCTGATCCGGCAAAAACTCAGGCGTGGCCGGCATCCGTCGAGAGCATGGCCGGCTCGATGCCGATCTTGGCGAGCGCGCGCTCGTATTTGTGGTCGATGTCGGCGTCGAACAGGATGCTGCGATCGGCCTGGCTGTGCAGCCAACCGTTTGCCTGAATCTCAAATTCGAGCTGTCCGGGGGCCCAGCCGGCATAGCCGAGCGCAAGTAGGGCCCGATCCGGCCCGCGTCCGTCGGAGATGGCGCGCAGAATCTCCAAGGTGGCCGTCAGGCAGACGCCCTCGTCGACGGCGAGCGTCGCGTTCTCGATGAAGAAATCGGCGGAGTGGAGCACGAATCCGCGGCCCGTTTCCACCGGGCCGCCACGATGGACCCGGATATTGTCCACGCCGCCGGGAAGATCCGGCTCGTTGCGCGCCTGCACGATGTCGAGCTGGACGAGAAGATCGCGAAAATTGACCTCATTTGCCAGCTTGTTGATCACAATGCCCATGGCTCCGTCGCCGGAATGCGCGCAAACGTAGACGACCGAGCGGGCGAACCGCTTGTCGGCCATGCTGGGCATGGCAATCAGGAGCTGGCCGTCGAGAAGGCCTTCCGGTCGTGAACGCGTTGCCATCTACAAATGCTACCAATCCCGCCGCATGTTGGATAGGCATTGAAGGGTCTCGATAAATCTCGAGGCAACGGTCGCACATTCGTTCCTCGTGCCCACTAAGGTTCAACTGATCGCCGCCATGGTCTTTCGAGTCGCATTTTTGGTCGCCCTTGCGGTTCCTGCTGTGGCTCTCGCCGCCCGCTCCGACTGGACAGCAGCCGATGAGTCGCAGCTGCGGCTTCTGCTCACGCCTGGCGAGGACGGCCGCATCGACGGCGGGATCGAAATCCTTCTCGAGCCGGGGTGGTACACATACTGGCGAAATCCCGGCGAAGCCGGCGTGCCGCCAGTCTTCGACTTCTCCGGCTCGGAAAACGTCGCACACGTCGAAGTGCTCTATCCGGCGCCGATACGCTTTGACGACGGCGCGAGCGTTTCCCTCATCTATCGGGACGAAGTGGTGTTTCCGCTTGCAGTCACGCCGCTCAAGTCCGACTTGCCGATCACGCTGCGGCTTGAAGCGACCTTCGGCGTCTGCAGTGCAATCTGCATTCCGACGCGGGCGAGCTCCGCTATCACACTCTCGCCGGGGTCGGACTCTGACCCGCTCAGCGCTGCGCGGCTTCGCATCTTCGAAGAGCGCGTCCCCAAGGGACCGGTGCCCGGACGCTTCGACATCGAGAGCGTGTCGGCCGCCGGCGACGCGCTCACGATCGACGTGCGGATGCCGGATTCCTCCTATTTCGA
>CAYTTC010000422.1:0-1543 GCA_964440525.1 uncultured Propylenella sp. | reverse complement strand
GGGCATGCCGGCCATCCGGAAGTGGAAGGCACGATGGGCCAGCTTCCGGCCGGTACCATCACTCTCGTCGAGACTTTGGAGGATGCGCGCACATTTCAGCCGCGCGAACCCGACAACCTCGCCTGGATTACCCAGACGACGCTTTCCATCGACGACACGTCCGAGATCGTTGCCGTTCTGAAGCAGCGGTTTCCGACCATCGCCGGCCCGCACAAGGACGACATCTGCTACGCGACGACCAACCGGCAGGAGGCGGTGAAACGCGTCGCCCCGGTCGTTGACCGGATGCTGGTCGTCGGTGCCCCGAATTCCTCGAACTCGCAGAGATTGGTGGAAGTCGCCGAGCGCGCGGGCTGCCCGCGGGCGGTGCTGATCCAGCGTGCATCGGAGATCGATTGGAGCGTCTTCGAAGGCGTTAGCCGGATTGGCGTAACCGCCGGGGCTTCGGCTCCGGAGGTCATCGTGGAGGAGGTGCTCGACGCCTTCGCCACCCGCTTCGACATCAATGTCGAACTCGTGCGCACTGCCGAGGAGAGCATCGTCTTCGGTCTCCCGAGGCAGCTCCGCGACGCCGCAGCCTAGAACGAGCTCTCAGAATGGCGGTCTACACCGACGTCGGTGATGCCGACCTCGAGGAGTTCCTGAACGCCTACGATCTCGGCGCGCTTCTGTCCTTCAAGGGCATCGCTGAAGGCGTCGAAAACTCCAACTTCCTGCTCCGCACCGAGTCCGGCAGCTACATACTTACGCTCTATGAGAAGCGCGTCGCGGAAGCCGATCTACCCTTCTTTCTCGGCCTCATGGAGCACCTGGCCGACCGCGGCATACGCTGTCCGTTGCCCGTCAAGGGCCGCGACGGAAAGGCGCTTCGCCGCGTCGCAGGGCGGCCCGCGGCCATCATTTCGTTTCTGGAGGGACTGTGGGCTCGCCGGCCGCAGACGCACCACTGCGCGGCGCTTGGTCAGGCGCTCGCCGAGATGCATCAGGCCGGACGCGGTTTTCCGCTCCACCGCCGCAACGCTTTGTCGCGCGACGGTTGGCGCCCGCTTTTCGAAATGTCGCGGGCGCGCGCCGACACGGTGGAGCCGGGCCTTGCGGCATTCATCGCCGCCGAGCTTGCGTTCCTCGAGTCGGCCTGGCCGGCGGGTCTCCCGGAGGGCGTCATCCACGCAGATCTTTTCCCCGATAACGTCTTCTTCCTCAAGGGCCAGCTTTCCGGCCTCATCGACTTCTATTTCGCCTGCAACGATGTTCTGGCCTATGACCTTGCGGTCTGCCTCAATGCCTGGTGTTTCGAGCCCGACAACACCTTCAACGTGACGCGGGGACGCGCGCTGATCCAGGCCTACGAAAACGTCCGGCGGCTGCAGCCCGACGAGCGCGAAAAACTGCCGATCCTTGCGCGCGGCGCAGCACTCCGCTTCCTGCTGACCCGGCTCTACGACTGGCTGACGGTGCCTGCCGGTGCGCTCGTCACGCCGAAGGACCCGCGGGAATATCTGCGCAAGCTCCGCTTTCATCAAAAGGTGGAAAGCGCCGCCGA
>CAYTTC010000421.1:0-1550 GCA_964440525.1 uncultured Propylenella sp. | reverse complement strand
AGCTTGACGAAGGTGCCGTCCGACTCGTCGGATTCCACCACCATCCACTCGCTGGCGCCCATGCGGGCATTGGTGCCGTAGGAATTGATGATACCGCCATTGATGACGGTCGGGTCGAGCCCGCCGGCATCAAGCAACGCCGCTATGATGGAGGTCGTCGTCGTCTTGCCGTGCGTGCCGCCGATCGCGATCGCCGATTTCGGCCGCATCAGCTCGGCCAGCATCTCCGCGCGGCGAACGACCGGCAGGCCTCGCGCGCGCGCCTCGATCAGCTCCGAATTATCGCGCCTGATTGCCGAGGAGACGACGACGACGGCTGCATCGCCGAGATTGGCCGCGTCATGGCCGATCACGACCGTGATCCCACGGTCCCGCAGCCGCTGCACATTGGCGCTTTCGGCGACGTCGGAGCCGCGCACGCGATAGTTCTGGTTGGCCAGCACCTCGGCGATTCCGCTCATCCCGATCCCGCCGATCCCGACGAAATGGATGGGACCGATATCGCGCGGCAACTTCATCAGCGAGTCTCCAAGGCGGACGCTCTTCAGGTCATTCGGGCCAGGATGGCCCTAAAGCGTTGACCCCTTCTCCGCAACGGCCTCCACGAAATCGGCGAGCAGCTCGGCCGCGTCCACACGGCCCTCGGCGTGGGCGGCCTCGGCGGCAAGCGCCAACTCATCCGGGCTCTCGAAGAGGTCGCCGAGGCGGCGCGCAAGGACGGTTGCCGTCAGCTCGTGTTCCGGCATGAGCCAGGCGCCGCCGGCCTCGGCGAGCATGCGGGCGTTCTCCGCCTGGTCGTGGTCGAGCGCATGCGGGTAGGGAACGAGGATCGCCGGGCGGCCGATGACGGCAAGCTCGGCGACCGTCGAGGCGCCGGCGCGGCAGATGACGAGGTGCGCGTGGGCGAGCCGCTCGCCCATGTCGGGAAAGAAGGGCATGATTTCCGCCTCGATGCCGAGCTTGAGAAAGGCCTCGCGGGTCGACCTCACGTCCTCGGCGCGCGCCTGCTGCACGACGTTGAGGAGCCACCGGCTCTCCTCCGGAAAGAGGCCGAGCGCGGCGGGAATGAGCTTGGAGAAGACATGCGCCCCCTGGCTGCCGCCGAAGACCAGCAGGCGGAAAGGCTCGTTCGCAGTCCGCATCTCGTAGGGGCGCACCGCCTCCACGATTGCCTTGCGAACCGGATTGCCGACATAGACGGCCCGGGCTGCCCGCTCGGCGCCTTTCGGATTCTTGAAACCGGTGGCGAGCACCGCGCCGAAGCCGAGGAGCAGGCGGTTGGCACGGCCGATTACGGCGTTCTGCTCGTGTACAATTATGGGAATTTTGGCGAGGCGCGCCGCCGCCGCCGGCGGCACGGTCGGATAACCGCCGAAGCCGACCACGACCGCCGGCCGGACGCGCTTCAGAAGTTTTCGCGACTGGCGCACGCCCTGCAGGTGCTTGGCGAGTGAGCGGATCATGCCGAGCGGCGAGCGGATGGAAAACGTCGCGGAGGGAATGCGGTGCAATTCCTCCGCCGGCACTCCCTCGACCAGCTCGCCGACGCG
>CAYTTC010000420.1:0-1551 GCA_964440525.1 uncultured Propylenella sp. | reverse complement strand
AAGGCGTTCCTGATCGGTGTCGGACGCGATTCCATCGCGCCGAATACCGCTATCCCGGAGACGGTGTTCGTCATGTTCCAGATGACGTTCGCCATCATCACCCCGGCGCTGATCGTCGGCGCTTTCGTGGAGCGCATCAAGTTTTCCGCCGTGCTCATGTTCTCGGGGCTCTGGCTGATCCTCGTCTATGCACCGGTGGCGCATTGGGTCTGGGGCGGCGGCTGGCTCGCTCAGCGCGGCGTCCTCGATTTCGCCGGCGGCATTGTCGTGCACCTGACGGCAGGCGTCTCGGCGCTTGTCATTGCCTGGCAGCTCGGTTCACGCCCGGGCTTTCCCGATCAGGTCCGCCCGCCGCACGCGCCGTGGCTCGTCATGGTGGGCGCTTCGATGCTGTGGGTCGGATGGTTCGGCTTCAACGCGGGAAGCGCGCTCGCGGCGGGTGAGGGCGCCGGAATGGCGATGCTGGTGACGCACCTTTCTGCCGCCGTCGCATCGCTGGTCTGGCTGGTCATCGAATGGCTGCGGTTCGGCAAGCCGAGCGTGGTCGGCCTCGTCACCGGCACAATCGCGGGCCTCGCGACGATCACTCCGGCCTCAGGCTATGTGGGCCCGGCGGGCGGCGTCTGCCTTGGCCTTGCCGGCGGCGTTCTCTGCTACCTCGCGGTCGACATCGTGAAGAAGCGAGCCCGCATCGACGATTCCCTCGACGTGCTCGCCGTCCACGGGGTCGGCGGCGCAACCGGGACGCTGCTTGCCGCGTTCTTCGCCACTGCCGCGCTCGGCGGCATCGGCCTCGCCGAAGGGGTGACAGTTTTCGGCCAGTTCGGCGTGCAGGCGGCAGGGGCGGCGGCGACGATCGTCTGGTCCGCCGTCGCCAGCTATCTGATCATCAAAGTCACGCAGGCCGTGTGCGGGCTCAGAGTGTCGGACGACGTGGCGATGGAAGGCCTCGACTTCAGCACGCACGGCGAGAAGGGCTACAACATCTAGAGCCATTTCCATTCTGATTGAATCAGCGTGGGGCTCTATCTATTTGCTTGGCATAATCTTCCGAAAAGCGTTTTTCACTTTTCGGGATCATGCTCTGAGGGGAGGCTCGACCCGTGAACTGGCTCATTGCCATCATTCAGCCGCACCGCCTGGACGCGGTCCGCGAAGCGTTGTCCGAGGCGAATATCCACGGAATGACGATCACCGAAGTGAAGGGATACGGCCGCCAGCGCGGTCACACGGAGATCTATCGCGGGTCGGAATACCAGATCAGCTACGTGCCCAAGCTGAAACTCGAGATCGCGGTCGCGGCCGACCAGCTGGAGCGGGTGATCGAGTCCATTCGTGACGCCGCGCGGACCGGCAAGATCGGCGACGGGAAGATTTTCGTCCTCGACCTGCAGTCGGCGATGCGCATCCGCACGGGCGAGACGGACACGGACGCGCTTTAGGCGCTGCGAGACCAGATCCTTGTCGTCATTGCCGGGCTTGACCCGGCAATCCATTCCGTTGCCGTGAAGGAGGGCTTGTGCGCCACGGAATGGATCCCATGGTCAAGCC
>CAYTTC010000419.1:0-1552 GCA_964440525.1 uncultured Propylenella sp. | reverse complement strand
CGGGACGATAGCTCTTCATCCAGGCTTCAAGGGCACTCAGGTGCTCGGGCTTCGAACCGAGCTGGGAAAGCGGCACCTGATGCGAGCGGAATGTGCCTTCGATCGGCTTTCCATCCACGATCTTCGGACCGGTCCAACCCTTCGGCGTCTGTAGAATGATCAATGGCCAACGCGGCCGCTTCGAGAACCCATTCGTGCGGGCGTTATTCTGGATTGAACGGATGTCCGCGAAAGCAGTCTCCAGCGCGGTCGCCATGAGGCGATGCATCGCCTCGGGTTCATCCCCGGCGACCCAGACGGGTGCATAGCCGTAGCCACGAAACAGGCTTGTGAGCTCGTCATCCCCCAGGCGAGCGAGGATGGTTGGTCCCGCGATCTTGTAGCCATTGAGGTGCAGGATCGGCAGCACCGCACCGTCGCGGGCAGGATTGAGGAATTTGTTCGAATGCCAGCTCGCGGCGAGCGCCCCGGTCTCCGCTTCGCCGTCGCCGACAACGCAACAGGCCAAGAGATCTGGATTATCGAACACGGCGCCAAAGGCATGCAGCAGGCAATAGCCAAGTTCGCCGCCTTCGTTGATTGATCCGGGCGTCTCAGGGGCCACATGACTGGGCACGCCCCCTGGGAAAGAAAACTGCTTGAACAAACGCCTGATGCCTTCGGCGTTTTGGGGGATGTTGGGATAGACCTCGCTGTAGGTACCTTCGAGGTAGGTGTTGGCGACCAAACCAGGGCCGCCGTGGCCCGGCCCCGTGACGTAGAGCACACTGAGATCGTGGGTTTTGATCAGCCGATTGAGATGCACATAGACGAAGTTCAGACCGGGCGTGGTGCCCCAGTGGCCTAGGAGCCGTGGCTTCACATGGGCGAGCTGCAGCGGCTCGCGCAAAAGCGGATTGTCCATAAGATAAATCTGGCCGACCGAGAGATAGTTGGCAGCCCGCCAATAGGCGTCGATCCGCCTGAGCTCCTCGTCCGAGAGAGCAAACTCGGCAACTGGCTTTCGCGGCGCCGCAGCGTGCAGACCTCTAGGCGGGGGAGACATGATTCTTTCCTTGGGCGTTGACCTGGCCGCTTACGATTGCGAGCGTGTGCCGGGCGATCATCGCCTCTTCATCGGTGGGGATGACCCAGACTGAGACGCGGCTGTCCGCGGCGCTGATGCGAGGGTCGCCGCGCGCGTTGGCGGCGACGTCCAGCGAGACGCCCAGCCACTCGGCTCGTATGCAGATTTGCCGGCGGATCTCGGGGGCGTGTTCGCCAATGCCGGCTGTGAAGACGAGGCCGTCGAGACCGCCGAGCGAGGTGGCAAGTGCTCCAATCTCGCGCGCGATCCGGAAAGTGAAAAGTTCGATGGCGTCGACCGCTCCCTGATCTTCGCTCGACAGAAGCACTCGCATGTCGCCGCTCAGCCCGGATACGCCGAGAAGCCCCGACCGGTGGTAAAGGAGGTCCTCCAGGGCTTCGGCGCTCATTCCTCGCTCGCGCATGAGATAGAGCACCACACCCGGATCGAGAGCGCCGCAGCGTGTACCCATCGGCACTCCGTCAA
>CAYTTC010000418.1:0-1555 GCA_964440525.1 uncultured Propylenella sp. | reverse complement strand
ATCTCGCGCGTCGTCATAAAAGTTCGAAGATGCGGCCCGGCCGGACCGACCACGGCCACTTCCAGAACGCCCAGGCCGGCGCCCCGTCGACGGAGAAGAAGATGATCTCGGCCCGGCCGACGACGTTCTCCGCCGGCACGAACCCGACTGGCCCGTCGCGGAAGCGGCTGTCCTGTGAATTGTCGCGGTTGTCGCCCATCAGGAAATAGTGCTCGGGCGGCACCTCGAAGACGCGCGTATTGTCGCCGGGGCCGTTCTCCATCATGTCGAGCGTGATGTAGCTGACGCCGTTGTCCAGCGTCTCGCGGTACTGCCTGATCGGGGTGCTGTCGCCGAAGCGCCCCTCGCCTTCCCACTCGCCGTCCGGCTCGCGCTCAACCGCGTTGCCGTTGATGACGAGGGCGCCGCCCTGCATCTGGATCTTGTCGCCTGGCAGCCCGATGATGCGCTTGATGTAGTCGGTGCCTGGTTCCCGCGGCGGCCGGAAAACCACGATGTCGCCGCGCGCGGGCACGCCCTCCCAGATGCGTCCATCGATGAATGAGAGGTCGATGGGGAAGGAGTAGCGGCTGTAACCGTAGGCGAACTTGGAGACGAACAGATAATCGCCGATCAGAAGCGTCGGCTCCATCGAGCCGGAAGGGATATTGAAGGGATGGAAGAGGAAGGTGCGGAAAATGAGCGCGATCAACAGCGCTTCGATGACGACCTTGATCGTCTCCCAGACGCCGCCTTGCTTGGCCTTCTCGCCGGCGCTTCTATCGGCCACGCTCATGGCTCCGTCCTGATTTGTCGTGGGTTAGGGTTTAGCGGGCCGGCAGCGCCGCCGCAATTGGCCGGCGGCAGGTGCGCAATCTTTAGGGCGTCATTGCGGCGCGGCGGCGGGCTCAGCCACCGCCTCGATGACAACGAAAGCCTGGGCGAGCGGCCAGTCGTCGGTGATCGTGAGGTGGATGATTGGCGACATGCCGGCCGGCGTGATCGCCCTAAGGCGTGCCGCGGCGCCGCCAGTCAGCGCCATCGTGGGCATGCCGGAGCGGAGGTTCACGACCCCCATGTCGCGCCAATAAACGCCGAAATGAAGCCCGGTGCCGAGCGCTTTGCCGCAGGCCTCCTTGGCGGCAAAGCGCTTGGCGTAGGAGGCGGCACGCATCCGCCTTCCCTCCGACTTCCGCCGCTCGACCTCAGTGAAGACCCGGCCTATGAACCGCTCGCCATAACGTTCGAGCGCCTTCTCCACCCGTCGGATGTCGATCAGGTCACTGCCGATGCCAAGGATCATGACGCCGCCATGTCGGCGGCAAGCCGCGCCTCGTCCATGAGTGCGCGCATCCTCTGCACGCTCGCCTCCAGCCCCACGAAGATCGCCTCGCCGATGAGGAAGTGACCAATATTGAGCTCCACGAGTTCCGCGATCGCGGCGACCGGCTTCACTGTGGCGTAGGTGAGGCCATGGCCGGCGTGCACTTCAAGGCCGAGCGAGGCCCCGTGGCGGGCCGTGTCCTTGAGCCGCTTCAGGTGACGCGCGGTCGCCTCCGCATCGCCCGAAATCGCC
>CAYTTC010000417.1:0-1560 GCA_964440525.1 uncultured Propylenella sp. | reverse complement strand
CTTGGTGCCGGAATCGACCTGCTGATAGCCGTTCGAAATTGCGATCGAGTAGAACTCGCCGCGCGAATTGTCGCCGCGCAGGATGCAGGATGGGTATTTCCAGGTGATGGCCGAGCCGGTTTCCACCTGCGTCCACGAGATCTTCGAACGCTTGCCGCGGCAGTCGCCCCGCTTGGTGACGAAATTGAAGATGCCGCCCTTCCCTTCGCGGTCCCCCGGATACCAGTTCTGCACCGTCGAATACTTGATCTCGGCATCGTCGTGCGCGACCAGCTCGACGACCGCCGCGTGCAGCTGGTTCTCGTCGCGCATTGGCGCCGTGCAGCCCTCGAGGTAGCTCACATACGAGCCCTCGTCGGCGATGATGAGCGTGCGCTCGAACTGCCCCGTGTTCTTCTCATTGATGCGGAAATACGTGGAAAGCTCCATCGGGCAGCGCACGCCCTTCGGGATGTAGACGAAGGAACCGTCAGAAAAGACCGCCGAGTTCAGCGTCGCGAAGAAGTTGTCGGTGATCGGGACGACCGAGCCGAGATATTTGCGCACCAGCTCGGGATGCTCGTGCACCGCCTCGGAGATCGGCATGAAGAGGACGCCGGCCTTCTTCAGCTCCTCCTTGAAAGTCGTCGCCACGGAGACGGAATCGAAGACCGCATCGACGGCCACGCGGCCGGACATCGAGCCGTTCCCCTCGCCCTCCGTGCGGACGCCGGCCAAAATCTCCTGCTCCCTCAGTGGGATACCAAGCCGCGCATAGGTCTTCAGAATCTCCGGATCGACCTCGTCGAGGCTCATGAGCTCGTTACGCTTCGGCGCAGCGTAATAATGGAGATCCTGGTAATCGATCTTCGGATAGTGGACGCGCGCCCAGTTGGGCTCTTTCATGCCGAGCCAGCGGCGGTAGGCCTGCAACCGCCAATCCGTCAGCCATTCCGGCTCGCTCTTCTTGGCCGAGATGAAGCGGACGATATCCTCGTTCAGGCCCTTCGGCGCGAGATCGGATTCGATGTCGGTCGTGAAGCCGTATTTGTATTTGTCGACGTCCAGCGCCCGGACTTGCGCGATCGTCTCCTGAACAGCAGGCATCAGACTCTCCTCAAACGTTCAAGCGGCCCGGTTCTGGCGCATGCGGGCATGGATGGCGCGCCAGGCGAGCGTGAAAGCTTCAATATCCGCCGTGTCGGCGGCGACTGTAAGGCTGACGCGGACGCCCGACCGTGCGACCTCGGCGGGCTCGCCCATCGCCTCCAAAACGTGGCTCGCGGCGATCTTGCCGGAAGAGCACGCCGAGCCGGCAGAAACGGCAATCCCCTCGAGATCGAAGGCGATCACCACGGTCTCGGCGGAGAATCCCGGCACGGCGAACAACGTCGTATTCGGAATACGGCTAGCTTCGCTCCCAATGATTTTCGTCTCAGGCACGACTCCTCGAATCCCCCCTTCGAGCTTGCTGCGCAAGGCTGCAATCCGGCCCATATCCAAGAGATGGTGGCCGGCGAGCTGCGCTGCAACACCAAACCCGACTATTGCATTCACATTTTCCGTACCCGCCCGGCGGCG
>CAYTTC010000416.1:0-1570 GCA_964440525.1 uncultured Propylenella sp. | reverse complement strand
CGGCTCCGCCGGCAAGAAGACCGCCGTGGTCTCCACCATCAACGGCGACGCCAACGTTCCCTTCTACAAGGAGCTCGGCAACCAGGGCATCTCGGCGGAGGACATTCCCGTGGTCGCCTTCTCGGTCGGTGAAGAGGAGCTCGCCGGGCTCGACACGGCGCCGCTCGTCGGCCACCTGGCAGCCTGGAATTATTTCCAGTCGGTCGACGTGCCGATCAACAACGAATTCATCGCCGCCTGGAAAACCTTCATCGGCGACGACAAGCGCGTCACCAATGACCCGATGGAAGCCCATTACATCGGCTTCAACATGTGGGTGAAGGCGGTCGAGGCCGCGGGCACGACCGACCCCGACGCGGTCATCGATGCAATCGTCGGCATCACCGTGCCGAACCTCACCGGCGGCTACTCCGCCATGATGCCGAACCATCACATCACCAAGCCCGTGCTGATCGGCGAGATCCAGGACGACGGGCAGTTCGACGTCGTCTGGGAGACTCCGGGCCTCGTCGTCGGCGATGAATGGTCGGACTATCTGCCGGAATCCGCGGTGCTGATCTCCGATTGGCGCTCGCCCATGAAGTGCGGAAACTTCAACACCGAAACGGGCAAGTGCGGCGGCCAGGGAAGCTGAGGCTCGGAAGCTGACCACCTGAACCATCGGGTGCCGCGGGCCGAGATCCGGCCTGCGGCGCCCAGTTCGATGTCCTGGATTTCGCGCGGATGATGCTTTTCGCCCGGCTGCTTGCCCTGCTGGCCTTGCTTGTTTCGGCCGCTCCGGCCACGGCCGCCGACGGCTCCGTTGCGCTTCTCGGCGCGCTCGCCAGCGGCGGCTACGACGAGACCGAAGCGGCGATCAGTGCCATCGCCGCGTCCGGCGACGACCGCTTCTTCGCGGTGCTGGAAGCGCTCGGCGAGGGCGACCTCTACCTCCGCAAGGTCGACAAGGTTGTCGTCGTCGGCCAAAAGTCGGGCGGCAAGCTCGCGCTCATCGATCCGCTGAGCGGCGACAGCCTCGGCGAGGCGGCGAGCCGCGAGCTCGACAAGATCCGCGTCAACAACCGGCTTCGCCGTGCCATCCGAGCCGCCATTGGGTCGCTCACTTTGATGAGCGCGAATGCGAGCGTGCGGCTCCGCGCTGCCGAGACCATCTACCGTGCCGCCGACGCCGAGTCGCTCGACGCCATCGAGGCGGCGCTCGCTGAGGAGCAAGATCCCGCCGTTCGCGCCGCCATGGAGCGGGCGCGCGCGGCGGCGCTCCTCGCTTCCGACCGGCCGGACGCCGAGAAGGTCGCCGCGATAGAGAGCATTGCCGTGCGGGGCGGCCGCGACGTGGTCACCTTGCTGACGCCCCTCCTCGCCTCGGACGTCGAGCCAATCCGCGCCGCGGCCGAAGCCGGCATCGCCCGCGGCAACGCCAGCTTGGCGATGTGGGAGGTGGGACAGAACGTCTGGTACGGAATCTCGCTCGGCTCCGTGCTGCTCCTCGCTGCGATCGGGCTCGCCATCACCTTCGGCGTCATGGGCGTCATCAACATGGCGCATGGCGAGATGGTCATGCTCGGCGCCT
>CAYTTC010000415.1:0-1577 GCA_964440525.1 uncultured Propylenella sp. | reverse complement strand
ACGAGCGTCGCCATGGTTTTCAGCGAGGCTTCCTCGGCGCCGCGACGGTCCGTCAGCAGGATGATCCGCCCGCCCCGCGCTGCGACCTCCTGCATGTTGGAGACCGTCTTCTCGAAAAGCGAATCGTGCGGCGCGATCACGATGACCGGGACGGTCTCGTCGATGAGCGCGATCGGTCCGTGCTTCAGCTCGCCGGCGGCATATCCCTCGGCGTGGATGTAAGAAATTTCCTTAAGCTTCAGCGCCCCTTCGAGCGCCAGCGGATAGGAGGTGCCACGGCCGAGATAGAGGACGCCCGAAGCCTTCGCGAGCTCCTTGGCAAGCGTCTCGATCTCGCCCGCGAGCTTCAGCGCGCGGGCGGCGTGGCGCGGGACCTCGATGGCGGCGCCGACAAGGCGCCCTTCCTCGGCGGCCGAAATTGTGCCGCGCTGGCGCGCCGCGTTGACGGCGAGCGCAAAGAGGACGGTCAGCTGGCAGGTGAAGGCTTTTGTGGAGGCGACGCCGATCTCCGGGCCGGCGAGCGTCGGCAGAAGATAGTCGGCCGCGCGCCCGATCGACGAGGTTGGAACGTTGACGATGGCACCGATCTTCTGGCCGGCGCCGGCGCAATAGCGCAGCGCCGCGAGCGTGTCGGCGGTCTCGCCCGACTGCGAGATGAAAAGCGCCAAGCCGTCTTTGTCGAGCGGCATCTCGCGGTAGCGGAATTCCGAGGCGATATCCATCTCGACCGGCAGTCGCGCCAGCTTCTCGAACCAGTATTTTCCGATATGCCCGGCATAGCTCGCCGTGCCGCAGGCCGACATCATCAGCCGGCCGAGACGCGAAAAGTCGATCGGCGCGTCCTTGGGGAGTGCGGTCCGGCCGGTAGTGAAATCGAGATAATGGGCAAGCGTGTAGGAGATCACCTCCGGCTGCTCATAAATCTCCTTCAGCATGAAGTGGCGGTGATTGCCCTTGTCGACGGTGAGGCTCGCGGCTACCGCATGCACGATCGGCCGCTCGACCGCCTTCCCCTCGTCGTTGAAGATCTGCACCGAATGCCGCGTGACCACGGCCCAGTCGCCGTCCTCGAGATAGGTGATCGCCTGGGTGAAGGGCTCGAGCGCGATCGCGTCGGAGCCCAAGAACATCTCGCCGTCACCGTGACCGACGGCGAGCGGAGGACCGCGCCGCGCCGCGACCAGAAGATCGTCCTCGCCGGCGAAGAGCACGGCGAGCGCGAAGGCACCCTCCAGACGTTTCAGCGTCTCGGCCATCGCCTCAACCGGTTTCAGCCCGCGGTCGAGGGCCATGGTGATGAGATGCGCGACGACTTCCGTGTCAGTCTCGCTGGCGAGCACACGGCCGGCCGCCTTGATCTCGCGTCGGAGCGCCTGAAAATTCTCGATGATGCCGTTGTGGACGATGGCGACCCGCTCGGTCGCATGCGGGTGCGCATTCGATTCCGTCGGCGCGCCATGCGTCGCCCAGCGGGTGTGGCCGATGCCGGCATTGCCGGCGAGCGGCTCGGCTTTCAGCCGCGCCTCGAGGTTGACGAGCTTGCCCTCGGCCCTGCGGCGCGAAAGAAGGCCGTGCTC
>CAYTTC010000414.1:0-1593 GCA_964440525.1 uncultured Propylenella sp. | reverse complement strand
TGTCGAAGCGGACCGGCACGTCGAACTCGAAGCCCGCCGTGACGACCGCGTCCTCGGGAGGAATGTGCCCGGCCAAAAACGTCACCACGCCGGTTGCGAGGTTCACTGAAAAATCCGTGCCCGCGCTCTGCTCATCGCCATCCACGGCGATCAGCACCGTCGCCTCGACCGGCTTCAGGATCTTTCGCTGATAAGGCGCGATTCCGCTTCCATATGTTTTCACCACCTGAAACGCCGCCGCCACGCCGTCGCCGATTCCGATCGCAAGGTCGGCCGCGTCGGGCGCCTGATCCGGCTCGCAAGACTTCCAGTCGGCACGGTCGCGCCAGCGAAACCCGAAAAGTTTTCCGCGCCGCTCCTCGAAGAAGGCGATCAGAGTATGAAGGTCGGCAATCGAATGCACGCCTGTCCCGGCATTGTAGCGGCGGCGCGAATCCGCCCAGCGCGAATTCCGCTCCTCGTGACCCGAAGCGAGGAGCACGACATCCGTCCGCCGCTCCGGCCCGCCGCTCGATCCGAATCCGATCGACAGCGGAAACCGAATTTCGTGAAAAGCGGGCATGGCCAACGTCCGTCAAGATTGAGCTCGATTGCAGTCGCGCGGTGCGTCCTTCGAGACGCGGTCGTTCCGACCGCTCCTCAGGATGAGGATCTGGGTTGGTGGCATCCTCCAACAACCCTCATGCTGAGGTGCGCCCCCGGATTTGTTCCGGGGGAGCCTCGAAGCACGCCACTCCGCTGATCCAATTCGACCTTTCAGAGGCCAGTAGTCAGAGCCCCCTTTGCCCTCTTGCTACTGCCCGCGCGAGCATGGCGGAAACCTCCCCCTCTGCACGACGAAAACTTTGCGCGTCCGGCGTCGTCACGTTGAAGACCACGTTCACGCCGCGTTGTGCGCCCTCACTGCGTACCCCGGACCGAAACGCTCCCGGCGCCGAAGCGCCCGCGCCGGCCGCAAACGATGTCGCTCCACCGAACGCACCATTTCCGAAGCTCGCGCCACGAAAAAGGTTGCCTATCACCCCCGAAAGCAGCGACCCGATCCCCTGCCCGATCGGCGCCAGCGCCTGGTTCAGAGCGCGGCTCGAGAGGCTCAGCGCCAGCGACCGCAGCACATCCTCGAGCGCTCTTCCGTCCACCACCGAGCGGCGGAACGCCGTCGTCATCGCCCGCCCGAATCCATCCGCCAACCCTTCCAGCTCGCGTAGCTGCGCCCTGAGCGGCTCAGCCTCCGATGCGACGCTATCGAATTCAGATGCCATCAAAGTCTCCTGTGAAGGCAGGCGCGGCGTGCGGCGCGAGGCCCTCTCCCCTTGCGGGAGAGGGTGGGGTCCGGCCTTCTTGCCCGCCGAAGCCTCGGCGAAGGCGGGGGCCGGACCTCGGGTGAGGGGGAGCTCGACGATTGGCCGCTTATCGGTCCGGATACCGCCGCATCATCTCACCAAGCCCTGCTCGGCTCAGCGCAGCTTGCTCCGGAAACATGCCCTTCACCACCACCGCCAATTCCCTCGGCGTCATCGTCCAGAACGCCGCCGGGGGAAGGCCATCTCCACTTCGCTCGCGATCCATTGGTCGATGTCGATCGCGGTGTCG
>CAYTTC010000413.1:0-1611 GCA_964440525.1 uncultured Propylenella sp. | reverse complement strand
TCAGCTCGCGGATGCGGCCCCAGCGCTCCTGCTCGCGATAGTCGCCGAGGAGATAAGCGTCCATGGAGCGCAGGCTGGCGAGCGAGCGGGCGAATCGGCCGTGGCGCACTATCCATTCGTCGGCGTCAATTTCGAGCGCCCTCCGCCTGCGTCGTATTGTTCTCCACCACCCGCGAAGCATCGCCGGTCCCTCGGATGGCCCGATATTAGCATCATGAAAGGGAGGATGTGCACATCCTGGGGATACCACCGATGGGCGCAGGCCATTTCGCAAGAATCCGGAGCTGCCGGCCTTGTCTCCGCCGTGGAGACAGGCGATGGAGGCGGCGGAGGACATTCGTCGATGCGCCTGATGCTGCGCCTCATTGCAATCGTTGTCGCTGCGGTGCTTACCGGCCCCGCCTTCGCCAATGTCGTCGGCGACATGCGCGTGATCGGCAATCCGGAGCGGACGCGCTTCGTCGTCGATCTGGAGAAGAGCCCCGAATACGCGATATTGCGGCTTGCCAATCCCTACCGCCTGGTCATCGACCTCACGAATGTGGACTTCGGGGAGCCGGCGAGGTCGGGCGGCGGGCGCGGCCTCGTCAGCGACTACCGCTACGGTCTCATCGCGGCGGGCAAGGCCCGCATCGTCCTCGATCTTTCCGGGCCGGTCGAGGTCGTCAACACCTTCGTACTCGAGCCCGTGAGCACCGAGCCAGCGCGCCTCGTCGTCGACCTTGTGCCAACCACGCCCGAGGCGTTCGAGAAGGCCGCGGACAAAGACCGTCCTACGCGCATGGCGGCCACTGCGCGGACCGATCAGCGCGGGCCGGCCGCCGGTGCGGGGCTTTCAGTCATCGTCATCGACCCGGGACATGGCGGCATCGATTCCGGCGCGGTCGGCGAAGAAGGGCTCGTGGAGAAGGACGTCACGCTGGAATTCGGGCTGGAGCTCCAACGCCAGCTGAAGGCGGGCGGGAAGCTCGAGCCGGTAATGACTCGCGACGCGGACACCTTCATGTCCCTCGCCGACAGGGTCGAACTGGCGCGCCAGCGCCGGGCTGCACTCTTCGTCTCCATCCACGCCGACACCGTGCGCCAGGATTATGTACGCGGCGCCACCGTCTACACCTTGTCGGATGACGCCTCCGACGCGCTCGCCGAGGCGCTCGCGGAGCGCGAGAATCGTTCCGACATACTTGCCGGCCTGGCCCTCGAGGCCCAGCCGGCCGATGTCGCCGACATTCTCCTCGACCTTGCCCGGCGGGAGACCAGGAATCTTTCGGACCGGTTCGCCAAGACGCTGGTGGACGACATGCGCGGCGAGGTCGCGCTCAACGCGAATCCGTGGCGGCGGGCGGCTTTCCGCGTGTTGAAGGCGCCGGAGGTGCCCTCCGTGCTCCTCGAGCTCGGCTATCTCTCCAACCCGGACGACGAGAAGCTATTCCTCTCGGACACCTGGCCGGCGGACGAGGCCGAAACAGTCGCCCGCGCCATCGAGGCTTTCTTTGGCGGCAAGCTGACGGCCGGCCAGTAATCGGACCGAGTTGCATTTACACAACATAGACACGACATCTTTACAGTGATCGGAGAATCGCCAGTATCCTCAGGGTCCTGCCTCAGTTT
>CAYTTC010000412.1:0-1616 GCA_964440525.1 uncultured Propylenella sp. | reverse complement strand
GGCCGATGATGTAGCGCCCCTCATAGAAGCGGGCGTTGTAGGTCGTGACGTTGGCAGCCGTCTTGAAGCCGGTGCAGTGCTCGAACTTCACGTCGGGGAACTTCTCTGCGACCTTGATCGTCGGGTCCATGAAGCCAAACGACGTGGTGAAGATCAAAGCGCAGCCGGAGCGGGCCAGCCGCTCGATGGCGCGCTCGGCATCCGGCCCTTCGGGAATGTTTTCCACATACGATGTCTCGACTTTGTCGCCGAGCGCATTCTGGAGCTCCAGGCGCGCGGTGTCGTGCATCTGGCTCCAGCCGCCGTCATTATGCGGGCCGACATAAACGAAGCAAACCTTCAGCTTGTCCTGCGCTTGCGCCCCGGCCGTAGCCAGAGCAAGCGCCAATACCGCGCCGAGCGCGGCGATCGTCTTACGCATATCCCTCTCCCTGTCTCCGAAAGCCCTCGCGGTCGATCTAGCAAGAGCCGCGCCACCGACCGCGGGTGTCGCGACGAGATTGTGAGAGCCTACCCCATCAGCGATCCGGCACGAAAGGCCGGCCGAGGCAGGCGGGCGTATTGACGCGCAGCAACGTCCGATTGCGCGAGATGATGACCAGCACGAGCACCGTGGTCAAATACGGAAGCGCGGACAGGAACTGCGACGGGATGCCGACGCCGAAAGCCTGGGCGTGGAGCTGCAGGATGCTGACCGCGCCGAAGAGCAGCGCTCCGAGCACCACCCGGCCCGGCAACCAGGTGGCGAAGACGACGAGCGCCAGCGCGATCCAACCGCGCCCGGCGGTCATCGCCTGCGCCCATTGCGGCGTATAGACGAGCGACAGGTAGCCGCCTGCGAGGCCGGCACAGGCGCCTCCGAAGAGCACCGCGAGGAAGCGCACTCTTATGACGGGGTAGCCGAGCGCGTGCGCCGAATTATGGCTGTCGCCGACGGCGCGGAGGATCAGCCCGCCGCGCGTGCGAAAAAGGAACCACCAGACGCCAGTCGCCAGCGCGAGGGCCATATAGATGATCGGGTCGAGCCCGAAGATGAGCCTGCCAACGAACGGCAAATCGGAGAGGACCGGGATGTCGAGCCGCGCGAGCCCGAGCCCTGGTCGGCCCACATAGGCCTCGCCGATCAGACCCGAAAGGCCGAGCCCAAAAAGCGTCAGCGCCAGGCCCGACGCCACCTGATTGGCGACGAAAACGAGCGTGAGCACTCCAAAGAGCGCAGCCGTGAGCGCGCCGGCCAGGATCGCCGCCAGAACTCCGAGCGCTGGGTAGCCGGTTTCGATCGCGACTGCGAAGCCGCAGACGGCGCCGACCGCCATCATCCCCTCGACCCCGAGATTGAGCACGCCGGAACGCTCCGCCACGAGCTCGCCGAGCGCCGCGAGAAGAAGCGGCGTCGCCGCCGTCATGATGGTGAGCAGAATGCCCTCAACCACGCGACGCCTCGACGGCTTTTGCCGCTCCGCTCGCATGCCAGCGCGGGCGATAGATGATGAAGGTATCGCAGGTGAGCACGTAGAAGAGCAGCAGCCCCTGAAAAACCCGCGTCATCTGCTCGGGAAGGCCGAGCGCGATCTGCGCCCCCTCCCCGCCGAGAAAGGTGAGTGCGAGGAGAAAGC
>CAYTTC010000411.1:0-1626 GCA_964440525.1 uncultured Propylenella sp. | reverse complement strand
TAAAAGCGCGCGCCGGCATGAGCGCGGAAGGCGAATCGAGCCTCGGGATATTTTTCGAGCGGGAGTACTGAGGGGGGCACCTTCTCCCTATGGGAGAAGGGCCGCGCGCGCTACTCCACAAACACCGTGCCTGTCGCCGATGCGCCGTTGGCGTCGATGACCAGCAGATCGACGAAGCCCGGTCCCGCCGGCTCCCACGAAAACGCGCCGCCGAAGGACGCCGTGCCGATCGGCGCGCCGTCGACGAACCACGTATAGGGCGGCGAGCCGTCGCGCGCCTTCAGCACGAGCGGCATCGGGTCGCCGTCGCGGATGCCGAGATCGACGCGCACGCCTTGCGGCGGATAGGCGATTTCCGGCGGCTCGGCCGCGGCGACATGCGCTTCGTTCGGCGAGCGAAAACGGCGGAGCGGCTGCGGCAGGCTGGCGGCCGTCGCCTCGACGATTCCCGGCGGCGCGGACCGGAGCGGCGTCGTCCCCCCGATCCGCGCGAACGCGTCCATCAGGATAGGCGCCGCGGCGTCGACGCCGATCAGGCCGGGGACGGGCGCGCCGTCCGGCCGTCCAACCCAGACGCCGATGGCGTGGCGGCCGTCGAAGCCGATCGCCCAGGCGTCGCGATAGCCGTAGGAGGTGCCGGTCTTGAAGGCGATGGTGCCGGGCGAGACGTGGTCCGGTCCGGGCGCGCCGGCGAGAATCGAGGCGACGTACCAGGCGGCGCGGTCGTCCAAAACCTTGACGGGCGCGCCGAGGTGAAGCGGGCGCTCGGCATCGATCGAGAGCGGCACGGCAAGCCCGCCGCGCGCGATCGCCGCGCTGATCTCTACCAGATCTGTCAACGTCACGCCGACACCACCAAGACCGACGGCGAGGCCGGGCGGCGAGATGTCAGGGAGCACAGGCGTCGCTCCGGCGCGGCGCATGCGGGCGACGAGACGTGCCGGCCCGACTGCCCCCAAAAGCTCGATCGCCGGCACATTCAGCGAGAGCTGAAGCGCGCGGCGGACGCTCACCGTCCCGTGGAACTCGCGGTCGAAATTTTCAGGCGAATAGCCGGCGAAATCGACCGGCTTGTCCTCGATCAGCGTTTCCGGGTGCGCGAGGCCGAGCTCGAAGGCGAGGCCGTAAATCAGCGGCTTCAGCGTGGAGCCGGGCGAGCGCACGGCGCGCGTCATGTCGATAAAACCGTCGCGGCGTTCGTCGAACAACCCGGAGGAGCCGACCGAGGCGAGGATTTCTCCGGTTTTGTGGTCGGCGACAAAAATGGCGACGGAGACGGAATCGGAGAGCGTGGCGGCGCGCTCGGCGGCGAGCGATTCCAAACGCGTCTGGAAACCGGCGTTGACGGTCAGGCGATGGACAGCCTTTTCCGGCGCGGCGGAGAGAGCCCGCTCGGCCGCGTGCGGCGCGAGCATTGGAAAAGCGTAGCGGCTGTCCTGCATCGTTTCGGACGCCGCCACAGCGGCATCCGCCGCGGTGTAGAGGCCAGCCTCCGCCGCGCGCGCCAGCACTCGGTCGCGGGCGGCACGCGCCGCCCCCGGATTGCGGTCCGGCCGGCGCCCCTCCGGCGCCTGCGGCAACGCCACCAGCAGCGCCGCCTCGGCCGGCGTCAGTCGGCGCGGCTCC
>CAYTTC010000410.1:0-1632 GCA_964440525.1 uncultured Propylenella sp. | reverse complement strand
TGAATTCACGCGGGGTGCCCCCAGCGGCGGTGACGCCCTTCTTGGCGACCTGCGCCTGGCGGGAGAGCGCGATGTTGCAGGGCGCCGCCTCGTTCCAGCAGGTGGCGACGCCGACGAAGGGCTGATGGATCTGCTCGCGCGTCAGCCCCATCGCATAGTAGTACGAGCGGTGCGGGGCGCGGTTCGGTCCCTCCGTCACGTGCCTGCTGGGCAGGTTCTTCTTGTCGAACGTTCTCGCGTCCATCTACGCCCGCTCTTGCCGCGTCTCTCATCACGCCGCGGCGCGACTTTTTGTCGGTCACCCGCCATCCGCGGCCCTCCCACGAGCCGCTGCGACGACGCCTAAGATTTGGCGCCGAGTCATTGAAAAACATTAAGTCTGATCGTGGCGCAAAGGGGGCGTGGCGCAGTCCGACGCGGATTTGCAACAGCTGTGGCAGAACGGTTACAGAGCGGCTACGCCGCTTCCTTCACCCTTTTTAGCGCCGCTGCGAGGCGCTCGCCATCGGCGGCGTAAGCCGCACGCTTTTCCCGCTCCGCTTCCACCACGTCCTCCGGCGCACGCGCGACGAAGTTTTCGTTTGCGAGCTTCTTGTCGATGCGCCCTATCTCGTCACCGATCCGCGCGATCTCCTTTTCGAGCCGCGCCCCTTCGGCACCGAAGTCGATGATGCCGGCAAGCGGCAACGCGAAGGTTGCGCCGCCGACGACGATTTGGGCGGATCCCAGCGGGGCGCGCCGGGCGAGATCTATCCGCTCGATGCGGGCGAGTCGCTCGATGGCCGCAGCATGGCGGTTGACGCGCTCTGGCAGCTCAGCCGTTCCACCCACGATGACAAGCTCGGTCTTGGCGGCAGCCGCAACGTTCATCTCCGAGCGGACCGAGCGGATGGCGCCGATGAGCGAGACCAGCCAATTGATCTCGGCATCGGCGGCGCTATCGGAGAAATTCGCCGTGGGCCAGCGGCTGAGCGCCAGCACCCGCTTTTCGCCTTCGCCGAGCCCGACCCAAAGGGCCTCGCTGATATAGGGCATGAAGGGATGCATGACGCGGAGGATAGTGCCGAGCACGTACGCGGCGGTAGCGCGCGTCTCCGCCTTGGCGGTGGCGTCGCCGTCTGCGAGGAGCGGCTTGATCAGCTCCAGGTACCAGTCGCAGAAGGTCGCCCACACGAAGTGGTAGAGCGCGTCGGCGGCGTCATTGAAGCGAAAACTCTCAATCGCCTCGGTGACGGCCTTTGCGGTCGCCGCCGCCTCGGTAAGGATCCATCGGTTGACGATCTCGCTCGCCTTGGCGGGATCGAAGGCCGGATCGGGCCGGCATTCGTTGATTTCGCAGAAGCGGGCGGCGTTCCAGATCTTGGTGCCGAAGTTGCGGTAACCTTCGATGCGCGCCCGCGACGGTTTTACGTCGCGGCCCGGCGTCGCCAGCGACGCCATGGTGAAGCGGAGCGCGTCGGCGCCGAACTCGTCGATGAGCTCGAGGGGATCGACCACGTTCCCCTTCGACTTCGACATCTTGGCGCCCTTCTCGTCGCGCACGATGCCGTGGATGTAGGCGGTGTGGAACGGCTCCTTCCCCATGAAATGGAGCCCCATCATCATCATCCGCGCCACCCAGAAGAAGATGAT
>CAYTTC010000409.1:0-1643 GCA_964440525.1 uncultured Propylenella sp. | reverse complement strand
GTCAAGCCATGGGATGACGACAACCTTGGATGCCGGCGGCCGCCGCAGCGGAGAAACCCCTCCCCGCAACGGGGAGTGGAGGCCTCATTCCTCCTGCGGGTCGATGAACGCGACGAGCCGCATCTGGCCGGGGCGGAGCGATTTCCATTCGCTGGCGAAATCGAAGATCGCAAGTGCGCCCTTCGGAAAACCCGCGCGGAGCCTGGCGCCGTCAGGGCCTGAAAGGCTCGATGCGATCACAATCGCGGTCCCGTGCATGGCGGGGTTGTGGCCGATCAGGAGGATCGAGCCGGCCTTGCGTCCCTCGTTCTTGAGCATCGGCAGGTAATCGTTCGCCTCGAACATCGAGCGTAGGAATCGCACCTCCGGCTTTGCATCGATTTCCACCGCGACGCTCTCCCAGGTCTCGCGCGTCCGCTGCGAGTCGGATGAAAGCACGAGATCGATTTTCTCCCCGCGCTTGGCGATGACGCGCCCCGCCGCCGCCGCTTCCTTCCTTCCGCTTTTTGTCAGCGCGCGGTCATGATCAGATTCACCGCGGCCGGCGCGCTCGGCAGTGGCGTGGCGGAGGAGGATCAGACGGGGCATGCGACCTTGCTAGCTGCGGCGGCCCGATCGGGCAACCATCATTGTCGTCAGGAGCCCGCCGGCGGCGCCTCGCCCTCGACCTCGGTGGCGAGCTTCAGCTCGACGAGCTCTTCCGGCGTGAAGAGGTAGAGCTTCTCCTTCGGCGTCGCCATCGCGCGTGTCCACACCAGCGGGTCGACGCCGAAACCGGAGAGCAGGTCCTGCGCCTCGGCGCTGACGATCTGCGCCTCTTCCATGCCCTCGGCGAGGGAGCCGAAGGCGGTCGTGAGTGCGAAAACCTGGTGGACGCCGATCCACGACGTGGCGTCGGCGAAGCGTTTTACGCCGCCGGCGAAGACGAGCGGGCAGGATGAGGCGCAGTAGCCGTCAGGAAGGATGCGCGTGTTGAGGCCGCCGTCGCGGATCAGCTTCGCGATCGCCGCGGCGTCGGTCACCGACCCACCGGGCGAATGGAGCACGATCTCGCTCACGCCCGCGGCGCGCTCACCGGCCAGGAATTCAGCAAACGCGTCGGCGGTGCCGGGCGTGATCGTCCCTTCCGCGAAAGCGGCGCCGTGCGTGCCGAGGCGAAAACGCATCGGCGCCGCCTCGCTTTCCTCGCGCGGCCTCGAGAAAAGCCGCTCGCTCGTCTCGTCGGGCGCCATCGGCCGCGTCATCGGCAGATAGGGGCGGACCTGGTTGTCGCGTTCCGGCCGATCCATGCGGACCGGAGAGAGCGCGGGCATGCCGAAGGGATCGACGCTCTCCGTCCGCAACTGCTCGCGAAGGTCGACGAAGATCATCGCCGCCGATACGACGACAAGGCCGAGAAAGACCTGGCGGAGGATGACTCCGTCGGGGAGGGCGCGCAGCCGGTCGGTGAGACTCTTCGCCATCCTACTTCACCGGCGATGTTCCATGTGAAACAATTCCTATAGCATACGGATGGCGTTCAGTTTTCCGCGCGCATTCTCGATGCCGAACACGGTCCGAACGACGTATGTTCGAGAGCGAGGAGGGCGCCGAGCCGATTAGAAACAGCCATCCTCGCGCGGCCTTTTCCAGCTGTCGTCATG
>CAYTTC010000408.1:0-1665 GCA_964440525.1 uncultured Propylenella sp. | reverse complement strand
GAAGGGGGCCGCGGGGCGGAACGTCATATGTTGTCCGGCTAAGCGAGCCGCCAACCTTAAACGAACGGCTGCAGTTGTTGGCGGCCCGACTCGAACGCAGGCCGATCGCGATCATGCCGCACAAGTGCGCAAGCGTTGATGAGTGGATCGCGCGTGTCCGCCGTCAGGGCTCATTGGACGGACCGGGTGGATTGAAGAAGGGAGAGTTTCTGGCTCATCGTAACGTTCACAGGAGCGAAGATGAGACAGCAACCCCGATCATCGAAGGAGCCGGCTGAGAAGGTCGTCCAGGATATCCGGCGGGCGACGCGCAAGCATTATTCGGCCGAAGAGAAGATCCGCGTCGTGCTGGAAGGCCTACGCGGCGAGGACAGCATCGCCGAAGTATGCCGCCGCGAGGGGATCGCGCAGAACCTTTATTATCGCTGGTCGAAAGACTTCCTGGAGGCTGGCAAGAAGCGCCTGGCGGGCGATACAGCCCGCGCCGCGACCTCGGACGAGGTGAAGGATCTGCGGCGCGAGACCATGGCTCTCAAGGAGGTGGTCGCCGATCTGACCCTGGAAAACCGTCTGCTTAAAAAAAGCGTGACGGCGGATGGGGAGGACGGCGAATGAGATATCCGGCCTCAGAGAAGTTGGAGATCATTCGGCTCGTCGAGCAATCCCATCTGCCGGTTCGCCGTGCGCTGGAGCAGATCGGAATCCCACGATCCACGTTTTATCGATGGTGCGATCTTTATCAGACCGGTGGGCCAGAGGCATTGGACGATCGCAGCCCTCGGCCCGATCGGGTGTGGAACCGCATCCCCGATGACGTCCGCGCGCGGATCGTCACACTGGCCCTCGACGAGCCGGAGCTCTCGCCGCGCGAACTGGCCGTGCGATTTACCGATACCGAGCGCTACTTCGTGTCGGAAGCCTCGGTTTACCGTCTGCTCAAGGCCCACGACCTGATCACCAGCCCTGCCTTCATCGTTATGAAGGCAGCTGACGAGTTCAAGGACAAGACGACGGCGCCCAACCAACTTTGGCAGACCGACTTCACGTATCTGAAGGTGACCGGCTGGGGTTGGTTCTATTTATCGACGGTTCTCGACGACTTCTCGCGCTACATCATCGCCTGGAAGCTTTGCCCCACGATGAAAGCTGAGGACGTCACCGACACCTTGGAGTTGGCTCTGCAGGCATCAGGGCTGGACCAGGTCAACGTGGCATATCGGCCTCGTCTGCTCTCCGACAACGGTCCGAGCTACGTCTCGGCGGAGCTGGCGGCATGGCTCGACAAGAAAGACATGCCGCATACCCGCGGCGCGCCATACCATCCGATGACGCAGGGCAAGATCGAGCGCTGGCACCTGACGCTCAAAAACCGCATCCTGCTGGAGAACTACTATCTGCCCGGTGAGCTCGAGGCTCGGATTGACGACTTCGTCGCCCACTACAATCACCTGCGCTATCACGAGAGCATCGACAATCTGACGCCGGCCGACGTCTACTTCGGGCGCGGTCAAACCATCCTGCTGGAACGAGAAAGGATCAAACGTAAAACCATCGAACACCGCCGCTTGCTTCACAAAACTCACGCAGCGTAAAATCAATCAAATGCGCCAGACTCTTCCTTAGATCAAAGCGCCGCCTGTCTCAAAATCCCTGACGACGGACAGC
>CAYTTC010000407.1:0-1680 GCA_964440525.1 uncultured Propylenella sp. | reverse complement strand
GGCGGTAGGAATAGCCCATCTCATTCGCCTTGAGCACGTGCCTCTCGCCGCGCCGGTCGATCGCCACGACTTCCACGACGCGTTCGGAGGTTTCCACGCCGTTGGCGCCGGCGTTCATGCGGAGCGCCCCACCGATGCCGCCAGGGATGCCGTGATAGAAGGCGAAGCCGCCGAGGCCCGCCTCGAGCGCATGCGCGGCGAGCCGCTTGTCGGCCAGCGCCGCGCCGACATGGATGCGGTTCCCGTCGATCTCGATCTTGCCGAATCCGCGGGCTGAGAGCCGCACCACGACGCCCTCCACGCCGCCGTCGCGGACGAGCAGGTTGGAGCCGAGCCCGATGACGGTGACCGGGATTTCCTCCGGCAGCGAGCGCATCAGGAACGCGAGGTCCTCGGCGTCCGCCGGCATGGCGAGGATCTCCGCCGGCCCGCCAGCGCGGAACCAGACGATTGGCGCGAGCGACTGGTCGGGCTGCAACGTGCCGCGAAAGCCGGCGAGGTTTTCGCGCAGGCGATCGAGGAGATGGTCAGGCATAGGAGGAAAGGTGCGGCGCCGACGCGCGCCCTTCTCCCAGAGGGAGAAGGTGCCCTCCGGCTCTGCCGGAGGGCGGATGAGGGGATGCGGCAGTGCAGGAAGCGCGAGAAGGCCGATGCCGCAGCCCCTCACCCGCCCGCTGCGCGGGCACCCTCGCCCTCTGGGAGAGGGTTGGCGAGCGTCCTGCTTGGCTCACCCCTTCCTCTCGCTCAAATCCTGAAGCGCCTGCGGCAAGGCATTTGCCCACCTGGTGATCGAACCTGCGCCGAGACAGACGACCATGTCGCCCGGATGCACGATCGAGGCAACGAGCGCGGGCAGCGCCTTCTCGTTGTCGAGCGGACGCGCGTCGCGATGACCGCCGGAGCGGAGACCCTCGACAAGCGCGTCGCGGCTCGCCCCTTCGATCGGCGCCTCGCCGGCCGAATAGACGTCGGCGACGATGACGGTGTCGGCTTCGTTGAAGCAGGTGCAGAACTCGGCGAAGAGGTTTTTGAGCCGCGTGTAGCGGTGCGGCTGCACGACTGCGACCACCCGCCCCACCGTGGCGGAACGCGCGGCCCGCAAGACCGCGGCGATCTCGACCGGATGGTGCCCGTAATCGTCGTAGATTTCGACGCCATTCCAGTCGCCGGTATGGGTGAAGCGCCGCTTCACACCGCCGAAGCTCGCGAGCCCTTTTCGGATGGAGTCGGCGTCGATCTCGATCGCGCGCGCGACCGCCACTGCCGCAGTGGCGTTCGAGACATTGTGCTCGCCGGGCATTGAAATGACCAAATCCTCGATCGTCTCCATCTCGCCGGTCACGCGGTCGCGGCGGTCGATGGCGAAATGCGTCTTGCCGTCACGGAAAGCGATATCGCGATAGCGCACCTCCGCCTGCGGATTGCCTCCATAGGTGATGACGCGCCTGTCCTCGATCCGGGCGATGAGCGCCTGCACCTCCGGGTGGTCGAGGCACATCACCGCAAAGCCGTAGAAGGGCACGTTCTCCACGAAGGCACGGAAAGCTTCGCGCAGCGCGTCGAAGGTTCCGTAGTGGTCGAGATGCTCCGGATCGATGTTGGTCACGACCACGATATCGGCCGGAAGCTTGACGAAGGTGCCGTCCGACTCGTCGGATTCCACCACCATCCACTCGCTGG
>CAYTTC010000406.1:0-1687 GCA_964440525.1 uncultured Propylenella sp. | reverse complement strand
CGAACGCCATCCTGCCCGGCGGCACCGACACGCCATCAAGCGTGACGAACGCTCCGGGAGCGACACCGGAATTGCTGGCTTTCGTGGAGAGCCTGCATGCTCTGAAGCGCATGGCGGCGCCCGAGGAGATTGCTCGGTCGGTGCTTCACCTTGCATCCGATGCCGCGAGCTTCATTACCGGCAGCGCGTTCCTCGTCGACGGCGGCGTGTCCATCAGTCGAACCTGAAGGAGGTCCCGCCAAGCATCTGCGCGAAAGGGTGCTGCATAGGCGCACATCCGGTCGAGCGGCTTTCAGCCCGCCAAGCTCCAGTTCAATTTCGGTCGAAAGTGTTCTAACCGGCAGACGGGAGGAACGACCGAGATGGAGCTGAGCCTCGAATTCGAACTGAAGGTGCTCGACCCACGGCTCCATCAATGGGGCCTGCCGACATATCACTCGGAGATGGCGGCGGGGATCGATCTCCGCGCCTGCATCGACGCGCCGATCGCGCTTGAGCCGCAAGCGCCGGCGACGATGGTGCCGTCGGGCGTCGCGATCCTCATCAACCGGCCGGATATCGTGGCGCTGGTGCTGCCACGCAGCGGGCTCGGCGCCCGGCAGGGAATCATTTTGGGCCAGTCGGTCGGAACGATCGACCCGGACTATGCCGGGCCGTGGCTGATCCCGCTCGTCAATCGCAACGCGATCGGCACGCCGCCGGTCGTGATCAATCCCGGCGACCGGATCGCGCAGGCGATCTTCTTGCCGCTCATCCGCCCGAGTTTTCGGATGGTCGAGGAATTCTCGGTCACGACGGCGCGCGGCGCCGGCGGCTTCGGCTCGACCGGCTGATCCCCCTAGCACCCGGGGCAGCCGATCTCGCATCGCCGCACGATCTCCTTTAGAACTCGGCGTATGTAAGAGGAGGCGAGCATGAACGACGCGCCGCAGAAGGCCGTTTCAGGCCGCGTCCCCGGCCGGGGCCGTATCTACGATTCCATCACCGAGACGATCGGCGAGACGCCGATCGTCCGCCTCGACAAGATCGCCAAGGCCGAGGGCGTCAATGCAAAGCTCCTCGCAAAACTCGAATTCTTCAACCCGATCGCCAGCGTGAAGGACCGCATCGGCGTCTCCATGATCGAGGCGCTGGAGCGGGACGGCCGCGTCAAACCGGGCGAAACGACGCTCATCGAGCCGACCTCGGGGAATACCGGCATCGCGCTCGCCTTCGCCGCCGCCGCCAAAGGCTACCGGCTGATCCTCGTGATGCCGGAGACGATGAGCACGGAGCGGCGGAAGATGCTGAGGCTCTTCGGCGCCGAGCTTGTCCTCACCGAAGGCGCCAAGGGCATGCGCGGCGCAATCGCCAAGGCCGAGGAGATCAAGGCGATGACGCCCGGCGCCGTCATCCCGCAGCAATTCGAGAACCCGGCCAATCCCGAGATTCATCGGCGCACGACCGCCGAGGAAATCTGGAACGACACGGGGGGCGAGATCGACGTCTTCGTCTCCGGCGTCGGCACGGGCGGCACCATCACCGGCGTCGGCCAGGTGCTGAAGCCGCGAAAACCCGGACTCCATATCGTCGCGGTCGAGCCGGCAGAGAGCGCGGTCCTCTCCGGCGGCCAGCCGGGGCCACACAAGATCCAGGGGATCGGCGCCGGCTTCGTGCCGCCCATCCTCGACACGTCGATCTATGACGA
>CAYTTC010000405.1:0-1693 GCA_964440525.1 uncultured Propylenella sp. | reverse complement strand
TTGGCCGGCAAGGCCTACGCCGCAACGGTCGAAACGCATTGGCGCCGGCTGCCGCCCTACTATGCCAATCAATGGCGGGGGCGCTGGGCGACTGAGCTCGGCGGCTGCCTGACCACGCATGCGATCCACAACCACGACCTCCTGACCTATGTCCTCGGTCCGGTCGCAAGCGTCTACGCGAGGGCGAGCACGCGTGTGAATCCGATCGAGACGGAGGACTGCGCGGCAGCGGTCCTCGAAATGGCGGACGGTTCCTTCGCCACGCTCTCGGTAACCCTTGGCGCCGAGGAGGACATGTCGCGCCTTCGTTTCTGCTTCGCGGGCCTGACCGCCGAGAGCAACCGCAGCCCCTACAATCCCGGAGCGGCGCCGTGGCGTTTCATCGCCGCCGATCCCGACCGCCAGGTCGCGGTGGACGCGGCGGTCGCCGAAGTGACGCCGGGGCCGGAGCGGAACGCCGGCCAGTTTCTCAGGCTTCACAAGGCCTTGACCGAGGGCGGGCCGCTTCCTGTTTCGCTGGCGGATGCGCGTCCGTCACTGGAGCTTCTGACCGCCGCCTACCATTCGGCACGAAGCGGCGAGGTGGTGCGGCTTCCGCTCGGCCGCGATCATCCGCTCTATGGCGGATGGCTTCCGGACGCTGTCAAAGAGGTGGCCTGATGGCGAGCCTCGATCTGCGCGGCGTGGTCAAGCGTTTCGGCGCGATCGAAGTGATCCACGGACTCGACCTTCGTATCGAGGACGGCGAGTTCATCGTCTTTGTCGGCCCGTCAGGCTGCGGAAAATCTACCTTGCTCCGCATGATCGCGGGCCTCGAGGAGGTCTCCGGGGGAGAAATCTATCTCGACGGCGAGCCGGTCAACGACGTCCCCGCCGCCAAGCGCGGCCTTGCCATGGTATTCCAGTCCTACGCGCTCTATCCGCACATGTCGGTGCGGAAGAACCTCTCGTTTGGCCTGGAGACGCTGCGGACGCCGAAAACCGAGATCAAGCGGCGGGTCACGCATGCCGCCGAGATCCTGCAGATCGACCAACTGCTCGACCGGAAACCGGGACAACTCTCCGGCGGCCAGCGTCAACGCGTCGCCATCGGCCGCGCGATCGTGCGCGAACCGAGGATTTTTCTCTTCGACGAGCCGCTTTCAAATCTCGACGCGGAACTTCGCGTGCAGATGCGGGTGGAGATCAAGAAGCTGCACCGGCAGCTCGGCGTCACCATGATCTTCGTCACGCATGACCAAGTCGAAGCGATGACGCTAGCCGATCGCATCGTTGTCCTGCGCTCCGGCGAGATCGAGCAGGTCGGCACGCCGCTTGAGCTCTACAACTATCCGGCCAACCTCTTCGTCGCCGGATTCATCGGCTCGCCGCGGATGAATTTCATCACCGGCGAGGTCGCGGAAATCAGGAATGGCGAGCTGGAATTTCGCGGAAAATCCGGCCTTCCGCTGATGCTTCCGATTGCCGGCACCGCCCCGCGAACGGGCGAAACCGTGACGGTCGGGGTGCGGCCGGAGCATCTCAGGATCGTCGAGCCCGACAAGGGAATTCTCGTTGGCGATGTCCAGATCGCCGAGCATCTCGGCGGCGAGACATTTCTCTATGTCGCGCTCCCCTTTGGCGAGACGCTCGTCGTCGAGATCCAGGGTCAGGCCGCCGCGCAGCCGGACGAGCGCGTCGGAGTCGATTTCCA
>CAYTTC010000404.1:0-1705 GCA_964440525.1 uncultured Propylenella sp. | reverse complement strand
GCGGCCTGGGCGCGGGAGAGCGCAAAACGGTCGACCGGCTCTTCCGACAGCGCGATGTCGACGCCCGCCTCCACATAGAAAAGGAGGAGGTCGGCCGGGTCGAGGTCAAGACGCTTGCCGGGCACCATGCCCCTTTCCTTCCATAGCGGGAACTCGGAGGGAAGCGGTTCGTCGCCCTGGGCGAATCTTCGCCACTCGCAACATGAAGGGGAGAATCCTCCGCGCGCCTGTGCAAGTGCCGCTAATAAGATTGCGCCCCCCCAATGATGCGGGCATTCTCCGATTGTGGAGTACCGACACCACACCTGAAGGAGAAACAATGGCGGACGATCAACGCAACCTCGTCGTGCTCATCACCCATGGCATTGATCACGATCTCTCCTCGATCGGCTTCACCTTCGCCAACGGCGGCATTACGTCTGGCCTCAAAGTCTCGATCTTTCTCACAAGCAACGGCGTCGATCTCGTTCGAAAGCGCGCCGCGGACCTGACGCATTCACACCCCTTCGAGCCGCTCGCATCGCTGATCAAGGATTTCCTGGCGCGCGGCGGCACGATCTGGGCCTGCACACCATGCGTAAAGGCCCGTGGCTATGAGCAGAAGGATTTTGTCGACGGCGTGATCATCAGCGGTGCCAGCGTGGTGCACGATCTGATCAAGCAGGGCGCTGCGACCCTGAGCTGCTGATGGCAAGGGCTCGGTGGACAGGCCGGTTTCCCACGACTATCCCGGCGGTCCAGATCAGGAGTAGCCGATGCCCGACCCCGACGCGCTGCCCGAGCGCGAGAGCATGGAATACGACGTGGTCGTGGTGGGCGCCGGGCCGGCGGGGCTTTCGGCCGCCATCCGGCTGAAGCAGATCAATCCCGAGCTTTCGGTCGTGCTTCTCGAAAAAGGCTCTGAGGTCGGCGCGCATATTCTCTCTGGCGCCGTGATCGACCCTATCGGGCTCGACCGGCTGCTGCCGGAGTGGCGGAGCGAAGAGACGCCGGTGAAGACAAAGGTCACCGACGACCGTTTTCTCTGGCTCGGGCCGTCAGGCGCAGTCAGGCTGCCGAACATTCTGATGCCGCCGCTGATGTCGAACCACGGCAACTTCATCTTCTCGCTAGGAAATGTCTGCCGCTGGCTCGCGACGAAGGCCGAAGCGCTCGGCGTCGAGATCTATCCGGGTTTTTCGGCGACGGAAATCCTGACCGACGAGAAGGGAAGCGTGGTCGGCGTCGCGACCGGCGACATGGGGGTGACGAAGTCGGGCGAGGCTGGTCCCAACTATCAGCGTGGCATGGCGCTTTTGGGCAAATACGTGCTGATCGCCGAAGGCGCGCGCGGCTCGCTCGCCAAGGAGCTGATCCGCCGCTTTTCTCTCGACGAAGGCCGCGAGCCGGGAAAATTCGGCATCGGGCTGAAGGAGCTGTGGGAGGTCGACCCGGCAAAACACCGGCCTGGGCTTGTGCAGCACACGTTCGGCTGGCCGCTCGACATGAAAACCGGCGGCGGCTCGTTCATCTATCACTTCGACCAAAATCTCGTCTCGGTCGGCTTCGTCGTCCATCTCAACTACAGGAATCCTTGGCTCGCTCCGTTCGAAGAGTTTCAGCGCTTCAAGACTCACGAGGCGATCCGCGACACGTTTGACGGTGGGCGGCGCATCTCCTATGGCGCGCGGGCGATCACCGAGGGCGGCTGGCAGAGCGTGCCGAA
>CAYTTC010000403.1:0-1740 GCA_964440525.1 uncultured Propylenella sp. | reverse complement strand
TCTTCGACAGGCGCTCGGCCATGTCCAGGAGAAATGCCGCGACGCGCTCCTGGGCACTCTTGCGGCCCAGCAGAAGCATGTGGTCCTGCGCCCGTTGCAGATGCGAGAGCGCCTGGGTCCAG
This sequence comes from uncultured Propylenella sp., assembly GCA_964440525.1. Taxonomy (GTDB): domain Bacteria; phylum Pseudomonadota; class Alphaproteobacteria; order Rhizobiales; family Afifellaceae; genus DASWJZ01. Next base: position 1,618 of record CAYTTC010000403.1, on the reverse strand, counting down.
AGTTGGGTAACCATGTCGGTTTCGCGGGCCGTGCGCGCGATAAAGGCGCTCCGGTTGACGACCAGTATGTTGCAGCTGCCGATCGCTTCGGCGGAGAAGCGGTGCGTGTCTTCCGCTTCCATGCCGAACATATCGCCGGGGAGGTAGAACGTACTGATCTGACGTCGGCCGTCGCTCATCAGCTTGCAGATGCGCACCGCCCCGCTAACGACCTTGTAAAGATACTCGGCGGGCTCTTCCTCGCCGAAAACCTCGGCATTGTGGTCGAAGCTCATGCAGGCGCCCATGCGGTCGAGCAAATCGTGGACCGACCGGCTTTCCAGGCCCCTTGCCGCCTGATTGAACGGAATGACCTTGGCTGCCATCGTCTCGCTTCTCCACTGCAGCATGACAGGTCCTCCAAAAATTCGTGCTGCAACGAATAGAGACGGCGTCGGTCACGCGAAATTCGGGTATTTTCCCTAGGTAGATGTACGAAGGCTGTGGGTGCGACGTGGCTGATATGAACGGCTCGAACGGCGTGACCCAAACGAGGGGACCAGGTGGTTCTTTCAACGTCGCCGCAAAAGCTGGCAGGAATGGAAATCGAAGGAGCTAAAATCGCGGCGCTGAGCCGGCTGGAGCGGGCTGCTTACCGGCGAACAGCCGTTCAGTACGCCTTGGCGATCGGCGTCGTCCTCACTGCCTTCGCGACGCGTCTTCTCTTGACCCCCGTCATCCACGACCAGTCGCCTTTCCTGCTCTTCACAGCCGCCGTCGCTATCGCCGCCGGCTTCAGCGGCCTCGGTCCGGGGCTGTTGGCGACGGCGATGAGCGCGGCGCTTGGCACCTTCTTCCTTCCCGGCTTCCCGGATCCGGCTCGAGGAGACGTCGCAAGCCTCATTGCCTTCGCGGCGATCGGTATCGGGATTGCCTTCTTCGGCGCAAGACTGCACCGCACGAGGTTGCGGGCGTCCACCAGCACTGCCGATCTCCGCGCTCGCGAGGCGCATCTGCAGTCGATCCTAGACACGATACCGGACGCCATGATCGTCATTGACGAGGAGGGGTTGATGGAATCGTTCAGCCGCGCAGCGGAACGGCTGTTCGGATATTCGGCGTCGGAAGTCTTGGGACGGAACGTGAAGATGCTGATGCCACCGCCCTACCGGGAAGCGCATGATGGCTACCTCACGCGCTATCTGACCACCGGCGAGCGCCGTATCATCGGCATCGGGAGAGTGGTGGTCGGAGAGCGCAAGGACGGCTCCACCTTCCCCATGGAACTCGCCGTCGGCGAGATGCGGACCGGCCATCAACGCTTCTTCACGGGCTTCATCCGAGATCTTTCAGAACGTCAGCAGACAGAGGCCCGGCTGCAGGAGCTGCAGTCGGAGCTCGTCCACATCTCGCGACTGACTGCAATGGGCGAAATGGCTTCGGCCCTGGCCCACGAGCTCAACCAGCCGCTATCCGCGATCGCCAACTACCTGAAGGGATCGCACCGGCTAATCGCCGGTCGCTCCGACCCTGATGCAACCCGCCTGAAGGGGGCTCTGGATAAGGCCACGGAGCAGGCGCTGCGGGCTGGAGAGATCATTCGACGCCTTCGAGATTTTGTCGCTCGCGGCGAGACCGA
>CAYTTC010000402.1:0-1741 GCA_964440525.1 uncultured Propylenella sp. | reverse complement strand
GCACCTCGAGCTCGGTCAGCCGCGGCCCCTCGATTTTTCGGCGCGTGCCGAACAGCGCCTGGTCGAGCGTGTAGCCCGCAAGCGCACCCGCCGCGCGCCCAAGGATCGCGCCCGCCGGCCCGAACGCCGAACCAAGCGCGCCCCCGGCGATGCCGAGAACGAGAGTTGCCATTACTCCCCTCCCCCTTGTGGGGAGGGGTGGCGCCCGAACTCAAACGCGTACGCCATCCTCCGCCTCCACCAGTCGCTCACCGGCACCTCCGCCACCGCCGCGCGCTCCTGCGCATGCACCATCCGATCAGCCGCCGTCAGGATCGCCGCATGCTTCGCCGGCAGATGTTTTCGCCAGCGGAAGAGCACGAGGTCACCCTCGCGAGCAGCGCTCGGATCGATCTCGTTCAAATGCTCGCGCAGCCCCTCGACAAACGTCTCGCGGCCCATCGCTTCCGCCCAGTCGGGCGTATAGGGCGGGACCGCGCCGGCCTCACCGCCGCCAACCTCTCGCCACACCCCGATGAGCAACCCGAGGCAGTCGCAGCCGACCCCCTTCAGCGCCCCCTGATGCCGATAGGGCGTGCCGATCCAGCCGCGCGCGGCGGTGACAATCTCGTCTCGCGAAGCCATCAGTCTTTCAGGCTCCCGCCGTCGTTCCTGCCGCCCGGCACCGGATAGGACAGCGCAAAGTCGTTCCCCGGCATGTGCGGAAAGCCGCGAAAGTTTTCGATGTTGTCGAAGCGGTCGCGGCAGGTGGAAAAGCGCTTGTCGCAGCCGGCGGAGATGGCAAACCCGTCACCGATTGCGATCGGCTCGGCCATTTTCTGCCACAGCTCGATATGATCGCCATCCGCATCGCGCACGTGGCGGAGCACTTCGCTCTTCCGCCCGTCATTCGCTCCGCTCGTGAAGGTCAAAAAACCCTGGTCGAAAAACCCGGTCGGCCGCGTGCCGGGCACGGACGCGGAGACCCTGGAGAACCCGTCGGTCTCCGTTACCGTCGCGCTCGCCGTCCAGTCAGCGCTCGCGAGATTCACGGTGCAGCGCGCGTCGCCGAGATCGGCGTCGCATGTTGAGCGAAAAATGCGCCCACGCTCCTGGTCGAGCGCATGACTCAAGCTGCGAATCTCGGCGGTGAACGCGCTCCCCGCCCGCCGCACCTCGCCGATCGACCCGAAGCGCATCAAATGGCGCTGGGCCGGCGCCGCCCAATTGACCAGCCATGCCTCCACCCGCGCATTGTCGAAAAGCCCGGCCTCGAGATCGCTTTCGGTGATTTTTTCCGACGCGAAGGCACCGGTCACGTCGAGCCCGCCCACCTGCAGCCCGGCATGCGCCACGGCCGCGCTCGCATCGAGCCCGCTTTCGGGCTCGTGGCTCACGCTGCCGAATTCGACGGCGCGATCGTGGTCGGTAAAGCCGAGCACGGCGCCGTCGCCCCTCATCACGCGCCAGCACGTACAAAGCGTCGTCGCGCCGCTCTCAAGGTGCGCGGCGAGCGCGGGCGAGAACGTCTTCATCGCATTATCTCCGCGAGAAGCGGGCAATAGGCAGTCGGCAATAGGCAGTGGGCTGGATCCCTACTGCCTACTGCCTACTGCCTATTCCTACCGCCTCACTTGATTTCCACGATCGGAATGTTCGGCACTTCTCCCGCCTCGAAGGAGGCGAGGTTGATGTCGAGCCGGTCGGTGTCGAAGCGGACCGGCACGTCGAACTCGAAGCCCGCCGTGACGACCGCGTCCTC
>CAYTTC010000401.1:0-1749 GCA_964440525.1 uncultured Propylenella sp. | reverse complement strand
GCAGGATGATGTCGGCGCTCTCGCGGGCGACATCCACGGCCTCTTCAACCGAGATACCGACATCGGCCGCATGCAGGGCGGGCGCATCGTTGATGCCATCGCCGAGATACCCGACCGAGTGCCCGGTTTTTTGCAATGCGCGGACGATCCGCTCCTTCTGCTGAGGATCGATTTCGACGAACAGGTCGGTGCGAGGCGCGCGGTGCCACAACGCCTCATCCTTCATCTTTCCGAGGTCGTCGCCGGTGAGGATGGATTTCGAATCGAGGCCAACGGCCTCCGCTAGATGAGCCGTCACATAGCGGTTGTCTCCGCTGATCACCTTGATGCGGATGCCGAGCTGGGCGAGATCGTGGATCGTACGTTGCGCGTCCGCCTTGGGTGGGTCGGAGAAGACAAGGAACCCGCGAAAGGTCATGCCCTGCTCGTCATCGCGGCCATAGGGCGGCTTGGCTGCCACCCGGCGTGTCGCTACAGCCAGAACCCGGAATCCCTCGGCTCCTTTGGCTTTGAAGACCGCATCGAGTTCAGTGCGCAATTCGGGCGTAAGCGGGATGTCGACGGCATCGCGTTCGAGCGATGAGCAGATGTCGAGCACGTTTGAGAACGCACCCTTGGTGACGATAAGATGCTGCGTCGAGTTGCCGTCCTCCGCCACGACGATGGTCAGCCGGCGGCGAAGGAAGTCGTAGGGGATTTCGTCGATCTTCGTGAAGCCATGCGTCGTCAGGCCTGCGCTCTCCCCCGCGGCTACAATCGCGGCATCGAGCGGGTTTTCGATGCCGGTCTCGAATGCCGCATTGAGAAAGGCAAGCCGGCGGACTTCGTCCGAAGATCGACTCCCCGTGTCCAAGGCATCGTTGAGAACGATCGTACCCTCAGTGAGTGTCCCGGTCTTGTCAGTGCACAAAATGTCCATGCTGCCGAGGTTCTCGATCGCTTCCAGGCGGCGGACGATGACGCCACGCCGGCCCATGGCCCGGGCGCCGGCGGACAGGGTCACGCTGACGATCGCCGGTAACAGCTCCGGCGACAGACCGACCGCGAGCGCAACGGCAAACAAGAGGGACTCGATCACCGGGCGACCGAGAAGCAGATTCGCGGTCAGGACGAACAGGACGATGACGACCATCGCGCGGATCAGAAGGTATCCGAACTGGCGCACGCCGCGCCCAAAATCCGTCTCGGGCTGGCGGGTTCTAAGCCGTGCCGCGATAGCCCCAAACGCAGTCCGGAGACCGGTTTCGACGACGAGGACCTTCGCCGTGCCGCTTCGGACCGAGGCGCCGAGAAAGACTGCATTTGTCCGCGCCGCAAGGCCCGCCTCCGGCTTGACGGTCCCAGGCCGCTTTTCAACAGGAAAAGACTCGCCTGTCATGCTCGCTTCGCTGACCAGGAAGTCCTCTGCCTCAATCACAAGGCCATCAGCGGGGATCAGATTGCCTGCCGAGAGCAGGACGAGATCGCCGGGCACGACGGTGTTCACGGGCACCGTTCGCTCGACGCCGTCCCGCATGACACGGCACGTCAGCGCCAGTCGGCGTTTCAACTGCTCGACTGCTGCCGACGCTCGGTACTCTTGAAAGAAGCCGAGCAGCGTGCTGCCGATCACGATCGCCAGAATGATGGCCGAATCCACCCACTGCTGCAGCGCCAGCGAGATCGCAGCGGCGAAGATGAGGATGAGGACGAGTGGGCTCTCGAATTGCCGCAGAAGCAAACGAATCGCGCTCAGGTGCGACGCGTCTT
>CAYTTC010000400.1:0-1763 GCA_964440525.1 uncultured Propylenella sp. | reverse complement strand
GCGCGGACGATGTAGGCGAACTGGAACTGCGTCGCGCCGCTGGTCGCAAGGTCCCACGCCGCGATGAAGCGGTCGGCGCGGAACTCCACATGCGCCGGATTGGACACGAGGCTCAGCCAGTTGAGCGCCGCTACGTCGCCGCTCGACAACACATGCGGATTGTCGATCTCGAAACCGGCGGGGAGCGGATCGTCGAGCACCAGCCGCGCGCCCTGGCTCTCCGTCGTCGTCACGTCGAGCACGGCGACGAGGCGCGCGCCCTGTTCAACCGATGAGAGATCCACGGGCTGGCCCTCGAGCGTGTAATAGCTCCGCTTAAGCGCGTAATAGTTCCCGCCGGCGGGCTCGGGCGTCGCCGGCACGCCACGGACGGTGATGCCGACCTCGACCACCCGGTCGCCGCGGTTTTCGATCGTGAGCGGGGCGATCGCCAGAGTGTCGGCGTCGAGCCCGCGGAAAAGCGGCCCGACGATCGGCTCGCCGTCGACGGCGAGCTGCGGCGTGGACAGGCTCTCCATCAGCGCATGGGCGGCCATGAGCGACCAGGCGTCTTCCTGCGTGCTGGTGTAGCGCGCGGCGAGGCGCTTCCGCTCCACGCGGCTCGACAGGCTGACGAGGTCGATCCCGGCTCGCGCCTCCGAGGCGAGCGTCAACATCGCCGCGTCGTCGCGCAGCGACGAGCCGTAATCGCTTCGGAAGCCTTGCTTAGGCATGGAGAGATCGCCGACCGCTGCGCGGAACACAGCCTCGGCGCGCGGCTTGTCGCCATAGAGCGCGAGCGCCGCGCCGATCTGCGCCTTGGCGAGCGGGCTGGAGAAGGCGTTGAGCTTAGTTTCGGCGTAGTAGCGCAGGTCGCCGATCGCGGCGCGGCCGTTCGAAGCGAGCACATAGAGCGCATAGGCGATGTCCTCGCCGCCGCTCTGGAAATCGCCGGCATAGGCAATGCGGTTCTTCAGATTGGCGAGCGCTAGGTCGAAGGCCTCGCCCGGTACCGCAAAGCCCTGCTGGCGGGCACGGGTGAGAAAGTCCGTGACATAGGCGTCGAGCCACATGTCCTCACCGCCCGGCGCCCAGAGGCCGAAGGAGCCGGAGGCCGACTGGTTGGCGAGCACGCCGGCGATCGCCTTGTCGACGCGGTCATGGATTTCCGGATCGCTTGCGAGGCCTGCGCTGACGGCCACGTCGTTCAGGTAGACGAGCGGCATGGCGCGGCTGGCGATCTGCTCGGTGCAGCCATAGGGATAGCGGTCGAGCGCGCGGAGGATCGCCGGCACGTTGAGGCGGCCGGCGCCGCTCGCCGAGACCTGTATCGAGGCGGTGCCTGCCACCAGTCCCTCGAGCCGGTCGGCGCTGACGGACAGCTCCGCGCCCGGCGCGAGCGAGATGAAATCGGTCGTGGCGAGCGGCGGCTCGTTCAGTCGGACCGCGAGGTTGAGCGCCTTCTCCAGCCGCGTCCCGTCGGGGAGCGTCAACGCGATGGCGATCACATCGTCGCCGACCCGCGCGGCCGAGACCGGCACGAGGATCTGCTTCCGCTCACCGGCCGCTAGCTCGATCGGGAGGTTGGTGAATGTCGGTTCTACCGCGACCGCGACGCCGCCCGAACGCACCGAAAGCGTCACCGTTCCGGAGGTCTCGGCCACCGAGGTCAGGTCGAGCGCGAGCCGCGACTTGTCACCCGGGGCGAGGAAATGCGGCAGGCTCGCCGTCAGCACCACCGGATCGCGGACGAGCACGTCCTTTTCGGCATGCCCGACGCCGTC
>CAYTTC010000399.1:0-1768 GCA_964440525.1 uncultured Propylenella sp. | reverse complement strand
GGGGGCAGGCTTCGCACCGAAGGCGCATACCGCCCGCGATCACGCCGAGGGATTTCCGCTCCGCGTCGGTCAGCCAACGTGCCGCTTGCAGGGTGGTTCCAACTTTTCCGATAAGTAACTTATGCGTCTCAGGAATTTTCAGAAAATGAGACCGGCTTTCTTGCGTTACACAACGGCGGGACTATCTCAAAAAGCGGCTTGCTTTCACGGTAAGCCACCCTTACGTAGGAGAGTAAGATCGTCTTACCAACCGAGAAACATGATCGTTCGCTCAAAAATCTCGAGCAAGTACCAGACCGTCATCCCCAAGGCGGTGCGAGAGCGCCTCGGGCTGAATACCGGCGATCTGATCCGCTTCCGATTCACCGACGAGGGCTCTGTGACGGTGGAAAAGAGTCCGCCGGGCGAGGACGATCCCTTTGCCAGTTTCGAGGAGTGGAGATCCGACGAAGACGAGCGGCTCTATCGTGATCTCTGATCCCATTCGGGCGTGGGAGGTTGTCGTCGTCCCTTTCCCCTACAGCGAGCGGTTGGCCGAGAAGCGCCGGCCGGCGGTCGTCGTTTCGAACGAGCGCCTTCACGGCGAGGGCTATCTCTGGATCGCCATGATCACCGGAGCGGGCAAAGAGGCGCGGATCGGGGACGTGGCGATACTCGGTCTCAAGCAAGCCGGACTGCCTGGGCCTTCAATGGTTCGGGCATCGAAGCTGGCGACGGTCGAGCCTGAGCGGATCATTCGGACGATCGGATCGCTCCCCGAGACGGAGAGGGCCGCAGTGCGGCGGGAGATTGCGGGCTTTCTTGCGAAGTGACTGCCGCAAACGAGGGCGACGGGTGTGATTGTCGCAATGCTTTGGAGGCGGGTCGGAACGGGTGGAAAAATGCCGCTTCTCCGCCTTGTTGCGCCGCCAAAACCCCCATGCTAGACGACCCGCGGCTTGGCCTGGGAGCGCTCGGCCGCGCCCGCTGAGTTCTTGCCTTACGTTTCGTGCCCATTCGCCGGGCTTATGACCAGGGAAGAGACCCGCGCGTGACGGATCGAAGCTCCTCCGTTTCCGGCGTTGCCGAGCGTTACGCTTCCGCCCTTTTCGATCTGGCCCGTGACGATTCCTCAATCGAAAAGATCGAGGCGGAACTCGTGAGCCTGTCCCGCATGCTCGGTGACAGCGGCGATTTCCGGCGGCTTGTCGAAAGCCCCGTTTTTTCGGCGGAAGAGCAGGAGAGGGCGATCGGCGCGGTGGCGGACCAGGCAGGAATCGCGGGGCTCACCGGCAATTTCCTGCGCCTCGTGGCGAAGAACCGGCGGCTTTTTGCGCTCTCTGGGATAATCCGCGCGTTCCGCGAGATGGCCGCCCGCCATCGCGGCGAGGTCACCGCGGAGGTCACCTCGGCGATTGCGCTCACAGACGGCCAGGTGGCGGCGCTGAAAAGCGCGCTCAAGGAGAAGCTCGGCAAGGACGTGACGCTCGTTTCGCGCGTCAATCCGGCGATCCTCGGCGGCCTCGTCGTCAAGGTCGGCTCGCGCATGATCGACACGTCGCTTCGCACCAGATTGATGAGTGTCAAAACCCAGCTCAAAGAGGTCGGCTGATGGAAATTCGCGCCGCGGAAATCTCCTCGATCCTGCGCGAGCAGATCAAGAATTTCGGCCAGGAAGCGGAAGTCTCCGAGGTCGGGCAGGTGCTCTCCGTCGGTGACGGCATCGCCCGCGTTTTCGGCCTCGACAACGTGCAGGCCGGCGAGATGGTCGCCTTCGAGAACGGGGTCA
>CAYTTC010000398.1:0-1777 GCA_964440525.1 uncultured Propylenella sp. | reverse complement strand
GGAATCCGATGCCGATGATCATGAGCAGGACGGACAGGAGCGAATAAAGCAGCCCAATCCAGAACGTTCGGATCTGGTAGGTATAGTGGCTTTCCGCCCAGCTCCCCGCAACCTGGCCGCGGTTGACATAGGCCATCACCAGCCCGACCAGGATGGTGAGGCCGACAAGGACGCTCACCAGATACAGTCCATAGACGAGTTTCACGTTCTCGGGGCCGGGGGCGAGGTATCGTGCCACCACGTCTCCGGATTTGGCCTGATTGCCGTCCGACATTGCGTCTCCCTGCGTGGACTCCTCGCCGACAAAATCTTATCAGAAGCGCCAGCCAAAGGAGATAGATGATGGCGGAATGGTCCCGCACCTGGACCTATTTGGACGGGGACTGGCGCGAGGGCAATGTGCCGATCCTCGGACCGCGCACGCACGCGATGTGGCTCGGGTCGAGCGTCTTTGACGGCGCCCGCGCCTTCGAGGGGGTCACCCCCGATCTGGGGCGGCACTGCGCCCGCGTGAATGCCTCGGCAAGGACGCTCGGGCTGGAGCCCAATGTCGGCGTCGACACCATGCTCGGGCTCGTGCGCGACGGAATGAAACGGTTTCCGCCCGAGGCGGCACTCTACATCCGCCCGATGTATTGGGCGGAAGAGGGAGGCTATCTCTCGGTACCGGCGGATCCGGCCTCCACCCGCTTTCTCCTCTGCCTCTACGAGACGCCGATGCCGCCGCCCACCGGTTTTTCGGTCACGCTCTCGCCATATCGCCGGCCGACCGTGGAATCGATGCCGACCGACGCCAAAGCGGGCTGCCTCTATCCGAACAACGGGCGCGCTATCACGGAAGCGCGCTCGCGCGGCTTCGACAACGCTCTCGTGCGCGACATGCTCGGCAATGTGGCGGAGACCGGCACCTCCAATGTCTTCATGGTCAAGGATGGTGTCGTCATGACGCCGGCGCCGAACCGGTCGTTCCTGGCCGGCATCACCCGACGCCGGGTGATCGGGCTCCTGCGGGACGCCGGCGTCGAGGTCGTCGAGACGGTTTTGACCATGGATGACTTCCTCGACGCCGACGAAATATTCTCCACCGGGAACTATTCGAAGGTCGTACCGATCACGCGCATCGAGGATCGCGTGCTGCAACCGGGTCCGCTGCAGTCGAAGGCTCGGCAACTCTATTGGGACTGGGCGCATGCGTGATCCTGCCGCGGCAGGGACCCAGCATGGGCCGGCGAGTGTTGTGCCGATGAGGGAGGAGGTTCGCCATGCGCAACGTTGCCATTCTCGATCTGTCGTTCGTCGTCGCCTGTGGGGCCTTGGCACAGACTCCAGCCTTTGCGTTAACGTATGAGAACGGCCCGCCGCCGGGAGGTGACTGCGGAACAATCACGGCTAAGCGAGGTGCCGGCGCAACCTGGTACGGAGAGTTTTCCGGCCGGCACTACGATAGTTTTCGCGAGATGTACTTTCCGATCGCCGCGCGCGGCTGCTTCGAAAACGAATATGCCTGCCGGGTCTGGCAGAACGAGGCCATGAGCTTCGCCGGCCAGGGCGGCATCTTCTACACGCGCTGCACGCCGGGCGCGCCAGGAAGCTACTGATTTTCGCCACTGGTGCTCGGCATTGCGTCCGGCAGCGGCGGAACGACTTTGAGATAGGCCGCGATCGCTGCGAGATCGTCGTCAGGAAGATGCGCGAGATTCTCCTGCACGGCGACCATACGGCCGCCGAGCGTATCGAAATCGGGCTTGAAGCCGGTCTTCAGCGCCTCGACGATTTC
>CAYTTC010000397.1:0-1789 GCA_964440525.1 uncultured Propylenella sp. | reverse complement strand
AGCTGCGCTACGATGCGGAATGGGTGGACATCAATCTCGGCGCCTGGATGCACGACTATTTCGGGCACGATCAGATCTTTGTTCTGAATAGCGGCAACGAGCCGGTCTACGCGAGCATAGACGGCGCCAATGCCGAGGTCTCCGCCTACGAATCGAACCGCGAGAAGGTCGCTCCGCTGGTGCTGGCGCTACGCACTGCGTTGGCCGGTTCCGCACCAGGCGACGTCGCCGCCGACCCGGCTCGCTTCCACAACGCCGATCTCGTGGTCATCGGAGGCCGCCCCGCAATCGCCAGCGTGCTGCCCCTGGTTTCCGATTCCGGCAACGTCCAGCAAACGCCGGGATCCGAGTTCCTTCATGTCAGCGTACGGTTCCTCGACGGGAGCTTTCTGGATGGGCTGAGGCAAGACTACCTGCTGGAAGGTCCGCGCTTCGCCTGGGTCGCCTACGCTGGCCCGAGCGAGGCGGTATTTCCGCTGAGCACGAATGCCGGCGACGTGCTTGGCTATTTCATTTGGCAGCCGGACCGTCCAGGCTGGCGGATTCTACACCGCACGGCCCCTGCCCTCGGCGCTGCATTGCTGGTCGTTGGGGCAATCGTCGCGCTGCTCACCCGCCGTCTCCGCCGTGCCTCCAGGGAGCTCGAGGCAAGCGAGGCGCAGGCTCAGCATCTTGCCTTTCACGATTCGCTGACCGGCTTGCCCAACCGCGCGCTTTTCAACGACCGATTCGATCGGGCTCTCGCAGATTCGCGACGCACGGGTTCGCAGCTCGCGCTCCTCTATCTCGATGTCGACCGCTTCAAGAACGTCAATGACACGCTGGGCCATCCTGCCGGCGACGATCTCATCCGCGAGCTGGCCTGCCGCCTGACCGGACTGATGCGCACCGCGGACGATGTGTCACGGCTGGGCGGCGACGAATTTGGCGTCATCCAGACAGGTGTGACAAGCACCCGCGATGTCGAGGCGCTGTGTGAACGGATCATCGCGGCTGTTGCACAGCCCTTCCACCTCCTCGGCAGCTCCGCCTTCGTCGGCGTTTCGATCGGCGTCGCGATTGCGCCGCAAGCGGGCGTCGATCACGCGGAGCTGGTCCGCAAGGCAGATATCGCGCTCTACCGTGCCAAGGTCGAAGGACGCAACCTCTTCCGAATCTTCACCGACGAAATGGACTTCACCGTTCAGCGCCGCCGCGAAATCGAACGGGAGCTCCGGGAGGCGCTCGAAGTCGGCGGCAAGTTGGAGGTTGTTTACCAGCCGCTTTTTTCAGCCAGGACGGCCGGCATGGTTGGAGTCGAAGCGCTTCTGCGTTGGCACCACCCGACGCGCGGCACGATTCCCCCCGGCATCTTCATACCGATCGCGGAGGAAGCCGGATTGATCCACGAGATCGGCGACTGGGTCCTGCGCCAAGCCTGCAAAGCCGCAGCGCGCTGGCCGCTCCATCACGTCGCCGTCAACGTCTCCGCCGTGCAATTCCGATCGCAGCGTTTTGCCACGCGAGTGCTGGATATCCTTCGGGAGACAGGTATGGCGCCGAACCGGCTCGAGTTGGAAGTGACGGAAAGTGTGCTTCTCGACTCCGCCGAGCTCTCCGCCCTCACGTTGGAAGCGCTGCGCGCGGCAGGTATCCGCATCGCTTTGGACGACTTTGGTACCGGATATTCGTCCCTCACCTATCTGCAGAAATATCCGGTCGACAAGATCAAGATCGACCGCTCCTTCGTGCAGAACCTCGGCTCCGACGCGGCATCGGACGCGATCGTGGAGGCCATGGTGAACCTCGC
>CAYTTC010000396.1:0-1818 GCA_964440525.1 uncultured Propylenella sp. | reverse complement strand
CGCCATACGCGCTGCACGAAGCGGTGGGCGCCTTCGATGCCCGCCTCGGTCCAGATGACGTCACGCTCGGGCGGCGAGTCCGACAGCATGAACCAGCGCGCCGTATCGGCTCCGTAATTCCCGATGATGTCGGAGGGGTCGACCGTGTTCGATCTCGACTTCGACATCTTTTCGATCGGCCCGATTTCTACCGGCTCGCCCGTGGCGCGCGAAAAGGCGCGCCGCGCCGGGCCCTCGCCCTCGATCCGGATTTCCGCCGGCGTCAGCCATTCGCCGCTCGCGTTGCGATAGGTCTCGTGCACGACCATGCCCTGCGTAAAAAGGCCGGCGAAGGGCTCGTCGGGCCCGCCGTGCCCGGTTTTTCGCATGGCGCGGGCGAAAAAGCGCGAATAGAGGAGGTGCAGGATCGCGTGCTCTACGCCGCCGATATACTGGTCGACGGGGAGCCAGTGATCGACGACTCGGGGATCTGTCGGCGTCTCGGCCCGCGGCGCGGTGAAGCGGGCGAAATACCAGGACGAATCGACGAAGGTGTCCATCGTGTCGGTCTCGCGCCTTGCGGGCCCACCGCATTTCGGGCAGGCGACGTTGCGCCAGGTCGGATGCCGGTCGAGCGGATTTCCCGGGCGGTCGAAATCGACGTCGTCGGGAAGTGTGACCGGAAGATCCTCGCGCTTGACCGGGACCACGCCGCAGGCCGGGCAGTGGATCATCGGGATCGGGCAGCCCCAATAGCGCTGGCGTGAGATGCCCCAGTCGCGCAGGCGGAAATTCACCTGGCGCTCGGCGACCGGGCGGTTGCCGCGGAGCTCCCTCTCCAGGCGGCGCGCCACGTCTTCCTTGGCTTCTCCAATGGTCATGCCGTCGAGGAAGCGCGAATTGATCATGCGGCCGTTGCCGTCATAGGCGACGTCGGTGATGACGAAAGTTTTCGGGTCGATGTCTGGCGGGCATACGACCGGCGTTGCGCCGAGCCCGTATTTGTTGACGAAATCGAGGTCGCGCTGGTCGTGCGCCGGGCAGCCAAAAATGGCGCCGGTGCCGTAATCCATGAGCACGAAGTTCGCGACGTATACCGGCAACTTCCAGCTGGTATCGAAGGGGTGGATTGCCTGCATGCCGGTGTCGAAGCCGAGTTTTTCGGCCCGGTCGATCACCTCCTGCGCGGTTCCCATCCGCTTGCACTCATCGATGAAGGCGGCGAGCGCCGGGTTCTTCGCGGCAGCGGCGGTCGCGAGCGGATGATCGGGCGCGAGCGCGATGAATTTTGCGCCGAACAGCGTGTCGTGGCGCGTGGTGAAGACCTCGACCTCGCTCTCGGAATTCGGGGTCGTGTCGGGCGCGAGCGCGAAACGCACCAACAGGCCCTCGGAGCGCCCGATCCATTTCTCCTGCATCAGCCGGACCTTGTCCGGCCAGCGGTCGAGCGATTTCAGCGCGTCGAGCAGGTCCTGGCTGTAGTTCGTGATGGTGAAGAACCATTGGGTCAGCTCGCGGATCTCGACGGGAGCGTTGGAGCGCCAGCCTTTACCGTCGATCACCTGCTCGTTGGCGAGCACAGTCTGGTCGACCGGGTCCCAATTCACCTTCGCGGTTTTCCGCGCCACCAGGCCGGCGTCGAGAAAATCGAGAAAAAGCCGCTGCTGCTGCGCGCAATAATCGACATCGGAGGTGGCGAATTCCCGGCTCCAGTCGAGCGACAGGCCCATGGATTTCAGCTGGCCGCGCATCGCCGCGATGTTGTCGTAGGTCCAGGTTTTTGGATGTACCTTCTTCTGCGCGGCGGCGTTCTCGGCCGGCAGGCCGAAAGCGTCCCAG
>CAYTTC010000395.1:0-1824 GCA_964440525.1 uncultured Propylenella sp. | reverse complement strand
GTGCCGCCGAGCGTGAAGGACGGCCGGATGATGAGCGGCAGGCCGATCACGTCGAAGGCCGTCAGCGCCTCGATCAGATTGTGCGCGAGGCGCGACTTCGGCGTAGCGAGGCCGATCCGCTGCATCGCCTTGCGGAAGAGATCGCGGTCCTCCGCCTTGTCGATCGCGTGCGCCGTGGCGCCGATCATCTCGACGCCGAATTTTTCGAGCACGCCCATCTTGTTCAAGGAGAGAGCGCAATTCAGTGCCGTCTGTCCGCCCATGGTGGGAAGCAGCGCGAAGCCGCCGGGAAGGAAGTGCCGCTCCTTCTCGATGATCTTGGCGACGATGTCGGGCGTGATCGGCTCGATGTAGGTGGCGTCGGCGAGATCCGGATCGGTCATGATCGTCGCCGGGTTGGAATTGACCAGCACGATCCGAAAGCCCTCGGCCTTCAGCGCCTTCACGGCCTGCGTCCCCGAATAGTCGAACTCGCAGGCCTGGCCGATGACGATCGGCCCCGCTCCGATGATGAGGATCGTGGAAATGTCGGTGCGTCTGGGCATGCGGCTTTTCGGCGAGCAAAACCCCGGCGCGGCATCGCCCCGGGGCGTGAATCGTGACAGTTTCAGGCTAGGCCGGCTCTATAGGGGAAATCGGCGGTGCCGGAAACCCCTGCCTGCCCAGGCCTATCAGCGCCCGTTGCCGTCGAACGCCTCCACGCCGGCCGAGAGCGCGTAGCAGGCGAGTTCGACCGTCTTGGGGATCACCACCTTCTTGCCGCCGCGGTTCCCGGTTTCGTAATACTGGATCATCCGCTTCTTGAGGCCGAGCTTCTCGGCGGCCTCTTTCTGCTTGAGATCGAGGGACTTGCGCCAGGCTTTGAACTCCGCGGGGGTCATCCGGTCTCTCCTGAAGCATGCAAGACGCGGATTGCCGCTCCCCGGCGTCCGGCTGAGAGTTCATTGGGAAGATCGTCACAATCAAGAGCGGGGCAAATGCGGCGCAACCGAGCTGCCCGTCGCGGGTTGTCAGTGGATCGTCTAGGATCGGGCGGCGAACAACGGAGGCGCGTATGCGTTGGCAGGGGCGGCGGCAGAGCACGAATATCCGCGACGTGCGCGGCAGCGGCGGTTTCGGAGGCCGTCTGGGCGGCGGCGGTTTCGGCGGCCTCGGACGGGGCGGGCCGTTCGCAGTGCGCCGCGCCGGGGGCGGGGGGATCGGGATCATCATCGTTTTCCTGATCCTGGCCTTCGTCTTTGGCATCAACCCGCTGGAGCTGCTCTCCGGCAACGTCTCAACCGGCACGTCGCCGCAGGGCCAGCAGGTCGGCCAGACCGGGCTGAGCGACGAGGCGCGCGACTTCGTTGCGACTGTGCTCGCCGATACCGAAGACACCTGGTCGGAAATCTTCGCAGCCGAGGGAAAAGACTATCCCGAGCCGACGCTGACCCTCTTCTCCGGAAGCGTGACCTCAGCCTGCGGCTTCGCGAGCGCGGCGACCGGCCCGTTCTATTGCCCGAACGACCAAAACCTCTACATCGATCTCGAATTCTTCACGGAGCTGCAGCGGCGATTCGGCGCGCCGGGTGACTTCGCCGAGGCTTATGTGATCGCGCACGAAGTCGGGCATCACGTGCAGAACGTGCTCGGCATCCTGCCCGAGGTGCATCAGCGCGAACAGGCGCTCGGCGAGGCCGAGGCGAATGTGTTGTCAGTCAAAACCGAGCTGCAGGCCGACTGTTTCGCCGGCGTCTGGGCGAACCACACCAAGCGGAAGGGTTTGCTCGAGGCCGGCGATGTCGAGGAGGCGCTGACCGCCGCCGCCGCCGTCGGCGACGACAG
>CAYTTC010000394.1:0-1828 GCA_964440525.1 uncultured Propylenella sp. | reverse complement strand
CTCCGACTTCGTCGAGATGTTCGTCGGCGTCGGCGCGTCGCGCGTGCGCGACATGTTCGAGCAGGCGAAGAAGAACGCGCCCTGCATTATCTTCATCGACGAGATCGACGCGGTCGGCCGGCATCGCGGCGCCGGGCTCGGAGGCGGCAACGACGAGCGCGAGCAGACGCTCAATCAGCTGCTCGTCGAGATGGACGGCTTCGAGGCGAATGAAGGCATCATCCTGATAGCCGCCACCAACCGGCCCGACGTGCTCGACCCGGCGCTTCTGAGGCCGGGTCGCTTCGACCGGCAGATCGTTGTTCCGAACCCGGACGTGATCGGGCGGGAGAAGATCCTGAAGGTGCACGTGCGCAAGGTGCCGCTCGCGCCCGGCGTCAACCTGAAGACCGTGGCACGCGGCACGCCGGGCTTCTCCGGCGCCGACCTTATGAACCTCGTCAACGAGGCGGCATTGCTTGCGGCAAGGCGCGGCAAGCGGCTCGTCACCATGCATGAATTCGAAGACGCCAAGGACAAGGTGATGATGGGGGCCGAGCGGCGCACCCTCGTCATGACCGAGGACGAAAAGCGCCTCACCGCCTATCACGAGGGCGGCCACGCCATCGTCGCGCTGCACGTTCCCTCGACCGACCCGGTGCACAAGGCGACGATCATCCCGCGCGGCCGGGCGCTCGGCATGGTGATGCAGCTGCCGGAGCGCGACCAGCTCTCCATGTCCTTTGAGCAGATGACCTCGCGTCTCGCCATTCTGATGGGCGGGCGCGTGGCCGAGGAGCAGGTCTTCGGCGCCAAGAAGGTCACCTCGGGCGCGGCCTCCGATATCGAGCAGGCGACCAAGCTCGCCCGTGCCATGGTCACGCGCTGGGGCTTTTCCGACGCGGTCGGCCGGGTGGCGCTCGCCGAGAACCAGGAGGAGATTTTTCTCGGCCATTCGGTGGCGCGCCAGCAGAACGTCTCGGAGGAGACTGCGCGCAAGATCGATCACGAGGTGCGCCGGCTGGTCGACGAGGGCTTCGAGGAGGCGCGGCACCTCCTGACAGAGCACAAGGACGAGCTGGAAATTCTCGCCCAGGGCCTGCTCGAATTCGAGACGCTGACCGGCGAGGAGATCAAGGATCTCCTCAAAGGAAAGCGCCCGGTGCGCGAGGATCCGAGCGAGGAGAGCACACCCTCGCGTGGCTCAGCGGTACCGGCCACCGGAGCGGCGAAACCGCGGCCCGAAAAGGGCGACACCGGGCTCGAGCCGCAGCCGCAGGCGTGAACCTCAGGACGAACTGCCCGACCGCCGAGTGCATGAATCAGCCGTCAGGTGGTCCCCCTTTTCCATCGCTTGAAACCATACGTCACAAATCTTGAGGCCCGACCGTCGCGCGGGCCATTATTGTTAGCGACCGGTTGCCGTGCGTTAAGGATGCGGGGGCATCATAGGCTTTCGCGCTCGCGGCACCTGCGGCTGTGCGTGGGGATGGGGACGTGACCAGGCGCTATTTCGGAACCGACGGAATTCGCGGCAGGGCGAACACGCATCCGATGACGCCGGATGTGGCGATGCGTGTCGGCATGGCCGTCGGGCTGCACTATCGCAACGGCCACCGCCAGCGGGTCGTCATTGGCAAGGATACGCGGCTTTCCGGCTATATGATCGAGAACGCGCTCGTCGCGGGGTTCACGTCCGTCGGCGTCGATGTCTTTCTGCTCGGCCCGATTCCGACGCCCGCCGTGGCGATGCTCACCCGCTCGCTCCGCGCCGATTACGGCGTCATGATCTCGGCCTCCCACAACCCTTACGACGACAACGGCATCAAGCTCTTCGGCCCGGACGGCT
>CAYTTC010000393.1:0-1828 GCA_964440525.1 uncultured Propylenella sp. | reverse complement strand
TGCTGCACGAGGGAGAAGGCGTTGAGGTCTCCAATCCGATCGTAGAGCGCCGTGGAGCCCTTCAGGTCGGTGAAAAGCAGAGCGATGTCCCTGACGCCGATGCCCTCGCTGCCGCGGATCACCTCCGAGCGGAAGAGATCGCGAAAGGTCTGCGTCGTCAGAAGCTGCTTTCCCGACAGGAAAGGCACGAAATGAAGCGGCGGCAGTGCGAAATCCGGCGGCAAGCCCATTATGCCAAACGCCTGCCTCTTCGATGATGCATTGGAGATCTCGAAGGTCACCGTTCCAGGCGCAATCGTGGCGTCGGCCGTCTCGCAGCCTTCCTCGTCGCAGCGCATCTTGACGGTAGCTTGCGCGGCGGGGAGCGCCGGATCGACAGCGATCATGAACCCCGCGTCGCTGTCGGCGCTATAGCCGCGCAAAAAGCCGCCGTCGGTGGTGACCTGGAGGGCGGTGGTCGCGCCGGGCTCCAGATATTCCAGCGCCTTGGTGCTCATTTCCTTTATCGTCGTGAATGGAGTGCCGTCCGGCACCACACCCTCCATCGTCGACTTGTAACGGAAACAATAGTCGGCAACCGAAAGCTGATCGGGGTCGTGGTACGCGATCCTGCGGATGGCAGGGCTGATGGTGAAGGCGATGGCGATCATGTCGTCGAGCGCGGCGACAAGATCGACATGGCAGATCGTGCAGCGGCAGTGGCTGTCGAGATTGCGCAGCGCGCGAAAGCTGTCGATCACGCAGGAGCAGATCGGGCAGAGGATGACCCAGTTCATCTCGAACAGGCCGAGCGCCGCGGCATGCAGGAAGAGGTCGACTGTCTCCGCTTCCGCGAGGCTCTTGTCCGCGGCGAACTTCATCGGATTGATGCGCAAGAGTTCGGCGTCGCTCGCCGAACGGATGTGGCTCTCCAGTTTCGAGACGAGCCGCGGGGTCCACGTACGCGCCGATTCCAGAGCCGTCAGGCGTTCTTCCAGGAGCTTTTCGTGTATTTCGGCCATAGCCGATCCTCCGCAGGAGCGCACTATCCTGGCGAGAGAGGCCTAGCACGGAATTGATGCGGTCGGCGAATACTACGGAGCCGGCGCCAAGGTGGTTTCAGCGCCGCCCGAAGAGCCGCTCGATATCGGCGAGCTTCAGTTCGACGTAGGTCGGGCGGCCGTGGTTGCATTGGCCCGACTGTGGCGTCGCCTCCATCTCGCGCAGGAGCGCGTCCATCTCCTCCGGCCGCAGCAGGCGGCCAGCGCGGACCGAGCCGTGGCAGGCCATGGTCGCGGCCACATGGTCGAGCCGCTCGGAGAGGCGGGTGCTCGCATCCCACTCGGCGAGATCGTCGGCGATGTCGCGGACGAGGGCCGCGGCGTCGAGCGCGCCGAGCATCGCCGGCGTTTCCGTGACCGCCACCGCGCCCGGTCCGAAGGCCTCGACGACGAGCCCGATCTCGGCGAGCTCGGCGGCGCGCGACACGAGCCGCTCGACGTCGTCACGCGGCAACTCGACCACGTCCGGGATCAGCATGATCTGCCGCGCCACGCGTTTGCCGGCGAGGCCCGCCTTCAACCGTTCGTAGACGATGCGCTCATGCGCGGCGTGCTGGTCGACGATCACCAGGCCATCATTCGTTTGCGCCACGATGTAGTTGGCGTGGAGCTGCGCGCGGGCAGCTCCGAGCGGGCGCTCGAGCATCGTTGCGTCGAGCTGGGAAACGCCGGCCCGAGCATCGGCCGAGGGCCGGTCGAGAACCGCAAAGCCGGCCTGCTCCTCCTCGCCAAATCCCGAAGCGGCCGGCGCCGCCCAGCCCCGCCATGCGCTGCCATTCCCGCCGTTC
>CAYTTC010000392.1:0-1834 GCA_964440525.1 uncultured Propylenella sp. | reverse complement strand
AGATCCAGGGTCAGGCCGCCGCGCAGCCGGACGAGCGCGTCGGAGTCGATTTCCAACCGGGCGCCCATCATCTCTTTTCCGCCGACGGCTCGGTTATCCCCGGACGAGAATCCGTCGCGACACCCGGTTCGCCGTTGGCCGCGCGCTGACGGGGGTTTGGGACCACGCGATCAGCGCACGCGCACGGCAACCGGCCCGCCCGAGCCGCCGCTTTCGAGCAGCGCATCGATCAGGAAATGCACCTTGAGGGCTTCCTCGCCGGCGATCCGGGGCGCACCACCGCTTTCGAGTGCATCCAGGAAGTCGGTAATCAGCTCGCGATGATAATCGTGCGGAAACGCCATCGGATCGGCGCCGGTGCCGCCCGCCGTGTCGTCCGTTGCCATTTCCACCCTGCGCCCGTCCATGAGGGCGACGTTTAGCGCCGTCCCCTCAATGGTCGCGTGGCCCTTCTCGCCCATGATCTCGATCCGCTCCGGGTATCCGGGGAAGGCGGCGGTCGTTGCCTCGATCGTGCCGAAGGCGCCATTCCGGTAGCGCAGGGCGGCCGCGACGAAATCCTCCGTCTCCATCCGATGAACCGGGGTCGTCGAAACGTATGAAATGACCTCGGCGGCAGGACCGGCGAGTGACAGGAGCAGATCGAGCGTGTGAATGCCTTGCGTGAGGAGCACGCCGCCGCCGTCGCGCGCCTCGGTGCCGCGGCCGGGCTGGTCATAGTAGGTTTGCGGCCGCCAGAGCCGGATCCCGGCTGAGGCGCCGAGGATTCGCCCGAGCTCGCCGGCCGCCAGGATATCCCGCAGTCTTTTTGCTGGAGGGCGGAAGCGGTGCTGGAGGACTATGCCGAGCGTCACCCCCGCTGCGCGGCAGAGGCGGACGACCTCCAGGCTTCGCTCCGTCGTGACGTCCAGCGGTTTTTCCAGGAGGACGTGCTTGCCGGCCTCGGCGGCGCGACGGACGAGATCGAGATGCGTGTTCGGCGGGGTGAGGATCAGGACTGCATCGACGCTTCTGTCCAACAGCACCGCGTCGAGGCTATCGGCGAGCGGGAAGGGGAAACGTTCTGCGAAAGCGCGGCGCCTCGCCTCGCTCGGGCTGAAAACATGGACGACCTCGACGCGGTCCTTCAGGTCGAGAAGGCTTTTCGCGTGCGGTGTCACCGCCATGCCGAGGCCGATGATGCCGAGCCGGCGACGAGGCATTCTCGTTCCTTGTTCAGAAGCGGAAGTGTGTCATGGTCGCCGCGGGAGCGCGACTATAGGAAATCGTCCCGTAGCGGCGAAAATACATCGACCAGCAGGCCGGCCTCGATCGCCACCGCTCCGTGCAGCAGGCTCGGGGCGACCAGGTAGGAATCGCCGGCACGAAGGCGCCTTGTCTCGCCGGCGATGGTGACGTCGAACACGCCGCTCTCCACGACGCTGCATTGCTTGTGCGGGTGGCTGTGCTCGGCGCCGATCGCGCCCGCCTCGAAGGCGAAGCGCACCAGCATGATCCTTTCGTCGTAGCAGAGCACTTTTCGCCGGATGCCCGGCGCGGCTTCTGCCCAGGCGACATCTGCGTCCGCGACGAACGAAGAGCCCATATGTCTCATTGCCGCGATCTCCTCATGTAATCCTCCGCCGTTGGGCTGCTCCGGAGTCCTCCGGCTTCAATGGAACAGGCCGGGCAGCCAGAGCGATAGCGCCGGAACGTAAGTGACGAGGAGCAGCACAATCAGCATCGGGATGTAGAAAACCAGAATGCTTTTCGACACCGCCTCCATCGACACTTTTCCGATGGCGCAACCGACGACCAGCGTCGGCCCGACCGGCGGGGTTAGGAGCCCGATGCC
>CAYTTC010000391.1:0-1872 GCA_964440525.1 uncultured Propylenella sp. | reverse complement strand
AAACGGGCGGTTTCCGCGGGCGCCGTATTGTCGCGTGCCCGAATCGTTCATGCTATAAGATGCGGGATTCAAAGGTCTTGAGGACATGAGGCGTTCCGCCATCTTTGGCCCGTTTTGGTCGTCTGCGATCCTGTTTTTGCCGATCACGCTGGCAGGTTGCGCCCAGACTTCGACCTACGGCACCGGCGAGATGCCGGAAGTCGCGCTGTTCCGCGAGGTGACCGGGGGGATTCTCAACAAGGAGGAGAAGGCCCCGATCGAGTATCAGCCGCGCGCGCCGCTCGTCATGCCGCCGGCCGCCGGGCAGCTCCCGCCGCCGGTGGAGAGCGGATCGACCGCGAGCGCCGACTGGCCGGTCGACCCGAACGAACGTGTTGTCTCCGCAGACGCACGCGCCAACGACGACAATCCCTTCAATGACGTGAACCAGGCCGAATACAGGCGATTGCGACCTCTGGCAGGGGTACTTCCGGACACGCCACGCAACGTCCGTGAGGACGAGAGCGGCAAGGAAGAGTACTACAACAACATCGTGCACGGCCGGGCGCAGCGTGAGGCTTTTAGCAAGGCCATTGCTGATGAGAAGGGCTACGGCCGCAGCGAGCGTCGCTTTCTCACCGATCCGCCCCTGACGTATCGAGATCCGGTCGGGACGGCGCCGACGGAGTTCGAGGACATTCAGGAAGACGGAAATTTCCTCACACGCTGGTGGCGCCGTCGCTAGCCGCTGTTCCTCCGTGCTACTTTAGAGAACGGGCGACAGGATTCGCTCGAAGGCTAGGAACCCGGTGACGATTCGCCGTCTCCCCGATCATGTCATTAACCGCATCGCCGCCGGTGAGGTGGTGGAGCGCCCCGCGAGCGTCGTGAAGGAGCTCGTCGAGAACGCGCTCGACGCGGGCGCCCAGCGGATCGACATCGTCACCGCGGGAGGCGGGAAAAACCTCGTCCGCGTCGACGATGACGGCGCCGGCATGCGGCGCGATGATCTCGCGCTCGCCGTGTCGCGCCACTGCACGTCGAAGCTCCCTGGTGACGATCTTTCCACGATCGCGACGCTTGGCTTCCGCGGCGAGGCGCTGGCCTCGGTCGGCGCGGTCGCGCGGCTGTCGATCGAGTCGCGACATGCGGTTGAGGAGCACGCCTGGGCGATCGAGGTGGAGGGAGGCAGACCGGGGGAACCCGTGCCCGCGAGCCGTGCATCCGGTACGCAAGTCGAGGTGCGCGACCTCTTTTTCGCGACGCCGGCGAGGCTGAAATTCCTCCGTTCCGACCGCGCCGAGGCGAATGCCCTGACCGAGACGGTACGGCGGCTGGCGCTGGCAAATCCGGAAATTCGCTTCACGCTTTCTGGCCCGGACCGCCTCGCCCTCGATTTCCCGCCGCACCGGGGTGAGGGCGCGTCCGGCCGCCGCATGGCGCAGGTGATCGGCAAGGACTTCCTTGAAAACGCCATGCCGATCGCTGCCGAGCGCGAGGGCGCGCGTCTCAACGGCCATGCCGGCCTGCCGACCTTCCATCGCGCCAATTCGCTGCAGCAATTCATCTTCGTAAACGGGCGGCCGCTCCGCGATCCCCTGCTCACGGGCGCGCTCCGCGCCGCCTATGCCGATGTGCTCGCCCGCGACCGCTTTTCGGTCGCCGCGCTTTTCCTGGCAATGGACCCGACGGAATTCGACGTGAACGTGCACCCCGCGAAGCTCGAAGTGCGTTTTCGCGATCCCGGCATGGTGCGCGGCCTGATCATCGGCGCGATCCGCGACGCGTTGGCGGAGCACGGCTTCCGTGCGGCGACCAGCGTTGGCGACGCCACGCTTGCCGCCTTCCGGCCGGAGCAGCCACGCGAGCCGGAGGCGCGCGCGAACGGCGGGA
>CAYTTC010000390.1:0-1873 GCA_964440525.1 uncultured Propylenella sp. | reverse complement strand
GTCGGGGTGCGGCTTGTAGAGGATGACGGCGTCGGGATGGCGTTTTCGCACCGCCGCGAGCAGATCGATGTTGCGCTTGAGCTGCGGCGACCCCCTTTGGATCGACGCATCGTCCTCGACCTGCCCCGGAACCAGGATCACCGTCCGCCCGTCTGATTCGACGCGCGCCTCGCTCCGCGCACTGACGTTGTATTTCGTCGTCCCCGCCGCGACGAGCTTTTCGCGAAGGTTTCGGGCGCGTTCGATCAGCTCCGGCGGAAACTCCGCCTCCTCCAGCATGATCTCAAGATCGCTCGGTCCGCGCGAATCGTAGAAAATTCCGCGACTGTCGAAGACCAGCGACGACGGCTGCACGAAGGAGGCGCCGAGGCCGGCGGAGCGCACGAACCCGTCCTCGACGCGATTGAATTCTATCCCCTCTTTGGCGCAGGCCGCTTCGAGCTCGCTCGTGTCGCGCGAGGCCCAGGCGACGACCGGGCCTTTGTTCTTCTTCGCAAGCGTGACGGCGCTCGTCACGTCGCTCGTATGGATCGGGGGGCCGGCCGGCCCGTCGAGCATCCGCCCGACAGTGGATCGCTTCCAGCGCGTGATTCGGTAGCAGACCTGGCGGCTCCCCTGCTCCATGAACCGGTCCCGCAGCCAGGCGAGCTGGTCCGCCGCTGTCTCGAAATCGATCTCGCGCCGCGACCAGGCGTCGAAATAATGCGTGTATTTCAAATAGTATGCGGCGAAAAGCTCAAGTGGCGAGATAGCGCGCGGTCGCTCGATCTTGAGCGCCCGATCCTCGGTAAAGCCCCAGCCGGCGTAGAAGGGCGAGCCGAAGGTGACGACGCGTTTTCCCGCGAGAACCGCCTCGAAGCCCAGTCCCGACGAGACCGTGTAGACGGCGTCGACGGCCGCCAGCAGCGACCAAGGGTTCACCGGTTTGGCGACAAGCGTCAGCCCGTCGAGGCGCCGGCCGAGCCCGGAAAAGTAACCCGCGCGCCGCCCCGAAAGCACATCCGGATGCACCTTCACCACGACCTCCGCCGCCGGATTCTCCGCCATCGCCTCGGCGAGCATCGCATCAAAAGAGCTGGAATCTGCCAGAGCGCCGGCGATCGAGGCATCGCTGTGCACTTGATCGAGCACGAGAATGCGTGAAGCGCGCCCCGCGGGCAGTCCCAATTCTTCCGGCGAACGCTCAGGCCCCGAATTGTATTTGGACAGCTTGAGCCGACTAAGCGTCTCGGCCGCGCGCGCCGCTTGATTCGCGATTTCGGGTCCGAACCAATGTGGGGCGGCGGCCAGGGAGATCAGGTCTGAGCGGGACGCTGCCTGATAGTAGATGCCGGATCGATCCATGATGAGGCTCATCGGCAGCTGCGAGGGACCCGGCCGCACGGACCTGAGCGGCCCGTCCTCGAAGGCGAGATACGGCGTCCCCGATTGCCTTGCCAGGCGCCGGGCGCGATCGGCCGTCGGCGCATACCCCCAGCCGGCAACCGCATCAAAAGCCGGCCTGCGCCATGGTTCCCAGCGAGCCGGGACCATGCCGGTCAGCGCCTCGATTTCGCCCCGGAGCCGCCAAAGGCCGCGCGTGACGATGGCGATCTGTCCCATGGTCGCGGCTTAGGGTGAGGCATGCAAAAGTGCAACAGGCGGTATCATTCGCGGCCGGCTGCAGCTTTGTGAAGGAGCAGCCTCCGAGCCGCGGTTGCCGGGCCGGCTGGGCATGCTAGACCTTGGACGAGGCGCCTGACGCAAATTGTGGCGGAGCGAGGCGGTTGAGGCAAACCGATGCTAGTGGCATGCTAGCCGGTGTGCATTCCCTGGTTGCGGCTGGGCGGTATGGTGCGGTGGGGGTGAAGTTGGCAGCTGTTGGGACGCAACG
>CAYTTC010000389.1:0-1875 GCA_964440525.1 uncultured Propylenella sp. | reverse complement strand
CGGAGCGTCCGAGCACCCGATGACAGGGCACCACGAAGGAGATCGGGTTCTTGCCCACCGCTGCGCCGACGGCGCGCGCGGCGTTCGGCTTGTCGATACGACGCGCGACGTCAGAATAGGTGGTTGCCGAGGCAAACGGCACCTTCAGAAGAGCCTCCCAGACACGGATCTCGAAATCGCTGCCGATGAATACGACGCGAAGCGGCGTTTCCGGCCGCCACTGGCGGGGATCGAAGACACGGCCCGCGAGGGACGCGGTGGCCGCCGGGTCCTCCAGATATTCGGCGCGCGGCCAGCGGCGCATCATGTCGGCGAGCGTTGCGGTCTCCTGGCCGTCGTCGGCGAAGGCAAGTCCCGCGAGGCCGTATTCGGTCGCCATGACCAGCGCCCTGCCGAAAGGCGAGGGGTGAAAACCGTAGCGGATGACGAGTCCCTCGCCGCGCGCGCGATAGCTGCCGGGCGTCACGGCCTCGTGGGTGACGAAAAGGTCGTGCAGGCGGCCCGGCCCAGAAAGGCCCACCTCATAGGTGGTGTCGAGCACGGTCGCCGACTGTTCGAGAAGCGCGCGGGCATGGTCGAGGGTCAAGGCCTGCAGAAAAGCCTTGGGCGAGAGGCCGGCCCAACGGGTGAACAGCTTTTGCAGTCGCGTCGGCTCCATGCGGACGCGTTCCGCGATCGCCTCGAGCGACGGCTGGTCGCGCCAGTTTTCTGTGACGAACTCGATCACCCGCCGCACGACATCGTAGTCGTCCGACTCTTCGCGCTGGCCGACAACGGGCAGCTCGGAGATCAATTGCGCTTCGAATGCCATGACTTGGTCCTTTCGCACCTGATCTAGGTGCGAAGCGTCGCTCTGCCCACCCGATTCTTGCGCCGCGGGCGCATGCTATGCACGCCGTCTCAGGCCCGCGCGGTGGCAAGCGCGGCGCCGAAGGCGCGCGCAAAACTCTTGCGATCCTCCGGGTTGAGGAAGGAGCCGACCGGCACGCGCCGGTCCCGCGCGCGAAGCGCGATCCGGACAACGCCTTCGTCCTCCACCTCCTCCACTTCAAGCCGCACCCATTGCGGATTGAAGCGGATTTCCTGGGCGCGCCCGCTGACCATCACCTTGCGGATGACGATCGCCACGCGACTCACCTCGACCTCTTCGAAAGCGCGGGCGGCACGCTCGTTAAGCTTGAAGGCAAGCGCGACCGCCAAAACGTCAAGCCCGAGGAAGCCGACGACGGGCCAGGCGCCGAGCCACCAGAAATAGACGCTGGTCATGAAGGAAAGCCCAGCGATGCCGCCGATCAGAAGAACGAGGCCGCGCCGCCCGAGCGACCTGTGCGGCCGCAGCGTCGCGGAGAATATCGCGTCGTCGAAGTTGCCGGACATGATTGGCCAAAATACAGAAGGTGGCATGGCGAAGGAAGGCAGGGATTCGAACGGCGTTGCGCGGCCGTCGGCACGCGCGAAGCCCGTTCCGCGGAAGAGGGCGGGGCGCTCGCGCCTGAAACCCGCGGAGATCGAGCTCCTCTTCAGCCGCCTCCAGGCCCAAAACCCCGAGCCGAAGGGCGAGCTCGACTACGTCAATCCTTACACGCTGCTGGTCGCCGTCGTGCTCTCCGCGCAGTCGACCGACGTCGGCGTGAACCGGGCGACAAAGCCGCTCTTCGCGCACGTCGACACGCCGCAAGAAATGCTCGCCTTCGGCGAAGCGCGCCTCATCGAGGCGATCCGCTCGCTCGGCTTCTTCAACATGAAATCGAAGAACGTGATGCGGCTTTCAAAAATCCTCGTCGAGGAGCACGGAGGCGAGGTGCCGCGCGAGCGAGCGGCGCTGGAGCGGCTGCCGGGCGTCGGCCGCAAGACGGCGAACGTGGTTCTGAATAT
>CAYTTC010000388.1:0-1889 GCA_964440525.1 uncultured Propylenella sp. | reverse complement strand
CCGAGCGAGAATACAGTGTCGCCCACGAACACGAGCTTCTCGCCGGGCATGAAATACGAGACGTGGTCGAGCGTGTGGCCTGGCGTCGTTATGACCTGCACCTCGATGCCCGCCCAATCGAACATGTCGCCGTCATCGACGGTGCGATCGTACATGCCGGTTTCGGCGGCGCTCTCCTCCGGCCCGATCACCTCGCAATCGTAGGCCGCCTGCAGCGCCGGGATGCCTTCGATGTGATCGAAGTGCTTGTGGGTCACCAAAATATGGCTGAGCGTCCAGCCGCGCTCCTTCAACGCCGCGATGATAGGATCGGCGTCGGGCGCATCGATCGCCGCCGTCTTGCCGCTCTTTTTGTCGTGCAAGAGCACGGCGAAATTGTCGGACCGGGTAATGAACTGAGCCACGTCGAGCGTCGGCATGAATGAACTCCGCAGTCGCAACGTCTGAGCATATTATCCGCTTCGTCACGATGTTGAACCCCGTCCGCGCCAATCTCTCGACCCGCGCGCGCCGGCGTGAATAATAGGCCCCATGCATCTCGACGTCGTCGATCTTCGCGATTTCTACGCCTCCCCGGTCGGGCAGATGGTGGCGCGGCAGCTCGTTCCCGTCGTCAAGTCGCTCGCCCGCACAGATTCCGGCTCGCGCGTGCTCGGCTTCGGTTTCGCGACCCCCTATCTCGGGGTGATCGACACGGCGGAGCGCGTGCTGGCCTTCATGCCGGCCGGGCAGGGCGTCATCGACTGGCCGCCGAGCGGCGGCACCGCCGGGTCGGCAACGGCGCTGGTGGAGGAGGACTCGCTGCCGCTTCCCGATTCCAGCATCGACCTTGTCATCCTCGTCCACGCGCTCGAAATGTCCGACCGCCCGAATGCGTTGATGACCGAACTCCGCCGCGTGCTGACCGGCGGCGGTCGGCTCATTGTCGTCGTGCCCAACCGCCAGGGCCCCTGGGCGAGCACCGACCTTTCGCCCTTCGGCTTCGGCCGGCCCTATTCGCGCGGGCAGCTCCGGCAGCTCTTCGCCGAGGTCGGTTTCGAGGCGGAGACTTGGACGACGGCGCTGCATATGGCGCCGGTGTCTTGGCAGCCGCTTCTCCGCGCGGCGCGCGCCCTCGACAAAATCGGGCGGCTCGTGTGGCCGGCCTTTGCCGGCGTCATCGTCGTCTCCGCGGTGAAGCGCACGGTGCAGGGCATCACCGTCAGAGCGCGGCCGCGCCTCAGCCAGGCGCTTCGCCCGGCGCTTGGCCCACCCGCCGGCGCCGTCGGGCGTTCACCGCCTTGAGAGCAAAAAGATCGCCTGGTCGGCGAGAAAATTCCACAGCGTCAGGCGGACGGTGCGGTTCATCACGCGGCCGTTGCCGTAGAGCGCCACGGCCTTCTCTACCTTTGCGTCGATCTCCTCGGTGAGCTGCACGAAATCGCGCACCGTGCAAAAGTGGATGTTAGGCGTGTCGTACCAGCTGTAGGGCAGGTCCTCGGTGATCGGCATGCGGCCCTTCAGGATGAATTGGCGGCGGATGCGCCAATTGCCGAAATTCGGGAAGGAGACGACCACTTTTCGGCCGATCCGCAAGAGCTGCTCCAGCACAATGCGGGGGTTGTAGGTTGCCTGTAGCGTCTGGCTCAGGATGACGAAGTCGAAGGCGTCGTCGGGATAGGTGGCGAGGTCATGGTCGGCGTCGCCCTGCACCACGGAGAGGCCGCGCGCCACCGCTTCGTTGACGCCCTTCTGCGAAAGCTCGATGCCGCGGCCGTCCGCCTGCTTCTCTTGCTCGAGCCGCATGAGGAGGGCGCCGTCGCCGCAGCCGACGTCGAGCACGCGGGCGCCGGGTGTCACGAAGCCGGCGATGATTTTTAGGTCGATCCGCTCCGGATGCGTCGCGGTCA
>CAYTTC010000387.1:0-1891 GCA_964440525.1 uncultured Propylenella sp. | reverse complement strand
TCGGCGTTCAGCACCAGCGCCGGATGCGCGTCGGGCGATACGTGGACTGTCATGTTTGACGCGTCGACCTCGCGAGAATCCCACGATTCCCGTCGTTTTGAACAGTCTACAGCGCCGATGTCAGTCTTGTGAAGCTATGCCGTGGGCATCTTGAAGGGGGCTGCGGCAATCTGCGGCACGGCCCCTTTTTACCTAGGATGCGAGCGAAACCGCCGGTTGGTCGACCACGACGCGGTTGCGGCCGGCGCGCTTTGCCCGATAAAGCGCGGCGTCGGCGAAATCGATGAGGTTGCGCAAGTTCTCACCTCGATCGGCAATCGTCGCGGCCGCCCCGACGCTGACGGTGACCCGCGCCTCCGGGCTGGCATTGTGGGCGATATTCAACGCCTCCACCTGGAACCTTACAGTCTCAGCCATTTTCGCCGCCGCCCTGAGGTCCGCACCGGGCAGGAGAAGCGCGAATTCTTCGCCGCCCGTGCGGGCCGCGAAGTCACCGCCCCTTTGGGCGGTCAGCCTCAGCACATCGGCCACTTGGCGAAGGCACGTGTCACCTTCGATATGGCCGTAGCGGTCGTTGAATTTCTTGAAGTGGTCGACATCGATCACAAGCAGCGCGAGGGACTCACCGGCGCGCTGTGCGCGGTTCCATTCGGCCACGAACTGCTCGTCGAATCCCCTCCGGTTTGCGATCCCCGTCAGCGCGTCCTTGGAGGCGAGATCGGAAAGCCTTTCGTTCGCCCGCCGCAACTCTTCCTCGCGCTCTCGGAGCTGCACGGCCATGGCGTTGAACGAATCGCCGAGGCGTTTCAGCTCGGGCGCCAACCCTTCGGTCGGAATGCGCGTCGCGAGGTCGCCTGATCCAAGCAGCGCGGCGCCCCGCGTGAGGCTCTGGATCGGCCGCATGACCAAGAGCTCGCCACCGGACCAGATCACCAGGAAGGACGCGAGCCCGGCGAACAGGATCTTGCCAATTTCATACCAGGCCTGCCGATTGGCGCCGGCGATGACGGTGTCGAGCGGCAGCATTACCGCAAGGACGGCATCGGTATCGCGAAGCCGGGCGTGGCCGATAATTTGCATTCGGCCATCCAAACTCACGGATTCGATCGAGTCTCGCGACTCCTTCAGGGTCGAAACGAAGCTCGCTTGGTCTGCGAGATTGCGGCCGACCCATGACTTCGGGTTCGGATAGGCGGCGAGCACGGTAGCGCCCTTGTCCACCAACAGGACTTCAGCGCCGAGGTTTGCTCCAGTCTCAGCCGCGATGCGGCTCATCCAATCGAGATCGATGGCGGCGATCAGTACTGTTTCCGCAATTCCGTCGCGCATGCGGGGCAGGGCCAAGACAATGACCGGCCTACCGGTGACCCGGCCGATCATGTAGTCGCTGAGCGCGAAGTCTCCCATCGCGAGGGCTCCGCGGAAATAGGACCGGTCGGCAAAACTCTTCCGGACTACCTGATCGGCGCTCGAACAAATTGGAAAGCCGTCGAGGTCGAACACCGCTATCGACGTCATCCACGGCACTTCGTCGTCGATGCGCTTGAACGAATCGTGACACGCCGACCCGGCGTTCGCCGCCGCCCCAGGCAGTTCGGCCGCCATGCGAAGCAGGGCTCTCGCCTCAGCAATGACGTCGGCCTGGCGTTCCGCACCGCCGCGCGCCAGTTTGATCATTTCCGCTTGCGCCCTGGCGATTTCCTGGCTGCGAATTCGGGTCGCCTCACGGGCGCGATCGACGATCAGGATCGCCACGACGAAGAGCAAAAGGAGTACGAGGTTCGTGCGCAGACTGAACCGCGCGACCAACGCGCGGATTGGCCCGAAGCTTAAAGCGACGCGCATTCGCAACCTCCCAATTGCGCCGCCCTTGTCTCACGCAGCCGTAAAG
>CAYTTC010000386.1:0-1899 GCA_964440525.1 uncultured Propylenella sp. | reverse complement strand
TGAAGCGCTGCGGGTCGATCGTGCAAGGGCGAACAACGACCTCGAATGGATGCGCCGTAGGTAGACTGACCATGTTGTGAATATGACACGGCTGCCGGGCTCTTTCCACGACGGTGACGAGGGCTTTTCGCACCGATGCACTACAGAATACGCGGTCGGCACTCCTGCCTGCCAGAATCGAAGCGGCCGGCGGTCACTGACCGCCGGCCTTGTCGGGCGCTGGAGGGGGCGTTGACAGCACCCGATTTCTGCCGACCGAAATGTTTCCGGCCGTGAATGACAATCAGATGCGATTGCGCGAGAGGATCTCGCCGCTGCGGGCGCTGACGACCAGGAAGTAAGTCCGGCCGTGCTTGCGGGCACGAAGCTGGTAGACCGGGCCGCGGTCGTCGAAGAAGCGGATGTTCCGGTAGCCGTCGCTGCGCAGGATCCAGCGCACTTCCTCGGTCGACAGCCGCTGACGCCGCATTTGGTGGCTGCCGGAGCCGTGGCCACCCCCGCTCCAACCGTAGCCGGAGCCGCCGAAGCCGAACTCGACGGTGATTCCAGACGCCTGCGCGGGGAGAGCGGAAAGCGTGGTGAGGGCGATGAGGGCGGCAGCGATGGTGGTCTTCGAGATCATGGCTGGCTCCTCCGAATTCGTGTCATCGAGGTCATCTCGATGTCGATGGCGGGAACCTAGCGGCGGCGACCTGAACCGATCTGGAAGCCGTCATTCATAATCCGTTAATGCGCCGTGGGCGCGGGCCGGCACCTACCGCCGAGAAGGCGGCGGGTCAAACAAAGCCGGCCCGACCTCGGCCGAAACAAGCGAAATTAGTAGACGACCAGCGGGTCGCGCTGCGGCTTGCTCGGCGCTTGCGGCGCCGCCGGCGGGACGCCAGGAACTGGCGTCGGAACTCGGACCGCCTGGCGCGCTCCGATGATGAATTCGCGCTCGACCACGCCGGTCAAGGCGGAGACTTCGAGCGCAACGAGGTCGCCCCCGCGGTTGACGGCATTCAGCTTGTAGACTCCGTCGCGGAACGCCATCGGGCTGAACTCGCGATAGCCAGCGCGCTCCAGCGCGTCGAACACAGCGTCGGGCGACACCGCGGAATGCACCATCGGCGGCGGCGGCGGCGCGTAGACGAGCGGCGGCTCCTCATAGACATAAACCGGCGGCGGACCGTAATAGTCTGGCTCTCCATAGCCAAAGCCGACGCCGACGCTCCAGGATTGGGCCGACGCCGGGGAAAGCCCCGCTACGGCAACCAGCAACCCGGTCAAAATCGCTGTTCTAGACATGCATTGATCCTCGTCTCGACCCACGATCGAGTCACGCGCCCTCGATCGAACATTGATGGGCCGAAAGCGTCATATTTGCGGCATTTGGGGGTCTTGAACGCCAATCCGGGGCTTCCTATCTCGCGGCTGTGGGTGCCGCAAGGATCCACAGATCGGCAGGTTCCGCCACAAGAGGGGAATCGCGAGCCGATCAACGCAATTGTCGCTTCAAGGAGGACAGAGAAATGCGCACATTTGATCTCAGCCCGCTCTATCGTTCGACCGTCGGCTTCGACCGGCTTTTCGGCCTGCTCGACGGGGCGACGAATGGCGAGGCCCAGCCCTACCCGCCCTACAACATCGAGCGCACTGGCGAGAACGCCTACCGGGTCACCCTGGCCGTCGCCGGCTTCAGCGAGAGCGATCTCGACATCCAGGCCAAGGAGAACGTCCTCACCGTGAAGGGCGAGAAGAAGGTAGAGAAAAAGGAGAGCGGCCGCGACGTGCTTTACCGTGGCATCGCGTCCCGCGCCTTCGAGCGCCGCTTCCAGCTCGCCGACCACGTCGAGGTCACGGGTGCGAGCCTCGATAACGGCTTGCTCCATATCGATCTCGTGCGCGAGATTCCGGAGG
>CAYTTC010000385.1:0-1902 GCA_964440525.1 uncultured Propylenella sp. | reverse complement strand
TCGTCGGTCGAGGTGACGAGAAAACCCTTGTCGGCGAGCTCGTCATTGACCTCGGTGAAGAACGGGTCGCGCTCCGCCCTCTCGAGAGCTTTGCCGGAAGAAGCGTCGATGGGGCTGGTCGCTCCGATCAATCCCATTCGAGCGCGCCCTTTTTCCACTCGTAGACGAAGCCGACCGTCAGCACGCCGAGGAACACCATGACGGAGATGAGGCCGAACCAGCCGACGGTCCTGAAGGCGACCACCCAGGGAAACAGGAAAGCCACTTCGAGGTCGAAGATGATGAAGAGGATGGCGACCAGATAGAAGCGCACGTCGAACTTCATGCGCGCATCGTCGAACGCCGCGAAACCGCATTCATAGGCCGACAGTTTTTCCGAATCCGGCGACTTGTAGGCAACGATGAAAGGCGCGACGAGCAGCGCCAACCCGATGGCGGTTGCCACCCCGATGAAGATCACGATCGGAAGGTAACTTTGGAGCAGTTGGTCCATGTCCACTCCGGCGCTTTCTCAGTTAATCGCGACCGAGGCTTGCTGCGCTGCGTCATACCGACGCCGCGAGCCCGCTACAAGCCCAGCGCGTTCGGCCACGGGCTCCGGGCTAAGGGAATTCCGTCAACGGGTGCCAAACCGTCGAAACTGGTCCGCTCTAAGCCGGCACTACGGGCAGATCGGCGAACTTGGGCTGCAGAAGAGAACCGTCGTCGGCCCGCTAGGCGGTTGCGGGCGCGAAACCTCGTCGACGTCCTTGCGCTGTTCGACGATGTCGCCGGACGTAATCCACCCCCGCAGCTTCGCCGCAAGATCGGGCGCCGTCGCCCACGCCCCGGATGAAGCCAATGCGATGAAAAGTGCCAAACCGGCTCGTGCGAGGGCATGTGTCATTGGTTGACCCCTTTCACGCCGGACAGATGAGCTCCGGTCGTCACCAACGGCGAGCTTGCCCGAGAGTTGCAACCACGACAAGCCAAAGAAGGAATCGGGACACGCCGTCGGCGCGCGCCACGATCAATTTCACGCGAACGATCCAACAGTCGCTCACGGGCCCGCATCTAAGTCGCTTACGGCTCAAGCCGCGACACGGCGCCGGAAGTCTGCGCGAAATAAATCTGGCCGCCAAAGCCCCGACCGAAGCTGCTCAGGCCTCGAAGCACGACGCCCGTCGGAGCATCGCCAACCGCATTCTGCGTGGACACGTTCGGGAGGAAACTGCGCACCACGCCCGTGCAGGCGTCGCCGTAGAGATAGCGGCCGGCAAGCGACGGCAAAGCGGGGTCGCGCACCACATAGCCGCCGATGATGGCGCATCCGCCGCTGGCATGGCTGTAGGTGAACATGGGGAATGCCGGGGGGTGCGGTCCCGGCCGCGCGGCGTCAAAGACGAGATCGCCTTCGTATTGGGGCCAGCCGAAATTTGCGCCGCTCGCATCGCCAACTGCCAGAAAGTTGACCTCTTCCTGACGGACCTGTCCGACGTCACCGATCGCGATGCGCCCATTGTCGAAGGAGAAGCGCCAGGGATTGCGAAAACCATAGGCATAGATCGGGTCGCGTCCGACCTTGCCGACGAAGGGATTCATGGATGGGATCCGGTAGGGCAGCGTGCTCGTGCGGCGGAGCGGATCGATGCGAAGGAGCTTGCCGAGGAGGCTGTCGAGGCTGCGCGCCGGCTCGCCGGGCGGGGTCGCGCCTCCGCCGTCGCCGGTCGAGATGTAGAGCAGCCCGTCCGGCCCGAACTGCATCTGTCCGCCATTATGGTTCGTCGCCGTGGTGTGCGGAATGATGAAAGTGACCCTGCGGCTCGACCGGTCGGCTCTGAGCGGGTTGGTGGAGCGCCGGAACTCGTCGATCTCGATATTCCCCGCCCTGTTGGTGAAAAAAACGTAGAAGAGGCCCGATTG
>CAYTTC010000384.1:0-1908 GCA_964440525.1 uncultured Propylenella sp. | reverse complement strand
ATGGGGACGGCGATCGCGGCGGAGTGAGCACATCGGGCGCGTTGCTTGAAAATGCGCAGCGCATGTCATATCTCTTGTCATATGACATGCGGAGGGCCACGATGAACATTCATGATCGCCGAGCCGACAAGAGGCTGGTGAGGCTATTTCGCAATGGGCGCAGCCAGGCCGTGCGCATACCGAAGGAGTGGGAGTTCGACGGCGACGAGGTGGAACTGTACCCGCTCCCAGATGGAGGCTTACTGGTGATGACGGCGCAAACGGCCGGACTTGTGGACTATCTGAAAACGGCCGAACCCTGGGACGGGGGGGAATTCATCGAGGGAGACGACAAGTTGCCCCCGCTCGACGAAGTTCGCTTCCCATGAAGTATTTACTGGATGCCAATGTCATCTCCGCGCTCGTGGCAAACCCGCGGGGGAAGGTTGCAGAAAGACTCGCAGCCGCCGGTGAACGCAATGTTATGACGAGCATCGTGGTGAGCGCCGAGATCGAGTTTGGGGTACGCAAGAGGGGCTCGCCCGAACTGGCGAAGAAAGTGGCAAATGTCATGCGACGGATCTACGTGGTGCCGCTCGCCCCGCCGGCCGACACAGACTACGCGGCTCTGCGGCTCGATCTCGAAGGTCGCGGTCGGCCGATTGGACCGAACGACATGTTGATTGCGGCCCACGCGGTAGCGCTGGATGCAACGCTGGTAACCGATAACGTCCGTGAATTCTCGCGGGTGCGGGGGCTGAAGGTCGAAAACTGGCTCCGGGCTTAGTAGGCGGGGCGCAAGAACCGAATGGGT
Source organism: uncultured Propylenella sp. (assembly GCA_964440525.1). Classification (GTDB taxonomy): domain Bacteria; phylum Pseudomonadota; class Alphaproteobacteria; order Rhizobiales; family Afifellaceae; genus DASWJZ01. The sequence continues at coordinate 1,115 of CAYTTC010000384.1, read as the reverse complement.
AAGGTCACGGGCTTCCTGGAGATCGATCGAAGCGACCGGCGCTACGAGCCGGCCGGCGACCGCGTGCGCCATTTCCGCGAATTCATGATCCCGCTCGGCGAGGACGGGACCAAGAAGCAGGCGGCGCGCTGCATGGATTGCGGCATTCCGTTCTGTCACACCGGCTGCCCGGTGAATAACCAGATCCCCGACTGGAACGACCTTGTCTACAATGGCGACTGGCGGGGCGCGCTGCAGAACCTCCACACGACCAACAATTTTCCGGAAGTGACCGGCCGCGTCTGCCCGGCGCCCTGCGAGGCGTCGTGCACATTGAACCTGATCGAGCAGCCGGTGACGATCAAGACGATCGAGGCGGCGATCGCCGACCGCGGTTTTCAGGAAGGCTGGGTCGTGCCCGAGCCGTCCGCCATGAAGACGGGAAGGCGAGTCGCGGTCATCGGTTCGGGCCCGGCGGGGATGGCCTGCGCCCAGCAGCTCGCCCGCGCCGGCCACGACGTGCATCTCTACGAGAAGAACGCCAAGGCGGGCGGGCTTCTGCGCTATGGCATCCCCGACTTCAAGATGGAAAAGGTGATGATCGACCGCCGCGTCCGGCAGATGGAGGCGGAGGGCGTCACCTTTCACTACAATGCTCATGTCGGCGTGACGCACAAGGCGAGCGCACTTCTCGGCGAGCACGACGCGGTCGTGCTAACCGGCGGCGCTGAAAAGGGCCGCGACCTGCCGATCGATGGCCGCGACCTCCGCGGCGTCCACTTCGCCATGGATTATCTGCCGCAGCAGAACCGCCGCGTCTCGGGCGAGAAGCAAAACGGCGCTGAGCCGATTCACGCCGACGGAAAATACGTCGTGGTGATCGGCGGCGGCGACACCGGCTCCGACTGCATCGGCACGGCGTTCCGCCAAGGCGCGGTCACGGTCACGCAGCTGGAAATCATGCCGCAGCCACCCATGCAGGAGGACAAGCTCCTCACCTGGCCGAACTGGCCGCTGAAACTCCGCACCTCATCCAGCCAGGAGGAAGGTGCGGAGCGCGAATTTTCGGTGCTGACCACGCATTTCTCCGGCCGCGACGGCCGGGTGAAGCGACTCCATTGCGTCCGCGCCGACGC
>CAYTTC010000383.1:0-1920 GCA_964440525.1 uncultured Propylenella sp. | reverse complement strand
TTCCAGGTCGTCTCCGTCACCGACCGCGCCGCCGAGCGCGTGCGGGAGATTCTTGCCAATGCCGAGACGCCCGCCGAGGGCATCCGCATCGGCATTAAGAAGGGCGGCTGCGCCGGCATGGAATATACGGTCGATCTGGTCAGGAATCCCGAGCCGGCGGACGACGTGGTGGACGTCGGCGGCGGCAAGGTTTTCGTGAACCCGCAGGCGACGCTTTTCCTGCTCGGCACGGAGATGGATTTCGAGGTGTCGAAGCTCAGGACCGGTTTCGTGTTCCGCAACCCGAACCAGACTTCCGCCTGCGGCTGCGGGGAATCGGTCGAGATCAGGCCGGCGGCGGAGGAGCTGCTCGCCGAGGCGCGCAGCTGAACAGCCAGCACGACTGGCTTCTCGATCTCTTTGAGCCCTTTGGCCCTATATCGGTGCGCCGCATGTTCGGCGGCGCCGGGCTCTATCGCGACGGCGTAATGTTCGGGCTCGTCGTCAGCGACGGTGAGATTTTTCTGAAATGCGATGCCGATGTCGAGCCGCGCTTCCGCGCGGCGGGCTGTCACCCTTTCATCTACAGTAGGGACGGCAAGTCGACCACGATGTCCTATTGGAGCCTGCCGATGGAAGCCCTCGACGACGGCGATGCGATCAAGGTCTGGGCGGACCTCGCGTACCAGGTCGCTCTCCGGTCGCCGAAGGCGAAGAGCAGGAAGGCGAAGAAGAAGCGCTAGGCGGCGGCGCCGGAATCCGCACCGGCAAGGTCGCGGGTGCGCGCGGCGGCCTTATCCATGGATCGATGATTGGGTTTTCCGAAGCGGGGCTTTGCGGTAACGCACCGGAGAGGGCCGGGCAAGGCGGCGATTCGCGCCGGCCGGCGGAATGACGAGGATCGCCCCAATGCGCACGAGTCTGGCGGTGGTGCTGGCGGCCGGAGAAGGCAAGCGGATGAAGTCCCGCAGGCCAAAGGTGCTTCACGAAATCGGCCGCCTTCCCATGATCGCGCATGTGCTGAAGGCGGCAGAGAAGGGTGGCGCCACCGCGACGGCGGTGGTGATCGGAACCCAGGCCGACGCGGTCCGGGCTTTCATCAAGACGACGGCGCCGGGCGCCACAGTCCACGAGCAAAAGGAGCGGCTGGGGACTGCCCATGCGGTGCTCGCGGCTAGGTCGGCGATCGCCGAGGGCTCCGACGACGTGATCGTGCTCTACGGCGACACGCCGATGGTGACAGCGAAGACGCTCGGCCGCGTGCGGAAGGCGATCGCCGCAGGCTCCGACATCGTGCTCGTCGGCTTTCGCCCCGTCGACCCGACCGGCTACGGCCGGCTCCTCGTAGAGAAGGGACGGGTGGTCGCCATCCGTGAGGAGAAGGACGCGACGGCGGCGGAGCGGGAGATCGGCTTCGTCTGGGGCGGGATCATGGGCTTCCGCGGCCCGGGCCTGCTGCCGCTCTTGAAGAAGATCGGCAAGAGCAACGCCCAAGGCGAGTTCTACCTCACCGACGCCGTGGCCCTTGCAGGCGAGGCCGGCCAGAAGGTGACGGCCTTCGAGGTTGACGCCGACGAGGTCGCCGGCGTCAACGACCGCATCCAGCTGGCCCACGTCGAGGATATCTTCCAGCGGCGGATGCGCGAGGCGGCGATGCAAGGCGGGGCGACGATGACGGCGCCGTCCACCGTCTGGTTCAGCCATGACACGACGATGGGCCGCGATGTCTTCATCGAGCCGAATGTCGTGTTCGGGCCGGGCGTCCGCGTGGCCAACAACGTCACCATTCGCGCCTTCAGCCATATCGAGGGCGCCGAAATCTCTTCTGGCGCGATCGTCGGTCCCTTTGCGCGACTTCGGCCCGGCGCGATGATCGGGGAAAATGCCCATATCGGCAATTTCGTCGAGATCAAAGCGGCCGAGGTGGAGGAGGGGGCGAAG
>CAYTTC010000382.1:0-1923 GCA_964440525.1 uncultured Propylenella sp. | reverse complement strand
GTCGCTGATGCGCTCGACCATCCACCTCGTCACCGCGCGCGACGCGCTGGCGCTCCGCCCGGTGCTGCAGTCGGTGCAGGAAAAACTCTTCTATGTCGGCAGCCGGCACGGCCCGGCCATCGCCGGCGTCGATATCGATGCGCTTCTCAGGGTTAGCCTAAAACTCCTTGAGGAGAAGCCGCCTACCTTCACCGCGCTCGGAAAGCTCCTGCAAAAGCACTTTCCAGGCCGCCCAGCGGATTCGCTCGGCTATGCCGCGCGCAATCACCTGGCGCTGGTGCAGGTGCCGCCGCGCGGTCTTTGGGGCAAGAGCGGGCAGCCGGCGCATACGACGGTGGAGGCGTGGCTCGGCCGCTCCATTGGCACCGACTCCTCGCCCGACAAAATGATCCTACGCTACCTCGCCGCTTTCGGGCCGGCGAGCGTCCGTGACGCGCAGGTCTGGTCGGGGCTGCCGCGCCTCGGCGACGTGTTCGAGCGGCTCCGCCCGAAACTGCGGCTCTTTCGCGACGAGGCTGGCCGCGAGCTCTTCGATCTCCCCAAAGCGCCGCGGCCGGACCGCGACACGCCGGTGCCCGCGCGCTTCCTTCCCGAATACGACAACACCCTCCTCTCGCATGCCGACCGCACACGCATCATCAGCGAAGCGGACCGGAAACACCTCTTCGGAGGAGGCGGCGTGCTGTCGTCGACGATCCTGGTCGACGGCTTCGTCCACGGCAAGTGGAAGATCGCGCGGCGCGGCAAGTCTGCGACGCTCGTCATCGAGCCCTACCGGCCGCTCTTCAAGAAGGATATCGCCGCTCTGACCGCCGAGGGGAAGCGCCTCCTCAAGTTCGCGGCGCCCGAGGCCGCGACCCGGGAGGTGCGGTTCGACGCACCCGGTTAGCGTGCGAGGGTAAGCTATTGCGCCAAGAGCTTGAGCAGACAGGGTTAGAATGAGCGAGGACCTCTCCTTCGATGTTGTAATTGTCGGCGGCGGCGTGATCGGCGCCGCGATCGCCTATTTCCTGAAGGACGTCGAAGGATTTTCTGGCTCGGTCGCGCTGATCGAACGCGATCCGACCTTTCGCACTGCCGCGACGACGCTTTCGTGCTCCTCCATCCGCCAGCAATTCTCCACGCCGGAAAATATCCGCCTGTCGCGCTTCGGGCTCGAGTTCCTGCGCGCCATGAAGGAGCGTTTCGGGCCGGAGGCGGACCCCTCGCTCCACGAGCGCGGCTATCTCATCCTTGCACCGGACGGCGGCCAGAGCGTCCTTGCAGAAAACCACCGCGTTCAGGTCGCCGAGGGCGCCCCGGTCGCCCTGCTCGATACCGCCGGGCTCGGCGAACGCTTTTCGTGGCTGAGCACCGACGGAATTGTCGGAGGCTCGCTTGGCCTCTCCGGCGAAGGCTGGTTTGATGCGCACACGCTTCTGAGGGCGCTTCGCAAGGGAGCGCGCGAGGCCGGCGCGACGCTGATGACCGGGGAGGTGTCGGCGATCGAGACCGCCGGCGGACGGGTGACGCGGATAGGGCTGGCCGATGGCGGCTTCCTTCGCTGCGGCATTCTCGTCAACGCAGCGGGGCCGTCAGCCGGTCTGGTCGCCGCAATGGCGGGCCGCGCCCTCCCCGTCGAGCCAAGAAAGAGAAGCGTCTTCGTGATCGACGCGCCGGACGCGCCGCGCGACATGCCGCTCGTCTCCGACCCGTCGGGAATCTGGGCGCGGCCGGAGGGAAGCGGCTTCATCGCCGGCTATTCGCCGCCCGAGGCCGAGGACGGCCCCGCCGATCCGAACGATTTTTCCCCCGACCACCAGATTTTCGAAGAAATCCTCTGGCCGGCGCTCGCGCATCGCGTTCCGTCCTTCGAGCGCCTGAAAGTAACCGGCGCCTGGGCCGGGCACTACGATTACAATGCGCTCGACCAGAACGCCGTCA
>CAYTTC010000381.1:0-1936 GCA_964440525.1 uncultured Propylenella sp. | reverse complement strand
GCCGACCGCCGCCTCGAAGGAGCGGCGGCTCAAGGGCAAGAGCGAGCGGAGCGGCGTTAAGAAGATGCGGACACGGCCGGCGGCAGAGGACTGATCTGTTGCGGGCCATTTATCGCATTCGCGGCGAGGCCCGCTCGATCGAAGATCGCGCCCGTGCAATCGCGGTCGAGCAAAGCGTCGAGATGCCGGTTGCGGCGATCGGCGATGATTTCGTTCGCTCTCGAATCGTCGGTCGCAACCCTCAAGGCGTATCCGGAAGTCGCGTCGTTCTTGGGCGATAAGACGCAAACAGAATCATCTTAGACCGACCTCCTGGACCACACCTAGAGCGTTACTCCGTAGGCTTCGGTGAACGCCGCCGCGGCATAGGCGTTGGAGGCCTAGGCAAAACCCTTGTCGCCCCACGACGTGCCCCAGCTGTTGCGGACGATGAAGCTGCTCGCATCGTAGCCGACCAGCGCCACGGCATGGCCGCCGCGCGCGGTGCTCGGGCGGTACGTGGCAAGCACGCCCTTCGTCAGGTCGGCCTCATCCCAGGTCCGGTCGACGTCGAGGCGGGTTAGGATCGGGCCATTCTGGGCAACCCACCGGCGCCATTCGGTCGGATTGCGGCCGAGATTGAAATAGCTCGCGATCTTCAGCTGCGCGGCAAGCGCGTAGAAGGTCCGGGCCTCCCCCTGGTAGAGCTGTCCCGTCGCAAAGGGCAGCACGTTGTCGAGGACTGAGCCATATTTGCGGGAGATGTCGAGCGCCGACTTCAGGCTCGTTCCTTCAGCCTCGATGAACACCGTCGGCGTCGTAGTGAATTCGTCAAACTCCTTGGCGGCGAGCCAGATGAAGCGCGGCGAGAGTTTTTGCGTCTGGGCGATCTCTCCGTTCTTCACGAAGTGCCAGCGAAGCACGCTGTCGGCCGTTGCCCAGCCGACGCAGGAGCCGGTGGAGCCCTGATCGCCGATCTTCCACCAACTCTTCCGCAGGTCCTTCGAGCTTGCAACCCCGGCGGCGGCGGCAAGGCCCGCGCCGACCGCGTTCTCGAAGCGGAAGTCGCGCTCGGTGTCACGAGACGGTATGACGTTCAGGATCCGCTTCACCCTCTTGGCCGCGACTCTGCCCCTGCCCTTCGCTGGGACCGTCTTTCTCGTAGTCGATCGCGCCATCGTTTCCTCCCCCTGTTGCGGGCCGCGATTCCGTCCGCTATCGCGCGCTCCAGACGCTCTCTATGGTAGTGTGCATGGCAACGAGGGATAGAGAATTCGGTCGCACCAGGATCCGGTCATGGCTCGTCGTCACCGACCGATTGCGGTGCCCCTACCGGACGGATTCTAGGATCTGAGACAGCTCAGACGGAGCGTGTTTCCGGACGACCGAAGCCGCCAGCGCTCTGGCGCGCACCATCCACGCTAAAGGCGCCCGGCCCCGCGAAGACCAGATAGAGGAATACGAAACAGTAGAGGATCGCGAGCTCGCCCTGGTTCACGATTGGATGGAATCCCTGCGGCGCGTGCGCCATGAAATAGGCGGCGGCCATGAAACCAGACAGCACGAAGGCGACCGGCCGCGTGAAGAGGCCGATCAGAATGAGCAGGCCTCCGACCAGCTCGAGGATGCTGGCGAGACCCATCAACGAAAGAAGCGAGATCTCCATCGGCATCGGCGTCGGAAAGCCGAAAAGCTTCATGGCTCCGTGCGGGATGAAAAGCAACGCCGTCATGATCCTCAGGGCGGCGAGCGCGTACGGCGACCAGGTGGAAAGCTTCGTCATCGGTATTCCGTCGGTTGTTGAACTGAACGCCTCTAGCCGACGCGAAGCGCGGGCGGAACCCACAAAAAGAGCCGGTCAGGCATTCGTGACCGACAGCCTCAGACGTTGAGATTCGTGCCCAGCGGTATGGCCGCTGATCATTTCAACGATTCGCCGATCTCCACGGCATGGCCG
>CAYTTC010000380.1:0-1942 GCA_964440525.1 uncultured Propylenella sp. | reverse complement strand
GCCTCCGATTTCAGCCGCCTCGGCGAGGAGATCGAAACGGTCGACGCGGCGGGCGCTGACTGGATCCATCTTGATGTAATGGACGGGCACTTCGTGCCCAACATCACATTCGGCGCACCGATCATTCGCCGGGTTCGCGGACGCACGAAAAAGCCCTTCGACGTGCATCTGATGATCGCTCCTGTTGATCCTTACCTCTCTGACTTTGCGGCTGCCGGGGCCGATACGATCACCGTCCACGCCGAGGCCGGGCCGCATCTCGACCGCTCGCTGCAGGCGATCCGTGCGCTCGGCAAGCGTGCCGGCGTGGCGCTCAACCCGGCCACTCCCGCAGCTGCGATCGAAACCGTTCTCGATCGGCTCGATCTTGTCATCGTAATGACCGTCAATCCAGGTTTCGGGGGGCAGGCCTTCATCCCGGCCATGCTGGAGAAAGTTCGCCAGGTGAAGGCGCTCACGGCCGGGCGCGACATCGACATCGAGGTCGATGGGGGTATCGGCCCCGACACCGCCGGCGCGGCCGTTTCCGCTGGCGCCAACGTGCTCGTCGCCGGCGCCGCCCTGTTTCGCGGCGGGCCAGAGCGATACGGGGAGAACGTCGCGGCGCTTCGAAAAGCCGCCGAGACCGTGAGCGGTGGATGGGCCTGATGCCGGTCCCTCAAGTGATGCCTCATTCCGCGGTGGGAGGAACCAGCGGCTGAGCGGGCTGACCCGCGCCTTGCTCGCCCCGGCATTCGGCGCCGCCATCGCGCTTTCCTTCACGCTCGGTTGGCTCGCGCTCGATCGTGCCTTCACGCCGCGCACGATGACGGCGGCCGCGTATTTCGCGCTCGCCGGGACGTTGTCGGCAGGCGCAGCGCTTGTCGCGATGCGGCTCCTGGCAAGGCGGCCCTGGAGTGCACGAATGGCTGCCGCGCTCGTCTGCCTCGTCGCCGGCACCGCCGGCCTTGCTTCCGTGTTCATGATGCTCGAGCTCGTGCTCACCTTCCACGACCTGAGCGAGGTGCCGATTCCGATTGCGATTGTCATCCTCGGCTATACGAGCGCCGGCGCGCTCCACAGCGTCCTTGCCATCGCTGCGCCGCTCATCCTGCCGCTCGGACTGCCGATGATCGCCCTCTTTGCCATTCTGATCGCAAAGAACCCGCGTTGAAGCTTGGCGCATGGCTCTGCTATGCCCGGCATCGCACCAACGGAGCACCGGATGATTCCGCGCTACAGCCGCCCGGAGATGGCCGACATCTGGTCGCCCGAGACGAAGTTCCGCATCTGGTTTGAGATCGAGGCGCACGCTCTCGATGCCATGGTCGAGTTCGGCCTCGTGCCGAAGGAAGCCGCCGCCAAGGTCTGGGAAAAGGGCCGAAACGCGGTCTTCGACCTCAAGCGGATCGACGCGATCGAACGTGAGGTGAAGCACGACGTCGTCGCCTTCCTGACGCATTTGGCCGAAATCGTCGGCCCGGAGGCCCGTTTCGTGCATCTCGGGCTGACCTCCTCCGACGTGCTCGACACCTGCTTCAGCGTGCAGCTGAAGCGCGCCTCCGATCTCCTTCTCGCCGATCTTGAGGCGCTCAAGGCTGCGCTGAAGCGGCGAGCGTTCGAGCACAAGGACACGCCGACCATCGGTCGCTCGCACGGTATCCACGCCGAGCCGACGACCTTCGGCCTGAAGCTCGCCTACGCCTATGCCGAGTTCGACCGCGCGCAGGAAAGGCTGAACAACGCGCGTGACGGCATCGCGACGGCGAAAATCTCAGGCGCCGTGGGCACTTTCGCCAACGTAGATCCGCGCGTGGAGGCGCACGTCGCCCGCGCCATGGGGCTGAAACCCGAGCCGATCTCGACCCAGGTGATCCCGCGCGACCGCCACGCGATGTTCTTCGCCACGCTCGCCGTGATCGCATCCTCGGTGGAGCGGCTCGCCACCGAGATCCGCCACCTG
>CAYTTC010000379.1:0-1946 GCA_964440525.1 uncultured Propylenella sp. | reverse complement strand
GCGACCTCGTCGGCATGCGCGCCGGTCGCCTGACGGCGGGTGCGGTCGACGAAGACCGAACGCTGCGCCCTGGCCAAAAATCCCACCACCGGCCACCCGGCGACCTCCCTCTTGGCGACGAAGGAGACCGGCGCCACGCTCGCCAGTATCGGGATGTCGAGCCAGGAATTGTGGTTGGAGAGGAGAAGCAGCGGACGGTCCTCGGCCGGCGCGCCGGTGACGGTGATGCGGATACCGATGAGGAAGCACACGAAGCGCTGCCAGAGCTGCGCGACCTTCATGGTCGATCGTCCGCCGAGCTTAACCGCCACGAGGTGGAAGGGGAGGAGGAGCACGAGCGCCAGAGCTGCGAGCGCGACCGTGCCCACGAAACGGATCCGGGCGAGCATCACGTTCGCGCCGCGCTCAGCGGTCGTCCTTGTCGAGCGGCACGGCGTAGAGCTCGAGCCGGTGGTCGACCAGCTTGTAGCCGAGCTTGCGGGCGATCCGCTCCTGCAGCTTCTCGATCTCCTCGTCGCGGAATTCAATGACGGTGCGGGAACGGAGGTCGATCAGATGGTCGTGGTGCTCCTCGGGCAGGGTCTCGTAGCGCGCTCGTCCGTCGCCGAAGTCGTGCCGCTCGATGATGCCGGAATCCTCGAAGAGTTTTACGGTCCGATAGACCGTGGAGATCGAGATGTTTGGATCGACGGCGAAGGCGCGGCGATAGAGTTCTTCGACATCCGGATGATCGTCCGCCGACTCAAGCACGCGGGCGATGACCCGCCGCTGCTCGGTCATCCGCATCCCCTTTTCGACGCAGACATCTTCCAGAGTGGGTTGCGGTTCGTCGGTCAATTGGCTCTCCCGCGGTCGCGGCCTGGAGCATGATTCCGAAAGGCGGGCATGGCGTTTCTTAAAAAGTCATGCTCCAGCAATGAGATAGGGCCCAACTCCGATCCACGCGGAACGTTGGCGGCTCTAGCGGAGCTGACGAAGCATGACAAGCGCGCCTCCCGGCGTCTCCCGGCCTTGCGCATAATAGCCTGCCCGTCGCCCGCTTTCCCGAAATTCGACGCCGCGATAGAGGCCGATCGCGGCGAGGTTGGAATCCTCCACTTCCAGATGGATGCTGCGTGCACCCTCGCGATAGAGGTGTCGCAGCGTATCTTCCAGAAGCGCTCTGCCGATGCCGCGGCGACGGCATTCCGGGATGACCGCGACCGAGAGGATTTCAGCCTCGTCGGCGGCGAGCCGGTAGAGAATGAACCCCGCCGGAACCTGCCAGCCGAAGGCGTTGCGATACTGCGCCAGGAGCGCATGCACACCCGGCTGCAGAAGCAGCGCCTCGAATTCGGCGTCGCTCCAGCCGCGCCTGAAGGCGCTCGCGTGGATTTCCGCAAGCGCGACGCAGTCCGACATTTCCGCAGGGCGGGTCGAAACGGCCGGGCGGCCCCACAGTCTCATCGGCGTGCGAGAGCCTTGTCGCCTTGCGGCTTGGCATCGGCGCCGCGGGCATAAAGCGGCACAGGCGGTGCTTCAACGTCGGCGCGGAGGCCGAGCGCGGCGACGTCGGCGATGTCGGGCGATTCTGCCGCCCCCACTATGCTCGTCTCCGGCTCGTCGAGCGCACCGGCGGCGATCGGCGCCCCAGCGCCCGTGAGGAGCAGAGGCCGCCCGGCATGGCTTAGCTTCACGGCGAGATCGTCGATCCGAATGGCTGTAGCCTCGACCAACGTGGTGCCCGACGTGAGATCTCGAACAAGCGCATAGATCTCGCCGCGCTTGGCGTCGAGCGCCGCCACGACAATGCCCGTGTTGTGGGAGCGAGCGACCGGATGGGCGAGGGCGTCGAGGCTTCCCACTCCGATTGCGGCAATGTCGAGCGCTAGCGCCAAGCCCCGCGCCGCAGCGACGCCGACGCGCACGCCCGTGAAGGAACCGGGCCCGGTCGTGACCGCGATCCG
>CAYTTC010000378.1:0-1975 GCA_964440525.1 uncultured Propylenella sp. | reverse complement strand
ATCTCGCGCGAGGCGCACGAGACGCTGGCGATCGCCATGAACCGCATCGGCGGCAAGTCGAACACCGGCGAGGGCGGCGAGGAGTCCGAGCGCTTCCGTCGGCTGCCGAACGGCGATTCGAAGCGCTCGGCCATCAAGCAGGTGGCCTCTGGCCGCTTCGGCGTCACCACGGAATACCTCGTCAATTCCGACATGATGCAGATCAAGATCGCGCAAGGCGCGAAGCCCGGCGAAGGCGGCCAGCTTCCCGGCCATAAGGTTGACGCGACGATCGCCAAGGTCCGCCATTCGACGCCCGGCGTCGGCCTGATCTCGCCGCCGCCGCATCACGACATCTATTCGATCGAGGACATCGCGCAGCTGATCTTCGATTTGAAGAACGCCAATCCGGCGGGCCAGGTCTCGGTGAAGCTCGTCGCGGAGGTCGGCGTCGGCACGGTTGCCGCCGGCGTCGCCAAGGCGCGCTCCGATCACATCACCATCGCCGGTTATGATGGCGGCACGGGCGCGAGCCCGCTGACGTCGCTGAAGCATGCGGGGACGCCGTGGGAGATGGGACTTGCCGAAACGCAGCAGATCCTGGTCGAGCAAGGGCTCCGCTCGCGCGTCTCGCTGCAGGTCGACGGCGGGCTGAAGACCGGCCGCGACGTCATCATCGGCGCGCTGCTCGGCGCTGACGAGTTCGGTTTTGCGACGGCGCCGTTGATCGCCATCGGCTGCATCATGATGCGGAAGTGCCACCTGAACACCTGTCCGGTGGGCATCGCGACGCAGGACCCGGTGCTTCGCAAGCGCTTTGTCGGCGCGCCTGAGCACGCCATCACCTTCCTCTTCCTGGTAGCCGAGGAAGCACGCGAGATCATGGCCTCGATGGGGGTGCGGACGCTCGACGAGCTGATCGGCGAGACCGACTTTCTCGACACCCAACCCCTCGTCGACCATTGGAAGACGCGCGGCCTCGATTTCACGCGTGTCTTCTACAAGCCGAAGGCGCCCAAGTCGGAGATGCACCGCACACGCGCACAGCATCATCCGATCGACGACGTCCTCGACCGCCGCCTGATCGCGGAAGCGGCGCCGGCACTGGAGCACGAGACACCGGTGGTCATCGAGTCGCCGATCCGCAACGTCGACCGCGCGACCGGGACGATGCTCTCGGGCGAGGTGGCCCGCCGCTACGGCCATGAGGGCCTTCCCGACGACACGATCACCGTGAAGCTCATCGGCACGGCCGGGCAGTCCTTCGGCGCCTTCCTCGCGCGGGGTGTGACGCTCGACCTCGTCGGGGACGCCAACGACTATGTCGGCAAGGGCCTTTCCGGCGGCCGCATCGTCGTGCGCCCGCCCGAAAATGCCGGCTACAAGCCGGACGAGAGCATCGTCGTCGGCAACACGGTGCTTTATGGCGCGATCGAGGGCGAGTGCTACTTCTCCGGCATTGCCGGCGAGCGCTTTGCGGTCCGCAATTCTGGCGCCGTCGCGGTGGTCGAGGGCGTCGGCGACCATGGCTGCGAATATATGACCGGCGGCATCGCCGTGGTCATCGGCAAGACCGGACGGAATTTCGCCGCCGGCATGTCGGGCGGCATCGCCTATGTGCTCGACGAGGACAGCCAATTCGCCTCGCGCTGCAACCTCGCCATGGTCGAGCTCGAGCCGGTGCCGGAGGAGGACGAGCTGATGGAGCTACTCCACCATCACGGCGGCGACATCGAGTTCCACGGGCGGGTGGATGTCTCCTCCGACATGTCGAGCCATGACGAGGAGCGGCTGCTCACGCTGATCCAGAACCATATCCACTACACCGGATCGGCGCGGGCCCGGCATATCGTGGAGAACTGGGCCGAGTACCGACCGAAATTCGTGAAGGTGATGCCGGTCGAGTACCGCCGTGCGATCCGCGAGATGGAGCAGGCGCGGATGGGGACGGCGATCGCGGCGGAGTGAGCACATCGGGCGCGTTGCTTGAAAATGC
>CAYTTC010000377.1:0-1985 GCA_964440525.1 uncultured Propylenella sp. | reverse complement strand
ACCACCGCTTTGATCGTGGGCACCGCATACTCGCCGGTCGCCGCCGGATCGCCCGGGCCGTTCGACAGGAACACACCGTCGGGTTTTCTGGAGAGCACGTCCTCGGCGGTCGCTGTCGCCGGCAGGACCGTCACCTTGCAGCCCTGATCGGCCAAAAGCCTGAGGATGTTGCGCTTGATGCCGTAATCGATGGCGACGACATGGAAGGCCGCCTCTCCGTCGCGATGGCCGTAGCCTTCGCCCGATCGCCACGACGTCTCGTCCCAGGTGAAGCTTTGCCCCGTGGTCACCTCCGGCACGAGGTCGAGCCCGGTCATTTCGGGAAGCGCCGCAGCTTCGCGCTTCAACGCTGCCGCGTCGAACGCGCCGTCCGGCGCATGGTGGACGATGCCGTTCGGCATGCCCTTTTCGCGGATGAGCGCCGTCAGAGCGCGCGTGTCGATTCCGGCTATGCCGACGATGCCGTGCATCTTCAGCCACTGGTCGAAGGGCCGCGTGGCGCGCCAGCTGGCGGGCTCGCTGATGTCGGTCCGAAGGACGCACCCGCGCACGCCGGAGCTCGCAGCCGCGTTCACCGTCTCGACGTCCTCCTCGTTGGCGCCGACATTGCCGATATGGGGAAAGGTGAAGGTGACGATCTGCCCGGCATAGGAGGGGTCGGTCAGGATCTCCTGATAGCCGGTCATCGCCGTGTTGAAGCAGATCTCGCCCGCCGCCCTGCCGGTGGCGCCAAGGCCGACGCCCTCGATCACCGTGCCATCGGCAAGAACGAGCAGGGCGGTCGCCTTCGGTTCGCTCCAGTCGGGGGTAGTCATCGTCGCCTCAGGGTCCGCCGCGCCTTGCCGGGTTGGCGGCGCATCTTTATCGATTTTTGGACTTCTCGCCGCCATCTAAGGGTGGTCGGCCTTAGGGTCAACGCGTCGGAGGATTTGCAGCTTGCGTGAGGCTATCAACGAAGCGCTGAAAGTTGCGATGAAGAGCCGCGACGCGGCGCGCACGTCAGCGCTTCGCATGATCAGCGCTGCCTTCAAGGACCGCGACATTCTTGCGCGCGGTCAGGGCACTGCTTCGGCCTCAGACGAGGAGCTCGTTGCGGTGCTTTCGAAGATGATCCGGCAGCGCGAAGAGTCGGCGAAGGCCTTCAACGACGGCAAGCGGCCGGAGCTGGCGGCAAAGGAGCGCGCCGAGATCGAAGTGATCCGCGGCTTCATGCCGAAGCAGATGTCGGACGACGAGGTCCGCGCCGCGGCTCAAGGCGCAATCGCAGAGACCGGCGCCACCTCGGCGCGCGACATGGGCAGGGTAATGGCGCGTTTGAAAGAGCGCCATGCCGGCAAGATGGATTTGGGCAAGGCGAGCGCGATGGTGAAAAGCCTGCTCGCGCAGTAGGATGGCCTACTCTGCGGCCTCGGGCTTCTTCGTCTTGTCCATGTAGTGACGCAGCACGGCGTTCATGCGCGTCTGGTAGCCTTCGCCTTTGGCCCTAAAGTAATCGATCACGTCCTCGTCGAGCCGGATCGAAATTGCCTTCTTCTTTTTCGGGACGACCACCACCGCGTCCGACCAGTCCATGTCGATCAAATCCGCCCAATCAGGATCGTCCCGCATGGCGGCTTCGATCTCTGCGTCGGTGAGCGCATCGACATAAGCCCAGTCGGTCTTACCGGGGCGGAGCTTACGAAGCTGATCCGCCGATACGCGCGTAATATGCTTTCCGCTCATTCCTGCTCGCCCGCCGCGCCGATATGATGCGGCATGCGCCCTTTCTTGTTGTGTACACCACGGCAAGGATTCGCTCGCCGAGCCGCACAATACTCAGCCACCGCACTTCCGCATCGTCCTCTGGTCGCGAGGAGGGCTTGACGAGATGGGGCTCTGTCAACGCAGGAATCAGATCTTGGAAGTCGACACGATGCTTCCGAAGATTTGTTGCGCGCTTGGCCTCGTCCCATTCGAACCAGGCGAACTCGTTTCCTTCGGTGCGC
>CAYTTC010000376.1:0-2014 GCA_964440525.1 uncultured Propylenella sp. | reverse complement strand
TCGGCGGTAAAAGTGCCGACGCCGGCGGTCGCCGAGCGGAGCTCGATGATGAGGTCGGCGATCTCAGCCTCCGGGATCAACGCCTCGACCACGTCCCAACCGTTCCAGCCGAGCCGCGCGTCATAGCCCATGAGCTGGCCGCGCCGGCCGGATACGATGGCGTTCACCCGCGCCGTATTGTCGTTCGGGATGGCAATCTTCACGCGGAGCACCGGCTCGAGCAGCACCGGCCTTGCCTCCGGCAGCGCCTCGCGCATGCCGAGGATGCCGGCCATCTTGAACGCCTGGTCCGACGAATCGACGTCGTGATAGGAGCCATCGGTCAAGGTCACACAAATGTCGACAATGGGGAAGCCGCCGAGCGGACCGTTCTTCAATGCCTCCCGCACTCCTTGCTCGACAGCGGGAATGTAGTTCTTCGGCACCACGCCGCCGGTGATCGTATCGTCGAAGACGAAACCCGAGCCACGCGGCAGCGGCTTCACCTCGATCACCACGTCGCCGAACTGGCCATGCCCGCCGCTCTGCTTCTTGTGGCGGCCGCGCTTCGACACGGTCGCGCGGATCGTCTCGCGGTAGGGGACGAGCGCGCGCCTCGTCTCGAGCTTCAACGCGAACCTGCTGGTGAGGCGTTCGACCGCCACGCGAAGATGCATCTCGCCCTGCCCGCCGAGCAATGTCTCGCCTGTATCCTGGCGGTGATCGACGCTGAGCGAAGGGTCCTCCTCCACCATGCGGGCGAGCGCTGAGGAGAGTTTTACTTCGTCCTTGCGCTCGCTCGGATTGACGACCTGTCGCAACACAGCTTGGGGAGGTTGAGGAATTGCGATCTGCGAGACCTTCGCCCCTTTGGAGCCAAGCGTGTCGCCGGTCCGCGCATGCTCGACCTTGCCGAGGCCGACGGTCTCGCCGGCTTCGGCGGCGCCGCGCTTAGTCGATTTCTGGCCGACCATGCGAAAAATGCCCGAAACCTTGCCGACGTCGCCGCTCGGGGTCGCCAGCTCCACGCCGTCGTCGACGCGGCCGGCCAGCACGCGCACCACCGACAGCTTGCCGGCATGGCTCGTATGGATCGTCTTCATCACCTGCAGGAGGGTCTTCGCCGCATCCGTGACGCCGAGGCGCTTGCGCGTGTCCTCAACATTCGGAGCCTCGTGGCGGAGCGCCTTCAAGAGCCGCATGATGCCGTTGCCGTTCAAGGCGGAGCCGATCAGCACCGGCATGATCTGTCCGGCGCGGAGCTCGGCGGCGAGGTCCGAAAACACCTTGTCGCGCGGCGGCTGGATATCCTCCAGAAGTTGCTCCATCAGCGCGTCGTCGTGATCGGCAAGGCGCTCCAGCATGGAGAAGCGCGCCTCGTCGCGACGCGCCTGTTCGCTGCCATCAAGCTCGATCATTTCGCTCGGCGCATGCTCGCGGTAGACGAAGGCGCGGTCGAGCGCGAGGTCGATGAAGCCCGTCGCGATCTCATCCTTCCAGATCGGAATCTGGCGCAACACCAGCGGCGTCTCGGAGGCAGGCTGCAGCATCGCAAGCGCGTCGCGCACGCTCATCGACGCCTTGTCGATCTTGTTGAGGAAAAGGAAGCGGGGAATGCCGCGCTCTTCGAGATGGCGGAGCACCACCTGCAGCGCCGGAATTTTCTTCTCGTCGGGCTCGGCGACGACGATCGCCGCGTCGATGCCGGCCACCAGCGGCTCGCTCTCGTAGCTGAACTCCACCGAGCCCGGGCAATCGAGAAACGTATAAGTCTCGTCCATGAATTTGGTTTCGGCGATATTGATCTCCACGCTCATCGAATGGGCGCGGGCCTCGGGCGAGGAATCGCCGACCGAAGTTTTGTTTGCGACCGCACCTGGCTTCTCCAGGACGCCGGTGCGCGCCAAAATTGCTTCGAGTAGACTTGTCTTGCCGCTTGCGAACGGGCCGACGATCGCGATCGACCGGGGGCCCGTTCTGCGTCCATTATCGCTCATGTCTTCTCCCTGCCTCGACGGGGTCATCGAAAGCCCCG
>CAYTTC010000375.1:0-2034 GCA_964440525.1 uncultured Propylenella sp. | reverse complement strand
ACGGTGCGAAAACCGATCGAGAGGCCGTCGATCGCGCCGGCGCGCATCAGCGCCAGCACCTCGCGCGCCTTGGCGACCTCCGTCATCAGCCGACCGCTGACGAGGAGGCCGCGAGCATCCTCGCGGATCTCGCGCCACACCCCGATCGGCGTCGCCGGGTCGTGCTGAAAAAGCATGCGGATGCCCGACGCGCCGCGTTTTCCGATCGATTTCAGAAATGCGCCGGGGAGCACCAGGTCGCGGTTCAGATCGGTCTCGCCGAAAAGGCTCGCATAGCCGAAAAAGCTGCCATCCGCCTCCACCTCAGAAAGCTCGGCCGCGGCGAATTTCGCCTCGCGATCGAGCGCACGCGAGACCCCTCCCCCCGGAGGGCGCAAGTCCCCTCCCCCCTTGCAAGGGAGGGCAGGGAGAGGGGAAGGATGCAGCGTTCTCATCGCACCACCCTCAGCCGCGCCTGACCCTTTTTCGCCGCCATGTGCTCGGCACGAAGAAAGATCAGCAGCATGGCAAACTCGGCGAACACATCGCGATGATCCTCCGGCCCGCGCCGGAGCGATTTGAAGAAGTCGAGCATGGGGATCCCTCGATAGGTCGCGCTTGGAAGCATCTCAGCCCAACGTGTACGTTTTCCACTTTTTTATCTGAGACAAATGTGCGATGAGTGAGAAGCGAGGATGAAGACAATATGCGTGGTATCCGCGTATCGGGCGAGGTTTGGGCGGCGATTGCCGGGCGTGGCCGCTTTGGCGAAACTGAGGACGATGTCCTAAGGCGTGTGTTTGGCCTGCCTTTGAACGATTCAGTAAAGACCGGTCGGAGAGGCCGCGGTAGTACGAGGTTCGCCGCCAAGAAGATGAGGGCAAAGGTCGAGCGTGAGCACTTGGTCGTAACGTTCGAAGACGGTGCGGAATTCGCGGAGCCGCTTCCAAACCGCGCGGATAAGTCTGGCATCCGTGCCCTTCGGAACACCGCCGTAGACTTCGCTCGCAATCACGGAGCTACAGAGGGTCAGGCGGCAGCGGTAAGAAAAGCGCTGACCGAAGCCGGGTATCACCTTGTTCGCGGAGCAGAGGAGCACACTATGCTAAGGCTAACCGGTAGAAAGCTGAACAAGAGTTTGGGGATCGGCGCAGCGCACGCGCTCTATCACAAGGATGGGTCCTGGTACGACATTCTTGAACGGTTTCCCGGAGTCCTCTTCGACCTCGGCGGATACATCATGTTCGGAGGCAAAGAAGCTTACGAGCGCTGTGAGCTCCTCCGCAATCCGGAGCACCCGCGTGCGGATGGGCGCGCGGGGACGCTAACAGTACTAGGCGGAATCGCTCGCATTCCTGGCTATGTCCATGACGCTCGCGTCTCCGAACTCCTTGCCCACTGATTCTGGAAGCGCGAGGTCGCTGCCTCACGAATGATCGCGAAACAGCTTGTTCAGCCGTGTGATCTCAGACACGAAATCGTTGAACCTTCGGTTCGACGCGGCGAGCTCGCGAAGCGCCCAGATCAATAGCCCCGACGCGCCCGACGCCCAGAGGAACAGCGCCAGATGCGCGAGATCCCCGCGCTCCACGAACTGGCTCGTCACGTCGGGCATCCTGCTCATCCAATGAAGCGCCCGTCGACGAACGCGTGCGCAGACCCAAACGCCGGGAGATGCTTCTAAGAGGCGTGCTACCGCCACCTTCGCGAATTGGTCAGAGCGAGGCGCGCCCCTTTGGCCGGAGCAATCTCGAGGGCTGATCGGAGGGTCAGTAGTTATAGACGCTGCTGCGAAGTAGCGTCTATAACCGCGCCGCTCCACTACACTCAATACGCTCACCTCGCCCCATATCCCACCGCCTCTCGCTTCTCCTCCGGCGTCAGAAAATCCGCGTCGTTCACCCGCCGCCACAGCGCCTCGCGCTCGAGCGACAGCGCCTCCACCTTGTCGGCGTCGAACGAAAGCCGCAACCCCTCCCCCCACGCCGGTCCGAGCCAGCCGCCGAGCGCTGAGGCAAATCGCGCGACAAGCGGCAGCACGGTCTGCCGCCAGAA
>CAYTTC010000374.1:0-2035 GCA_964440525.1 uncultured Propylenella sp. | reverse complement strand
TCGATGAGCATGAGCATGACGTCCTTCAACGTCGTCTCGGAAATTGCCATCGTGCCGGACAGCGAATGGAGGATGCCGACCTTGATCGTCTCCTCCTGCGCCGCGGCGACCGAGGTCAGTCCGAGCGACGCGGCAAGCGCCACCCCGGACAGCAAAATTTTTCCCCTTACCCAAACCATGACCTTCTCCCTGGTCGGTTGTGCACCGCAACAGGAGAAGCAAGTCGCATGCCATTCGAGATGCTCAGGCTCTGTGCGCCGGCCGGGGACGTGCCTGCCTAAGAATGCGCCATTCGCCGGGAAAAGCGGTGAGCGCGCCGCTTTATTCCGCAACCGGCCGGCGGCGTTCCGTCAGTTCGCTCCGCACCTCGGCGTCGTGCTCGCCGAGCGTCGGAGGCGGCAGCACGTCCAGCTCGCGTTCCCCGTCGAAGGAGAGCGGACTGCGAACAGTGGTGAAATTGCCCATCACGGGATGCTCGGCCGAAACCTTGATCTGCAGGTGACTGGCCTGCGGATCGTCGAGCGCCTCGTTTGAATCGTAAGCCGGTGAATGCGGCACCTCCGCCGCTGCTAGCCGCGCGCACCATTCCTCGCGGGTTCTGGTCTTGAAGATCGCTCCCATCAGCTCGATCAGGTCGTCCGGATGCTCGATCCGCGCCTCGCGGGTTGCGAAGCGCGGATCGTTGAAGAGATCCGGCTTTTCGATCACCCCGGCGAGGCCCTCCCAGAATTTCGGCGGGGAGGACATGTGGAGCGCCAGCCATTTTTCGTCGGCGCATTCGAACACGTAAGACTGCGAGACGCTCGGGCGGCTGAGCGGCCCCATGATCTCGCCCTCGGAGAAGTAGTGCGTGAAGGAATCGAGGTTGAAGTGGCACATGGCCTCGAGCATCGAAACATCGATACGCCGGCCGCTGCCGGTCGCCTGCCGCTCGTAGAGCGCCGCGAGCACGCCGAGGGCGGCGTAGAAGCCGGTCATGGCGTCGGCGATGGCCGGGCCGATGACGCGTGGCTTCTCGGGCGGCATGACGAGGCGAAGAAAACCGCTCGCCGCCTGCGCGACCGTGTCGTAGGCGGGCCGGTCGCGGTAGGGACCGCTCGTGCCCCAGCCGGAGATCGCGCAATAGATCAGGCGCGAATTGAGCGCCTTCAGCTCCGCCTCGCCCGCCCCGAGCTTCTCCGCCACGCCGGGGCGAAAATTCTGGATGAAGACGTCGGCCGTCCCAATCAGTTCGTGGAAGACCGCGCGATCCTTTTCGTTCGTCGTGTCGAGGGTGATGGAGCGCTTGTTGCGGTTATAGGTTTGATAGTGCGGGCTGTACAAACCGCCCTTGAAGGCGCGAAAAGGATCGCCGGTGCCGGGGCGCTCGACCTTGATCACGTCGGCGCCGAGGTCGCCGAGATACATCGCCGCCGCTGGACCGGTGATGAAGGTCCCCATCTCGACGACGCGGAGGCCCGCCAAAACTTTCGCCACGCTCTTCTCCTATTCCGCCGGCTTGGCGCCGTCGTAGGAAATCGCCTCGTCGGCATGGTTCGACATGACGAAGCCGATCGGCCGCTGCGTTTCTTCGTAGAGGTGAGCAACGAGCCCGGCGGTGCGCGCGAGAAGCGGCAGCCCCTTGATAGCATTGGCCGGATAGCCGACGTCGAGCATCACCGCCGGGATCGCGCCGCTGACATTGATGGGCAGCGCCCGCCCGGTGATCGCCCGCGCGTGCTTCTCCAGGAGCCGCAGCATGTTGACGTGATCGCCGGAGACGCCGCGCTCATCGGCGAGCTTCATGAGCAGGATCGCGCGCGGGTCGCCGGCCGCGTGCTGCGGATGGCCGAGGCCCGGCACCTTCTGCTTTTCGGCGACGAGCTGCTTCAAACCCGCTTTGGCGGCGTCTTCGAAAGACCCGCCGCTCCGGCGCGCCTCCTCGATGAGGGCGACCAGGTATTTTCCGGCAACCTCGGAGCTGCCGGCGACCCCGGGACCTACACCCAGCAGGCCGGCGGCGACGGCTCCCTGCCAGGCTTCCGGCGCGGCGGCC
>CAYTTC010000373.1:0-2044 GCA_964440525.1 uncultured Propylenella sp. | reverse complement strand
GTTGCGGCTGCACGCCGCCGTCGTTGCCGTCGCGAAAAATCCAGTTGCGCATGCGTTGCTCGTTTGCGGTTGCCTCGTTCGGATTGGCGGCGGCAAAACCCCAGCCACCGGGTTCGGCTCCGGGCGCGGGCTGGGCGAGGAGATAAGACACGAGCTCGGCTCCCGGAAGCTGCGCCACCGGAACGCCCTCATGCGCCTTGGTCATGAATTTCGCCCAGATCTGCGCCGGAAGGTTGGCGCCTGAGGCGTGCTTCGTCGGGGCGTCGGAATCGTTGCCGACCCAGACGCCGGCGGTCAGGTTCGCGGTGTAGCCGATGAACCAGGCGTCGCGAAAATTCTGGCTCGTCCCGGTCTTGCCGCCGGCCGGCCAGCCGGCCATCGCCGCCCTCGCACCGGTGCCCATCTCCACCGTCGCCTGCAGCATGTCATTCATCAAGGCGACGCTCTCGATCGAGGCGACGCGACCAAGGCCCGAGCCGGTTCGCTCGAAGATCACGGTGCCGTCCGGCGTGCGCACGCGCTGCACCACGAAGGGCAGGACGGCGAAGCCGCCGTTCGAAAACGGCGCATAGGCGCCGGTCAGCTCCAGCAGCGTTACCTCCGAGGTGCCGAGCGCGATCGAGGGATTGGCGGCGAGCGGCGAATTGATGCCCATGCGCTTGGCCGTCTGCACCACCGCCTCCGGCCCAACCTGATCGGCGAGCTGCGCGGCGACCGTGTTGATGGAGAGAGCTAGCGCTTCTTTCAGCGCCACCGGGCCGCGATACTTGTCGTTGGAATTCTTCGGCGTCCAGGTGCCGAGCGTCACCGGCTCGTCGATCATGATCGTATCCGGCCGATAGCCGAGCTTCTCGATGGCGGTCAGATAGACGAAGGGCTTGAACGCCGAGCCGGGCTGCCTCAGCGCCTCGACCGCCCGGTTGAACTGGCTGTCGGCATAGGAGCGGCCGCCCACCATGGCGCGCACCGCGCCGGTGCCGTCGACGACGACCATCGCCCCCTCGCCGACGCCGTATTTCTCGCCCTCCTCGGCAAGCGTATCGGCGACCGCATGCTCCGCCAGGTCCTGCAGATTGAGATCGACGGTCGTCTCCACCACCACGTCCTGCTCGACGCCGCCGACATGGTAGGGCAGCACATCCATCACCCAATCGGCGATGTAGTTGCCGCTGCGGCTCATATGGTAGGCGGCGGCCTCGGCGGGACGATCGCGCGCCTCTTTCGCCTGGGCCGCGGTGACGTAGCCCTCCTCGGTCATCGCCGCGAGAACGAGCGAGGCGCGCTGGTGGGCCGCTTCAGGATTCTTGTTCGGCGCGTAGCGGCTCGGAGCGGGAAGCACGCCGGCGAGGATCGCGGCCTGCGAGAGCGTGAGATCCTTCGGCTCGCTGTCGAAATAATGGCTGGCGGCGGCGTCGATCCCATAGGCGCCGGATCCGAAATAGACCCGGTTCAGATACATCTCCAAAATCTCGTCCTTGGTGTATTTCGTCTCCAGCCAGACGGAGAGCACGACCTCCTGCACTTTTCGCTTCAGCGAGCGCTCGGGGGTCAGGAACATGTTTTTCGCGAGCTGCTGGGTGAGGGTCGAGCCGCCTTCCACAACGCCGCCTGCAAAAACGTTTTTCGACATGGCGCGGAGAAGCCCGATCGGGTCGACTCCGAAATGCGAGCGAAAGCGTCGATCCTCGATGGCGATGACGGCGTTCGGCAGATAGGAGGGGAGATCCGCTATCCTGACCGATTCGCCGCCGGTGTCGCCGCGATTGCCGATCAGCCTTCCGTCGTTGGCGAGGATCTGGATATTGGGCGGGCGGTCGGGCACCCGCCACTCGGAGGCGCCCGGCAGCTCGGCGGCGAAATAGGCGACGAGGCCGGCGCCCGCGATCCCGACCCACAGGCAGAGCACAAAACCCCAGTAGACGACGCCGCGGAAAAGCCGGCCGAGGAGAGAGCGGCGGCGGCGCTCGCGGGAACCGCCTTTCGGCTGCTTCTGCCCGGCGCGCCGCTTCGGGGGCTTGCCGCCGCGCGATCCACCGCCGCTTTC
>CAYTTC010000372.1:0-2054 GCA_964440525.1 uncultured Propylenella sp. | reverse complement strand
CCCTGGTCGGATCCGGATTCGATCGAGAACGAGATCGTGCGGGCGCTCCGCTTCGACCCGCGGACGCGGAGCGGCGATCAGGCCGCCGGCCGCCGCGAGGCGCCCACGGCCAAGGCCATGGTGGATTCCGCCACCACGCTCGGCGACCTCGCCGACAAGCTTGAGGAAGCGCTGGCGCGCGAAGTCCAATCCGCCAATCAGTCCCGTCAGCCGGACATCGATCTCGACGAATTCGGTTTCGACAACGAGGCCGGTAATGCTTCGGAGACCGAGCGGGCGAAGCCGCCCGCCCCAAAAGACCGTCAGGACAAGCGCGAGCGGACCGAGCCCGCGAGAACCGCCATGGGACCGGCCCCCGAGGCGGAGCCACGGCGTGAGCCGCCGGCGCCCGCCGAACGCCGCGAGGAAGCGCCCGTCATCAGCCTCAATTCCCGCCGCCGCGAGACGGCCGATCAGCTAGAAGACGAGATGGCGCGCCTGCTCGGCGAGCTCACCAGCGATACCAAGGGGCGCTGAGGCGCATAGATTTGAGGGTGACCGAATGGCGAAGAGGCTCCAGAGCGCGAGTAAGGCAAAACGAGCGGTGACAAAGCGCGACACAAAGAGCGGGCGCTTCGTCGACTATGATGTTGCCGGCAAGACTAGCGATGGCGTGACGGTCCTGCGCGCAAAGGCTCGTCCGACGAGCTTCACCTCACGCGAAATCAGGGAAACGATCATCAAACTTCGCAACGGCAGTTTGGCACGAGGCTGAATGCCCACAAGGACTTTCGCGCGCGACGTTTTCATCAATTGCCCGTTCGACCGCGAGTACCTGCCATTTCTTTGGGCCATCGTGTTTACTGTCATGCGCTCGGGCTTTCGGGCGCGCTCCGCCTTGGAGACGGACGATTCCTCAGAAAACCGCATCAGCAAGATCCAGGCAATTATCGAGGGCTGCCGATACGGGATACACGATATCTCGCGCACCGAAACTGACGGTGATCCGCCCTTGCCGCGGTTCAACATGCCGTTCGAACTCGGTCTGTTCATTGGCGCGAAGCGGTACGGAGGACCGAGCCAGAGGGCGAAGCGCTGCATGGTTCTCGATCGCGAGCAATTCCGCTATCAGCGCTTTCTCTCCGATATTGCCGGACAAGACATCCACACTCACCACGGTGAGACGGCTAAATGCATCGAGCGCGTGGCGATCTGGTTGCGAGGCCAGAGTCGCGACCGGAAGATTCCCGGCGGCCGGAAGATTGCGCAGGAGTTTGCGACCTTTCAAATTGCCCTGCCGGCGATCTGCTCGGCTCGCGCCCTCGATGCCGATGAACTCACTTTCGGGGACTTTGCCGAAATTGTTGCCGAATATTTGGCGGCTCCCGAATGACCTCGCCGCTGCGAAATCGCTACTGAGGCAGAGCGAGATCCATTCCTGCGAGCGGAATGCCCTCGATCCGCGTGCTCCAGCGCTCTCCCGGTGACGCGGGAAAGGCGCGCGTAAGCGTGCCGGTGGTGACGAGGTCGCCGGGCTTCAGCGCGTAGCCGGGATACTGAGCCATATCGCGCACGAAATGACGAAGCGCGCTGAGTGGCCCGCCAAGCACGTTCCTTCCGGTTCCCCTGTCGGCTTCGATCCCGTCGCGAAAGAGGACGACGGTGAATTGGCGAAGCATTGGGAGCCAGCGCGAGTGTTCGGCCCGCGCGACCGGGACGAGCGGCCCATGGCGGTAGCGGCCGTGCAGCGTGAATGCGGCGACGCCGTCCGCAGCCTTGAACTTCCAGCCGGGAAAGACGGAATGGACGATCTCGAATCCGTGCGCCACGGCATCGACGCAGGCGAGAAGCTCTGCCTCCTCCATCTCCGGATGCGGCAGCCGCGCAATGCGGAGAGCGATCTCCGGTTCGATGCGTGGGTCGATCAGCGCGCCGACCGCGCAGACCGCAGCACCTTCCACTTCCGTCACCGTCGAATCGTACATCGGTCCCCAGATCGGGGCATGCACCCCGTAGTCCTTCCAGACCGCCTCGTTGGTGAAGCCGACCTTCCAGCCGACCGGCCGCTCGCCGCG
>CAYTTC010000371.1:0-2058 GCA_964440525.1 uncultured Propylenella sp. | reverse complement strand
CCGGGGCCGTCCGAGGCGATCTCGAACAAAATGCCATTCGGCTCGCGGAAATAGAGGCTCTTGAAATAGAAGCGGTCGACTTTGCCGCTGTTCGGGATGCGCATGGCCTTCAGCCGCTCCGCCCAGGCGTCGTATTCGGTGTCGGGGGTGCGAAAAGCGACGTGATGCACACCGCCGCGTCCCTGCCGCGCCTCTGGCAGGTCCGGCTGCACAGCAACATGCAGCTCGGCCGCCGGGCCGCCCTCACCCATCTCGTAGACGTGCGCTGTGTGCTGCGGATTTTCCGGATGCGGATAGGTGCGGACCGGCCGCATGTTCATGACGGCGGTCAGCACCGCGTCGGTCGGCCTAAGGTCTGGGACGCTCAGTGTGATCGGCCCGAGCCCGCGGATCTGGTGCTCCGCCGATACCGGGCTTTTGGCCCACGGATGCGCTTCGCCCGCCCCGCGGTCGTCGACAAGGCTCAGGCGCTGGCCTTCAGGGTCTTCGAGGTCGAGCGTCAGCCGGCCGTCGCGCTCGGCAATTTTTTCGTGCTTCACGCGGTGTTCGGCAAGATGCTCCTTCCACCAGTCGAGCGTTTTCGGCCCGGCGACGCGAAGCGCGGTGCGCGCGATCGAATGCGTGCCGCGCCGCTCCGGTGCTGCCGGCCAATCGAAGAAGGTGATGTCGGTGCCGGGGGTCGCCAGCCCGTCGGCGTAGAAGAGATGGTAGGCGCTGACGTCGTCCTGGTTCACCGTCTTCTTGACGAGCCGCATGCCAAGCACGCCCTCGTAGAAGCGGCGGTTCCCCGGCGCGTCGGCGGAAATCGCCGTCAGATGATGGATCCCTTCGAGCTGCATGATGCCCTCTAGCCTTGGGAGGCGTGATGATGCGTGTCGCGTCATACTTAGTCGCTCGGTGCAGTGATTCCAGAGGGATCGCCGAGGTGCCTCCGGCACCCGCCTCTCACCTGGGCACGCTAAGTCAACCGGATGCCGTCGGAAATCGGCGCCGCGTCATTCGCATTGCATCCGTCCCTGCAAACTGGTTTGCTCCGCGCGGGGAGAGCAAGATGGACGCGAAGGCCCCGGCGGCGGTGACGACCTTTGGGCACGAGATTGACGCACGCGGCCATCATAAGGCGATGGCGGCCGCGCTCCTGTCCACGCGCTGCTTCGGCTTTGCCGCAGTATGTCCGTCCCCTCTCACATCAATCAACAAAACGTAGGTCCCGGGGGTCGCATTGGGTCTCTTGACGGCGCGCATGCGCTCCTTCTTGACACTCGGCCTCTCGGATCGCATCGCCGAGGCGCATGCGAGCACGCTCGCCATGCATGAACGTCTGCAGCGGATCGAAGACGACATCGTGGCGCTCAGGTCGATCGTGCGCACGCGCGATGACCGCGCGCAGAAAAAGCTGAAGGCGGCCCTCTCGTCGCTGGTGAACACCGTCGCGATTCTTCCGCAGCTCGACATCAAGGGCGTCATCCCGCCGTTCCCGCATCAGGGCTTCGAAATCACCGGCGAAGAAGCCGCCTTTCTCTTCCATCTCATCCGCCGCCAACGGCCGAAGCTCATCATGGAGCTCGGCAGCGGCAGCTCAACCGTGCTCTTCGCCGCGGCTCTGCGCGCTAATGGCAGCGGACGCATCATCTCCATCGAGCACGACAGCGCGCACGCCAGGCAGACGGCCGCGCTGTTGGAGCAGGCGGAATTGTCCGACCGGGTGGAGCTCGTCCTTGCGCCGCTCGCGGACGTGACGTTGAATGGCCGCACCTTTCAATGGTACGGCCTCGATCCACGCCTTGAGACGCTCTCCGAGAAGATCGATCTCCTCTTCGTTGATGGCCCTCCCGGCAAGGTGCAGTCGCTGAGCCGCTTCCCGGCGCTGCCGATGCTGGCGCCGCATCTGTCGCCGCGCGCGGTCGTGATCGTCGATGACGGCACACGCGAGGATGAGATTGAGATGGTCAAGCTGTGGCGCGAACTGGACGGCGTCGGCTTCGAAGCGGAGACGCTCGATTTTCTTCCGCACGCGCCGGTGCTCCTGACCATGATGGGGAGCGAAAGCCGGGTCGC
>CAYTTC010000370.1:0-2064 GCA_964440525.1 uncultured Propylenella sp. | reverse complement strand
GACGCGCATTCGCAACCTCCCAATTGCGCCGCCCTTGTCTCACGCAGCCGTAAAGGAATTGGCGCAATCGGAATGACGAACTTTAGCGAATAGAGGGGCCGATCGCGCCGAGGCCCGACGGCTGAAAATGGCCGGAAACTGGAATTCCCTGTGCGCGTCAAGGCTTAGTGGCAGCGCTTACCTTTCGCCGAACCCTCTTCTCCGCGACGTCGGCGGCCACGCGCGCCCGCTCGTGCTTGTTGAGGTCACGGCCCTCCTCCTCGGCGCGCGCCTCGCATTCCTTCCGGATCTCAAGGAGCTCTTCTTCCGTCAGATGGTCGATACCGATGAAGGCGTTGTGGGCTGCACTCGCGCGGATCAGCTCATCGAGCTTCGCCTGCATCGCCGTTCCGTCGCGATTTTGCGTGTTTTGAATGAGGAACACCATGAGGAAAGTAACGACAGTCGTTCCGGTATTGATGATGAGCTGCCAAGTGTCGGAGAAGCCGAAGATGGGACCGCTCGCCGCCCAGCCGATGACGATCGCGCAACAGAGGATGAAAGTGATAGGCCGACCAGCCGCATGAGCCATCCTAGCGGCGAAATGGGTGAAGAGCTTCGAGCTTCTGGAGACGGTCGCCATGGGGACCTCGCGAGAGAAATGTTCCGTGGCCGTCGGAAATGCGGCCCTCAATGTGACGCACGGAAACTTCCGGTCAGTATAGGCGGTTCCGCGCGCGTGCTGTCACCCCTGTCGCGTTCAGTTGCGCGTGGATCAGCGCGGCAGGACGCGTTTCAGGAAGCTCAGCCCAAGCGCGAGTCCGTCGGGCCCGATGCCGTGCGGAATCCCCGGTGAGATATGCCACTCGACCGGTATTTCCGCCGCCGCCAGACCCTCGGCTGCCGCGAAAATCGCCGCCACCGGGATCAGGTCGTCCCGGTCGCCATGGATGAGAAAGACGGGAGGCTTCTCGACAGCGCCGCTTTTGAGGGCGGCGGGGTCGGCGAGCAGGCCCGAATAGCCCAGAATTCCGGCGAGCGGCTGGCTGCGCTGCGGGCCTGTGTGCAGGGCCAGCATGGTGCCCTGGCTGAAGCCGACCAGCGCGCAGGCTTTCTCGTCGAGGCCATGGCGCTGAAACTCGGCGTCGAGAAAAGCGTCGAGCGCCGGCCGGGCAGCGGCAACGCCCCGCACGAGCTCGCGCGGATCGCGCATGCTGAGGGGAAACCATTGCCGTCCCATCGGGGTGCCGGGGCAAAGCTCCGGCGCGTTCGGCGAGACGAACGCGGTCGCCGGGAGGGCATTCGCCCATTCCCGCCCAAGGCTGATCAGGTCGTTGCCGTCGGCGCCGTAGCCGTGCAGGAACACGACCAGGCTTTTCGGCGGTCCGCCCGAGGCGGGCGGGATGCGTGGTCCGTCGATCATGGCGGCCCTTTTGCATTGGCCGCGTGCCTTTGGACAGCCAAATATCTCTGCATCATTCGGGCTGACGGGCCGAAAGAGCGGTAGCTCAGAAGGGGAGACGCGATGCGGCCGCTAGGCGAATTGGGATTGTGGCTTGCAGAAAACGCCGCGCTGCCGCTGGCGGAGCTGCACGACAGCTACTGTCGCATGCTGGTCGCCGACGGTCTGCCGATATGGCGCGCGGTTCTCGGAATCGAGACGCTGCATCCGGAGCAGCTTGGCGGCCAGCTCGTGTGGCTCGCCGACGAGGCCGAGCCAACCGAAATGGTCTACTCCCACGGCACCGAGAACACGTCGACCTATCTCGACAGCCCGCTCCGAGTCGTCGACGAGACCGGCAAGCCGTTTCGCAGACGACTGGCTGGCCCCGCCGCGGAGATGCAGCTGCTTCGGGAGCTGCAACAATCCGGCGCGACCGACTACCTGATCGTGCCGTTCCCGTTTCTCGACCGTACGCGTTCCGCCTCGATGTCATTCGCGACACGCGCGGCCGACGGCTTCAGCGACGCCGAGGTCGAACGGCTTGAGGTCGCCGCAAGGCTGATCAGCCCTTATGCGGAGCGGCACGCCTTGCGGCGGATCGCGGTCGACCTTCTCGACACCTATGTCGGCCGTCACGCCGG
>CAYTTC010000369.1:0-2078 GCA_964440525.1 uncultured Propylenella sp. | reverse complement strand
CTCCATCATCGAGGTGATCTGGTAGGCGGTCATCGGGTCGAGCACCTGCTCACGCGTGTCGACGAGGGTGGGCTCGCCCTGCCCGGTCCAGCTCGTCGCCTCGCAGTCGTCGCATTGGCGCTGGTCGTGCTGGTAGATGGTGCGGCCGAAGCGGTCCTGGATGCGGTCGATCAGGGTGGCGTTGATCTTGCGGCCGCCATTGGCGATCGTGGCATAGGCGGTGACGAGGCGGAGAACGGTCGTTTCGCCAGCGCCCAGCGCCATCGGCAGATAGGGCGCGAGCTCGTCGTAGATGCCGAAGCGCTTGGCGTATTCGGCGACGAGCGGCATGCCCATGTCCTGCGCCAGCCGAACGGTCATGACGTTGCGCGATTTCTCGACGCCGGTCCGCAGCGTCGCCGGGCCATAGAACTTGCCGCCGTAGTTTTCCGGCCGCCAGATTTCGTTGCCAGCGCGAATCTCGATCGGCGCGTCCATGATGACGGACGAGGGCGTATAGCCGTTGTCGAGCGCCGCCGAATAGACGAACGGTTTGAACGATGAGCCCGGCTGGCGCCATGCCTGGGTGGCGCGGTTGAACTCGCTCTCCGCGTAGGAAAAGCCGCCGACCAGGGCGAGCACGCGACCGGTATAGGGATCCATCGCCACGAGCGCGCCCTCGATCTCGGGCGGCTGGCGAAGCTTCCAGGTGTCGGGCCGGTCGGCGACGGACTGAACATAGACGACATCGCCGGGCTTCAGAACGGACGCCACGTTGGTCAATCCGCTCTTTGCCCATTTCATCTCACCGAGCGGGATCGTCCCGCGCTGGCGACCGGTGACAAGCGCGCCGCTTGGAAGCGTCGCCGGCTGCAGGCCAATGGTCGCTGCTTCGTTGCCTGCTTCCAGCACGACGGCGAGCCGCCATTCGGGGACATCCGACAGCCCGGGCACCTTGCCGAGCGGCTCGCCCCAGTCCCCGGCGATGTCAATGCTCGTTACCGGGCCGCGGTAGCCGCGCGCCTGGTCGAAGCGGATCAGCCCCTCCTGCAGCTTCTCGCGGGCGAGCGCCTGCAGCTTCGGGTCGAGCGTCGTGCGGACCGAGAGGCCGCCCTCGTAGAGCTTTTCGCTGCCGTAGAGCTCGATGAGGTTGCGGCGCACCTCCTCGGCGAAGAATTCCGACGCGAAGAGGTAATTGCCGCGTGGGCGCACGGTGACGGTTAGCGAGCTCGTTTTCGCCGCCTCGCCATCGGTCGCGCGGATGTAGCCGTTCTCCACCATCCGATCGATCACCCAGTTTCGGCGCTCGATCGCGCGATCCTGGTGGCGGAGCGGGTTATAGTTCTCCGGTGCCTTGGGAAGCGCGGCGAGATAGGCCGACTCGGCGACCGTCAGCTGATTGACCGGCTTGTCGAAATAATTGAGCGCCGCGGCGGCGATGCCATAGGAGCCGAGGCCGAGATAGATCTCGTTCAGATAGAGCTCGAAGATCTTGTCCTTGGAATAGGCCTGCTCGATCCTGAGCGCCAAAAGCGCCTCCTTGATCTTGCGCTCGTAGGAGACCTCGTTCGAAAGCAGGAAATTCTTCGCCACCTGTTGGGTGATGGTCGAGGCGCCGACCGGGCGCTTGCCGGAGCCGCTATTGCGCAGATTGACCACCAGCGCCCGCACGATGCCCGGGAGATCGAGCCCGTCGTGCTCGTAGAAGTTCTTATCCTCGGCCGAAAGGAACGCCGCCTTGATAAGGTCGGGGACGGCCTGGATCGGCAGATACAGCCGACGCTCGCGCGCATGCTCGGCGACGAGCTGCCCGTCGGCGGCCTGGATGCGCGTCATGACCGGCGGCTCGTATTGCGCCAGGCGGTCGTAGTCCGGAAGATCGGCGTTGAACGTCTGCAGGAGAACGCCCGCGGCCACGGCGAGACCGAGAAGCATGAAGGCTCCTATCCCGAAGATGTAGCCAAATATCCTCAATAACATGAGTCAGGCGCCTTGGATGAATCAGGCAATCCACAGCCTGTTTGCATCCGGTAGTTTTATGATCAAACTGAGGCAGGACCCTGAGGATACTGGCGATTCTCCGATCACTGTAAAGATGT
>CAYTTC010000368.1:0-2095 GCA_964440525.1 uncultured Propylenella sp. | reverse complement strand
CATGTCGATCTCGCGCTTCTCCGCCTCGCCGCGCGACATGCGCTCCAGCACCCGCCACATCCAGCCCGTACCTTCGCGGCAGGGGGTGCACTGGCCGCAGCTCTCGTGCTTGTAGAAATAGGCGATGCGGGTGATCGCCCGGACCACATCCGTAGACTTGTCCATGACGATGACCGCGGCGGTACCGAAGCTCGACTTCAGCTCCCGCATGCCGTCGAAATCCATGATCGCCGCGTCGCATTGGTGCGCCGGGATGATCGGGCAGGACGACCCGCCGGGGATCATGGCCAGGAGATTGTCCCAGCCGCCCCTGACGCCGCCAGCGTGGCGCTCGATCAGCTCGCGGAACGGGATGCTCATCGCCTCTTCGACAGTGCAGGGCGCGTTCACGTGGCCGGAAATGTTATAGAGCTTTGTGCCAAGATTGTTCGGGCGCCCGAAGCTCGCGAACCATCCAGCGCCGCGGCGCAGGATGTCGGGCGCGACCGCGATCGATTCGACGTTATTGACGGTCGTCGGGCAGCCATAGAGGCCCATATTGGCCGGGAACGGCGGCTTCAGCCGCGGCATCCCCTTCTTGCCTTCGAGGCTTTCGAGCAGCGCCGTCTCCTCGCCGCAGATATATGCGCCGGCGCCGTGGGTGACGATAATATCAAAATCCCAGCCGTGGAGATTGTCCTTGCCGATGAGGCGCGCCTCGTAGGCCTCGTCGACCGCCCGCTGCAGCGCCTCGCGCTCGCGGATATATTCGCCGCGCACGTAGATATAGGCCGCATTCGCGCCCATCGCGAAGGAGGCGATCAGGCAGCCCTCGACGAGGAGATGCGGGTCGTGCCGCATGATCTCGCGGTCCTTGCAGGTACCAGGCTCCGATTCGTCGGCGTTGACGACGAGATAATGCGGTCGGCCGTCCGACTGTTTCGGCATGAACGACCATTTTAGGCCGGTCGGAAAACCCGCCCCTCCTCGGCCCCGAAGCCCGGACTTCTTCACCTCGTCGACGACCGCGTCGCGGCCCTTCTCGAGAATCGCCTTGGTGCCGTCCCAGGCGCCGCGCGAACGCGCGCCCTTCAGGCCGGGATCGTGGAGGCCGTAGAGGTTCCGAAAAATGCGGTCCTTGTCAGCGAGCATCGTCAGCCGTCCTTGTCGGAGGACGAATCGCGATCGGAGCGCGGCCCCGGATTCCTCGGGCCGTTCTGATGCGTGTCGGTCACCGGGTTCGGCGCGGTAGCAGCGCCAGCACCGGGTGCCCGCGCCGCCGCTTCATCCGACCGGCCGGACGGATCGACGCGCCCCACATTCTGGTTGGCCGCAGCCGTCGATGCGGGATCCGCGCCGCCGCCCTTCTTCGGCGCACGGCCTTTGCGGCGCTGCTGCTCCGCCTCCAGGCTCTCGCCGCCGGCATTCTCGTCGACGGCAGTGTGCGGTTCGTCTACCGCAATGTTGGCGTTGGCGTGATCAGGCGTCGCCACCCTTGCGCCGGCACAGCGCGCCAGCGCGCGCGGCAGGTCGTCTTCGGCATACGCGATCTCTGTCAGGGAGGTCAGCCCCGTGATCGGCATCGAATGTTTTCGGCCGTTTTGCGGACCGGGGGCCGGCTCCTCTCCGCGCTCAAAAGCGTCGAGCAAGCCCCGAAAAATCTCCGGCGTCAGGTCTTCATAAGTGTCCTTGGAGACTTGGATCATCGGGGCGTTCACACAGGCGCCGAGGCACTCCACCTCCTCCCACGACAAAGCGCCGTCGGCGGAAACGTGGTGGGGATGCGCGTGGATGCGCGTGCGGCAGGTCTCGATCAGCTCGCTTGCCCCGCGCAGCATGCAGGGCGTCGTCCCGCAGACCTGGACATGCGCCTTCGAGCCGACCGGCTCCAGGTGAAACATCGTGTAAAACGTGGCGACCTCGAGCACGCGAATGAGCGGCATGCCGAGCATTTTCGCCACGCCTTCGATGGCGGGTTTGGTGACCAAGCCCTCCTGCTCCTGCGCCCGCCACAAAAGCGAGATGACAGCCGACGCCTGGCGACCTTCCGGAAATTTGGAAATCTCCCGCTCCGCCCAGGCACGGTTTTCGGCCGTGAAAGCGAAATTCTCAGGCT
>CAYTTC010000367.1:0-2105 GCA_964440525.1 uncultured Propylenella sp. | reverse complement strand
CTCCGTCACGCGAGAGACTTCAGCACGCGAGAACCTTCAGGTATTTCGCCAGATATTTCTCGATCTGCCGCCGCCGGTACTGCATGATCCAGCGCGGGTGCTCGAGCGCGTCGATCCTCTCGAAGAAGTCGTGTTCCTCGTTGAGCTTTTTCAGGAACCGCTGGTTCTTTCCCACTCCGAGAACAATCGCCCGGTCCGGGCGCCCGCCAAGCTCGATCTGCTGCTCGATCGCTTTCGTGATGAAGGGCGTCAGGGCCCGAGTGAGTGCGGAGTCGTCATAGTAGTTGAGATTCTTGCCGGCGCGGGTAAATCCGAGGGGCGAAACCGCCGTAAGGAAAAACCGGCGGTAGAATTTGCGCGTTCCACCACATCTTTCGATCAGCTTGTAGATGAAGACCGAAGAGATCTCACGTCTCCGCGGCAAGCCAGTCCCGATGTCACAATGCTCCGCAAGCGCGACGGGATCGGTGAAGGTCACTCCCGTAATTCCAGCTCCGAATCTGCCTGGGTTGATTCCGAACACCAGAACGCGTTTTTCGTTGTCATCAAAATATCCGTCAAGAAACCCCCGCACGCAGCCGCGCACGTGCTTGTCCGTGTACGGGTTCATCACGGTGACGCCGCGCGGGGCTTTCGGGCAGACGAGACCCGTGTAAAACCGGAAAGCGCGCGATCCAAATGTCGATGCGCTCATCAGAAGCGCTCTAGCCGGCGCTAGGGGCGGTGCGCCGAAAATAAAAGTAGAAAGGCAATCCCAGGGCGATGAGAATGAGGCCGACGGCCGACTCGACGGGATTGGTTTGCAGGGTATTGACCACCAGCCAGGCGGCGCCGAGGACGAACACGGCGGGAACCACGGGATAGCCGATCACGCGATAGGGACGTTCGGCGTCCGGCATTTTCCGCCTCAGCACGAAGACGGACGCCGCGGCTGCCGCGAATACGATCCACTGCGCAAAGATGCTCGACGTCGTGAGCTGGTCGAATGTCCCTGACAATGCGAGCAGGCTGCTCCAGATCGCCTGCGCCCAGATCGCCCGGACGGGTACGTGGCTGCGCGGATCGACGTGGGCGAGCGACTTGAAGAAAACACCGTCGCGCGCCATGGCGAACGGCACCCGGGAAGTCATG
Organism: uncultured Propylenella sp.; assembly: GCA_964440525.1. GTDB lineage: Bacteria > Pseudomonadota > Alphaproteobacteria > Rhizobiales > Afifellaceae > DASWJZ01. The sequence continues at coordinate 974 of CAYTTC010000367.1, read as the reverse complement.
AGCACCACGCCGTTGAGCGCGCCGACGACGGACAGAAGGAAGAGGATCGAAATGAGCTGGCTGCCAGATGCGCCGAGAAAGCTCGTCGCTGCCTTGGTCGCGACCGGGACGGCGTCCCGGTAGGCGGTCGAGCTGGCGGTGACTATCTCCGCCACGGGGAGCGCGTAGAAGTAGGCGAGATTGGTGAGCAGATAGATGACGAACACCGCCAGCATTCCGTAGATCAGCGCGCCCGGAATGTTGCGCTTTGGATTCGCGACCTCGCCCGCGACCATGGTCATGTTGCTCCAGCCCTGATATGCCCACAGTGCCGCCAGCATCGCCGCCCCGAACGCGCTGATCGTCCCCACGCCTGCCGCCGCTCCGGCAACTCCGCTTGCCACCGGATCGCGCAGATTGGCCCACGAGCCATCGCGCGACAGCAGGAACGCTCCACCGACGATGATGGCGACGCCGAGAACCTTGGCGGCCGTGAAAACCCATTGCAGCTGGCCGCCGAAGGCAACACCGCGGGTGTTGAGCGCCGAGAAAAGGAGGATTATTCCGACCGCCACCGCCTGGGCGATTCCGAGCCGCCAGTGAACATCCTGTCCGAGGACGTGGAATGTTCGCTCCATCCAGACCGCATCCATGGGGATGAACGCCGACAGAAAAGCGGCGAAAGCCGTTCCCAGCGCCGCGATGGCACCGGTCGCGATGACGGCGACGCTCGTCCAGCCGCTGAGAAAGGCCGGCAGGTCGCCGTACGCTGCACGGAGGTAGACATAGTCGCCGCCGGCCTTCGGCAACATCGCCCCCAGCTCCGCATAGGTGAGGGCGCCCGCCAGCGAGAGAATACCGGCGGCGAGCCACGCCAGCAGCACGAGCGACGGTTTCTCGAGGAGCTGCGTCATCGGCGCAGCCTTGAGAAATATTCCGGTTCCAATGACGGTTCCTATGACGAGCGCTGTCGTCTGCCGCAGCGACAGCGCGCG
>CAYTTC010000366.1:0-2106 GCA_964440525.1 uncultured Propylenella sp. | reverse complement strand
CCCGCAACATGGCCGGCAATCGCCTCGGCGACATTCAGGACCGGCTGAGCGGCCTTGTCGAACGGCTCGACGAGATCGAAGTCGAGATTCCCGGCTTTGACGCCGTGCGCCTGAATCAGAGCGCCATTCTGGAGCGCTTCGACCGGATGGAAGGGCTCGTGCACCGCCTCGCTTCCCCGGAGGAGTTGTTCGAGCGCGTCGACGGGCTCAAGCGTCAAATGCAGACGATTGCGTCGCAGCGCGAGGTGGCGCGGATCGAGGAGCAGATCCTGCAGCTTGCCGAGCGGCTCGATGCGCTGCCGGAGGATTTGAGCGACAAGGCCGTTCTCGAACGGATCGAGGACCAGCTCGGCGGGCTCGCCGCCGAATTCACTGAAACACGGCGCCAGCGGAAATCGGTCGCGACGGAGCTTGAAGAGCACCTTTCGGAGCTTTCGGCCCAGCTCAGGGACGTCGCCGAGACGGGGCGGACGCCCGACCTTACAGGCCTCGAGGACCGGATTTCAAATCTCGGGTCCCAGCTCGCCGAGGACCGCCGCTTCAATAGCGACACCCTTGCCCGGCTGGAGCGGCGCCTGGGTGCCCTCACCGAGGCAATCGAAACGCAGGAAGACGATGCGGCGGCGGAAATCCTTGGGGGCCTGACGCAAAAGATCGATTCGCTCGCCGAGGCGATCGACGCGCAGGATACGTCGGGAGCGCGCCGCGACATCGAAGGGCTCGGCCGCAAGCTCGATCAGCTTGCCGACCAGCTCGTCCAGCAGGCGGAGAGTCTGTCGCGGCGGCAGGCCGAGCCACTGGAGACGCGGCTCGACGACATGCAGGGCCAGCTCGAAGAGCTTGCCAGGGGCACGCACGATTCCCATGCCCAGCTTCGCCCCGTCGGGCAGAAACTGCAGGAGATTTCCGACCGCCTGACAGCCCTTGGCGCTGAAGACGGGCCGGACCCGCTGTCGCAGCGCCTTGCCGCCATCGACGAGCGCATTGCGGGCCTTTCCGGCAAGGCGGCGGATCCGCGCGCGCTGCAGACGCAGATCGACTCAATCGTCAGCCGCCTGGAGCTTCTCAAAGGTCGGAGCATCGATCCGGCGCGTTTGAACGAGCTGTTCGACCGCGTCGACGTCGCCATGCGTGCGCTTCCCGAGGAGCGCTTCGATCGGCTCGAGCAGAGGCTCGAGGAGACGATCGTGCCGGCCGAACGTTTCGACCGGCTGGAGAAGAAGATTGCCGAGACGGCGGCCGCCGGAGCCACCGCGGATCGGTTTTCCAGGCTGGAGCGCAAGCTCGACGAGATCGGGCGTGTCTTCACGGCGGGCGGCGAGCTTCTGACACAGGAGGATTTGACCGACCTTCGCTCCGACATCGTGGCGCTGAGGCGCGAGCTGCGCTCCTTGCCGGGCCAAGCCGAGGCGAATCTCGGCGAGTTGATGCGCACACTCGTCAAGCGCTTGGAGCGGCTCCCGCAGGATGCGCCCGCAACAGTCGCGGACCTTGAGGCTCAGGTGGAGCGGATCGCCGGGATCCTCGAGGATCCGAGCCATGGCCGCATGGCGCTCGCGCATATCGAGACGAGCCTGAAGACCATCGAGAAGCGTCTCGACGATACCCGCCGCTCGCTCAGCAGCCGCGCGCCGGGAGAGGGGGAGGGCGACACCGCCGACGCGGAGATGGAGTCTGTCGCCGGCCTCGCGCGTGCCCTTTCCGACGACGTCACCGTCCTCAAGACCTCGGCCGAGGCGACCGAGCGAAAGACGCGGGACGCCATCGATGCCGTGCAGGACACGCTCGAGGCGGTCATCAAGCGCATGGCCTTCCTGGAGCGCGACGCCGACACGGGTGGCGCCGCCGAGGAGCGCCGGCCAACGGAGGCGCGCGGTGCCGAGCCTCTGCCAACGGTGGAACCCGAGGCTGTGCCGGCTTCCGAGGCGACCCCGGAGCAGGCCGCCGCGGCGCGCGATTTGGCCGATCAACCTCCGGCCAGCCTCCTCAGCCGCCTGACCTCGCGCCAGCTTCTGAAGCGCGCGACCGGGGGACGCACCGAATCCTTCTCGCCGGAGGCCGAGGAGAGCGACGACGCGTCCGACTTCCCGCTCGAGCCGGGCACCG
>CAYTTC010000365.1:0-2109 GCA_964440525.1 uncultured Propylenella sp. | reverse complement strand
TCCAGACCGCCTCGTTGGTGAAGCCGACCTTCCAGCCGACCGGCCGCTCGCCGCGCGCGATGCGCCGCCGTGTGATCCTCGCCGATACGTCGTAGGCGTCGGCGAGATCGAATTCGGGAAGCGCGTCGGTGATCGGAGCGATCGAAGTGCGCGTGTCGCTTGCCGTCAGGATACGGTCGGTCAGAGCCTCGGCTTCGTCTTCGTCAATGGACATTTCCACGCCAGGGGTCGCCAGATCGAATGTTTCGGGAACGTCAGAGGGTCAACTGAGCGCCGATCTCAACCACGCGATCGGTCGGAATATGGAAATACTCCGTTGCGTCGCTCGCGTTGCGGGCAAGCCCGATGAAGAGCTTGTCCTGCCAGCCTGGCATGGCGCTTTGTGCCGAAGGCTTGATATTACGGCGCGACACGAAGAACGAAGTGGCCATGATGTCGAATTTCCAGCCCTGCTTCCGGCAAAGCGCCAGGGCGCGCGGCACGTTCGGCTCCTCCATGTAGCCGAAGGTCAGGAAGACGCGCGAAAAGCGATCGTCGAGATGCTCCATCCTGACGCGCTCCGAGTCCGCCAGCCTTGGGACATCTGCATTGATGACCGTCAGGAACACGATCTTCTCGTGCAGCACCTTGTAGTGTTTCAAGCTGTGTAGCAGCGCCGAAGGGGTGGTCGCTGAATCGCTGGTGAGGAAGACGGCCGTCCCCGGCACGGTAGTCGGCAGCTTTCGATTGAGGGTGCTCACGAGGTCGGCAAGCGAGATGTCCGCCTTCCGGCTCTTGGCAAGGAGAATGCTGGTTCCACGCACCCAGGTCCACATGGCGACCACGATGCCGGCGGCAATCAATAGCGGAACGTAGCCGCCATGCGCGACCTTCGCGAGATTTGCGCCCAAGAAGACAGTGTCGACGAGAAGGAACGGCACGATGAGCAGGCCCGCCACCCAGAGGGGCCAGCGCCAATACTTCCACACGACGACAAGAGCCAGGCAGGTGGTGACCACCATGGTTCCGGTAACGGCAATTCCATATGCGGTCGCCAGACTGCTCGAAGAACCGAACAGGAAGACGAGCAGCAATACGCCGATCAACAGCAGCGTGTTGACCTGCGGCATATAGATCTGCCCCTCGGTCGATTCGGACGTGTGGTGGACGGTCAGCCGCGGGAGCAGGTTCAACTGGATCGCCTGGCGGGTCAGTGAATAGGCGCCCGTGATCACCGCCTGACTCGCGATGATCGTCGCCATTGTCGCGAGGATCACGATGGGGAGAAGAGCCCAATCGGGATACAGCAGGAAGAAGGGATTCTCGATCGTCTCGGGGTGCGCCAGAACCAACGCGGCCTGTCCCAGATAATTGAGAGCGAGCGCTGGAAGCACGATGGTCAGCCACGCGAACTGAATGGGTCGTCGCCCGAAATGGCCGAGGTCGGCATAGAGCGCTTCCGCTCCCGTGACCGCAAGAAAGACCGCGCCAAGCACGACAAACCCGATCGCGCCGTGGGCTGCGAGGAAATTGAAGCCGTAGAGAGGATTGACCGCGGCCATGATGCCAGGGTCGGAGACGATGTGCACGAGTCCGCCTACCGCCATGACGGCGAACCACAGAAGGGTAATCGGCCCGAACCAGCTTGCGACTCTCGCCGTGCCGCGACTCTGGATCAGGGTAGAGCCGCCTGCCGCGAGCAAAGCTTCGCGGAGCGCGTAGAGCGGGCTCGTCCCGATATCGCCGTAGACCACGCCGATGGAGCCAAGAGTAAGAGCGAAGAACCCAGCCTTGCGCAGGGTCGAAATGCCGTTCGGCGAGCGACCGTTCGTCGGGAAGGAAACGCTCGTCGGAGCGGCATCGCTCGGGGCAAACTGCCCTCCGAGATCGGATGCCATGTTTGCTCTTCTGAATGAACCGCACAGGTCGGCGGCCGCGGCGACGATATAGGCTCACATTGTGCGGTGCGCAACAGGATCTTGCACTGCACAACGACGATGATGGCCCCATCCCTGAAAACAAAAAAGGGCGCCGCTGGCGCCCTTAACTATTCGTCGCGGTAGACCCGCTCGCGGCGCTCGTGGCGCTCCTGCGCTTCGATGGAAAACGTGGCGATCGGCCGTGCGTCGA
>CAYTTC010000364.1:0-2117 GCA_964440525.1 uncultured Propylenella sp. | reverse complement strand
CGGCCATTTAGTACGGAGGTGACGGCCCGTTGATTCCAGCGAGGTTTGGTGGTCAGCCCCAGCGCCTCGCCACGCTGCGCCGCCTGTCGCATGTCCTTTGCAAGCTGAATCAGCTCCTCGATGACTTTCGCGGTCTCGATGGCCCGGTTCTGGTATCGCCGCAACGACTCTTCGAGCATTTCCGAAAACCTGCGCGCCTGGACGACATTGCGTCGGGAGCGGTTGCGGATTTCGCCTTTTAGAAGCTTCTGCAGGAGCTCAACCGCTAGGTTTCGCTGTGGCATGCCGCGGACCTCGGTCAGAAACTCGTCGGAGAGGATCGAGATGTCCGGCTTTTTCAGGCCAGCCGCGGCAAAGATATCGACGACCTCGTCCGAGACCATCGCCTTGGAGATGATCTGCCGGATGGCGTGATCGAGGTCCTCATCGGTCCTGCGGTCGCCTGGCGCGCTCTTGGCCAGCACTGCCCGAACGGCCTGGAAGAAGCCTACTTCATCGCGGATGCGGATCGCCTCCTCATGCGGCACCGCCAGGGCAAACGCCTGCGAAAGTTCAGTGACCGCCCGCAGCAGACGATTCTTGCCGTCTTCCTGCTTGAGGATGTGCTCCTGCGCGGCCGGCAGCAGTGACAGCCGCTGGCCGGGAGTTCCCGTCATCCAGCGGGACCAGTCGAAGCTGTGGAAGAGCGCTACGCACACCTCGTGCTTTGAGAGCATCAGGTCCACGGCGTCGGACTGGTTCAGCGCGGTCTTTCCGGTGCCGCCGGCTTCTGTGTAGGTCACAAGAGCGCGCCGCAATTCGTCGGCGAGCCCGAGATAGTCGACGACGAGCCCACCAGGCTTGTCCCTGAAGACGCGGTTCACGCGGGCGATCGCCTGCATTAGCCCAACTGAGTCTCCGGTAATATTTAGAAGAACGTCGCCTTTGCGAACGTCTACGTTTGCCAACTCCCCAGCGTGCTTCTCGCCGATGAAGGCAAGACCGTCGTGATGGAAGCCATCGTTGTAAACGTTTTGACTCCTGATCAACGTGTACGGTCCTTCCTGCAGGTAGACATCACCACCACCGCGCGGAGTCGCACCGCTGCCGATTTTGGTGCAGACATCACCGAGGCGAATCGGAGCCCACTCGCTAACCGCCATAACCGAGCTCCGCGAAGTTTGCGGCGATGGCGTCATCCAACGTTTTTGCCTCCTTCTGTTGCTCCCGCAGCGTCGCGCTCAGCCTCTGTATCTTCTCCGCGAACGGCTCGTCGTCCTCCTCGGCCGCAGTGGCCCCGACGTAACGGCCCGGCGTGAGCACGTGCCCGTGCTTGCGCAGGTCGTCGAGCGTCGCCGCCCTGCAGAAGCCAGAGGCATCGGCATAGTCGGCAGAGTCCTTGTCGCCTCGCCAGGCGTGATAGGTGCCGGCGATCTTCGCGACGTCTTCGTCGCTTAGCTCGCGATGCACGCGATCCACCAGCGTGCCCATCTTGCGGGCATCGATGAACAACGTCTCGCCACGCCGGTCGCGGAAACGGCCGTCCTTGGTGCGCGCGAGAAGCCAGAGGCAAACTGGGATCGGCGTCGAGTAAAAGAGCTGACCCGGCATGGCTACCATGCAGTCGACGAGGTCGGCCTCGATGATGGCCTTGCGAATCTCGCCCTCGCCGGACTGGCTCGACGCCATCGAACCATTGGCGAGCACGAAGCCCGCAAGCCCGGTCGGCGCCAGGTGATAGATGAAGTGCTGCACCCATCCAAAGTTGGCGTTGCTCGCAGGCGGAGTGCCGTAGACCCAGCGCTTGTCGTCCTTCAACAGCTCGCCGCGCCAGTCCGAGTCGTTGAATGGTGGATTTGCCAGGACGTATTCGGCCTTCAGATCCGGATGCCGATCGTTGTGGAAGCTGTCGCTATGGGCGATCTGCGCATCGATGCCGCGGATGGCGAGGTTCATCTTGGCAAGGCGCCAGGTAGTGTAGTTGGACTCCTGTCCGAAAATGGAGATATCTGCCTTGCCCTTTCCGCCGTTGCCGTTTCCGTTGGCATGCGCGTGGATGAATTTTTCGCTCTGCACGAACATCCCGCCCGAGCCGCAGCACGGGTCGTAGACGCGGCCCTTGTAGGGCGCGAGCATCT
>CAYTTC010000363.1:0-2124 GCA_964440525.1 uncultured Propylenella sp. | reverse complement strand
CCTGTCATGAACGAGCTTAGCTCTTACGGGGCGCGGTACATGCGGCTGACTACCTGCAAACTTCATGACCTTGAGGATGAAGCCGCTTGCCCCTCTGGCGTTGCGTATGTTGCCGACGATGTCGTTGATGACCAGAGTGGTGCCGCTTTCGCGCTGGATGACGAGAGCTGAATCTCTCGCTTTCGTTCCCGCAACGTCGACGAACGCGACGGAGCGGTCGTTGAATTCGGATGCCGTAGAATCGACCGGCACGATCTCGCTCACAGCTTTGGCGGCCCCGGCCGGCGCTATCACTTTCATTGCGGGGTAGCGGTCCTTCCAAATGCGAGCATCGAGACGGTGAAGGGCATTTGGAACGATCAAGAAGCCGGGCGTCCCGTAGGCTTCCAATGAAGTCATTTCCGCTTCGTTCAAGGCAATCGCGCTGTAGATCACAAGTTTGCCGTCGGAGAGGCGGACCACCGTCATACGGCGCGGAAGCTGCCCCCCAAGCGGTATTGGGATATCGCCGACAACGGTCAGGATGCCGTCATCGACCTCGCGAAGCGGCCCGTGTGGGAGAACGGTCCATGTCGTGAAAGGTTTTGGCATTGCGAGCCTAGCCTATCACGTCGGCGGCAAGGTTGCGTTCACGTCGTGGAGGTTAGCTCCGGGAGCGTTGGACTCCGCTCGCTGATCCTGCTCACTCCCCCATCCTCAACGCCGCGATGAACGCCTCCTGCGGGATATCCACCTTCCCGAACTGGCGCATTTTCTTCTTCCCCTCTTTCTGCTTGTCGAGGAGTTTTCGCTTTCGCGTGATGTCGCCGCCGTAGCATTTCGCCGTCACGTCTTTTCGGAGCGCCGAGATCGTCTCGCGCGCGATCACCTTTCCGCCGATCGCCGCCTGGATCGGGATCTTGAAGAGATGCTGCGGGATCAGCTCCTTCAGTTTTTCGACCAGCACGCGGCCGCGCTTTTCCGCTTGCGCGCGATGCACGAGCATGGAGAGCGCGTCGACCGGTTCGGCGTTGACCAGGATCGACATTTTCACGAGGTCGCCCTCGCGGTAGCCGGTGATGTGGTAGTCGAAGCTCGCATAGCCCTTCGACACGGATTTCAGCCGGTCGTAGAAGTCGAACACCACCTCGTTCAGCGGCAGGTCGTATTGGACGAGCGCGCGGCTCCCGACATAGGAGAGATCGACCTGGCTGCCGCGCCGCTCCTGGCAGAGTTTTAGGACCGCGCCGAGGTAATCGTCGGGCGTCAGGATGGTGGCGCGGATCCACGGCTCGCGGATTTCGGCGATGCGGACCGGGTCGGGCATGTCTGCCGGATTGTGCAGCTCGATCTCCGTGCCGTCGGTCAGCCTGATCTGGTAGATGACGGAGGGCGCGGTCGCGATCAGGTCGAGGTTGAATTCGCGCGTCAGCCGCTCCTGCACGATCTCGAGATGCAGCAGCCCGAGAAAGCCGCAGCGAAAACCGAAGCCGAGCGCGGCGGAGGTTTCCATCTCGTAGGAAAAGCTCGCATCGTTCAGCCGCAGTTTGCCGATCGCGGCGCGAAGATCCTCGAAGTCCGCCGCGTCGACCGGAAAGAGCCCGCAGAAGACGACGGGCTGCGCCGGGCGGAAGCCGGGGAGCGCCTCGGCGGCCGGGCGGCGGTCGTCGGTGATCGTATCGCCGACGCGCGTGTCCGCCACTTCCTTGATCGAGCCGGTCAAAAATCCGATCTCGCCCGGGCCGAGTTCGCCGATGTCGATCATTTTTGGCGTGAAGAAGCCGACGCGGTCGACCGTGTGGCGGGCGTCGGTCCGCATCATGCGGATCGCCATGCCCTTCTTCAGCACGCCGTCGACTATCCTGACCAGCACCACGACGCCGAGATAGGGATCGTACCAGCTGTCGACGAGAAGCGCCTTCAGCGGCGCCTTGCCGTCGCCCTTCGGCGCCGGCAGGCGGTGCACGATCGCCTCCAGCACCTCCTCGACCCCCTCGCCGGTTTTGGCCGAGATCATCACGGCGTCGGAAGCATCGAGGCCGATCACGTCCTCGATCTGCTGCCTGATCCGCTCCGGCTCGGCGGCGGGGAGGTCGATCTTGTTCAGGACCGGCACGCTCTCGTGGTTGTTGTCGATCGCCTGGT
>CAYTTC010000362.1:0-2137 GCA_964440525.1 uncultured Propylenella sp. | reverse complement strand
GCTCAACCTCGCCTGGGAGACGCATGAGGGCCTGGTCAAGCACAACGGGCCGCTGGTCGACGCGACAGGGCGCGCGATCGGCGCGCACGCGGGCGGCAGGCTTCCGTTTGCCATCCGCGCCTTCCAGGAGCGCCAGGATCTGGAGCTCGATCTCTATGCTGGCCTCGAAGCGCAGGCCGCTGCCATCGCCGATGACATTGCGTACGATTGCCATGATCTGGAGGACGGCCTTCGCGCCGGATTGATCGGCCTTGCCGATCTGGAAGGGCAGCCGCTCACCGAACCGATCCTTGCGACCATCCACGCGGAGTTCCCGAGCTTGGAGCAGGCGCGCGTGGTGCACGAGCTCGTCAGGCGCACTATCACCGCTATGATCAAGGATGTTCTCGCCGAGACCCGGCGCCTTATCGCCGCCAAGGCCGTCCATAGCGTCGATGACGTGCGGCGGGCAGGGGAGGCGCTCGTCCGCTTCTCGCCGGAGCTGGCGCGGGCCGAGGCGGCGCTGAAGCGCTTCCTCACCGAGAACGTCTATCGGAACGAAACCGTCATGCGGCCGGTGAAGCTTGCCGAAGCGCTGGTCGCTGACCTCTTCGAGGCGTTCTTCGAAGATCCGTCGCGGATGCCGGAGGACTGGGGCGAACGCCTCGATAGCGGCGATGCCTTCCAGACAGCCCGGCGTGTCGCCGATTACATCGCCGGCATGACCGACCGCTACGCGATCTCCGAGCACCAGCGGCTGTTTGACGACACCCCCGATCTGGGCTAGGGCGCGGCCACACGCGGCGGAATTGCAGTTGAGCGCGTGGCCGATTGTCGGCCGCAGGAATCTTAATGAACCTCTTCACCTTGTTCGAGCAGCGGATTCGCGCCGCGGTGGAGAATGTCGTCGGCGCGGCGGGGCTCGTCGCAGCGCGCGATGCGCTCGATCGGATATCCGCCGAACCTCCGCGCGATCCCTCGCATGGCGACGTGGCGACGAACGCCGCCATGCTGCTGGCGAAGCCGCTCAACACGAAGCCGCGTGAGCTTGCTTTGAAGATCGCGGCGCGGCTGGAGGCCGATCCCGATGTCGCGAGCGTCGAGGTCGCCGGGCCGGGCTTCGTCAACCTCCGCCTTTCCGACGCCTTCTGGGCGGCGCAACCGGCCGCGATCCTCCGCGCCGGCGCGACCTATGGGCATTCGGACGCCGGCGGCGGAGTGAAGGTGAATGTCGAATACGTCTCCGCCAATCCGACAGGGCCGCTGCATGTCGGGCATTGCCGCGGCGCAGTCGTTGGCGACGCTATCGCCAATCTGCTTTCGGCAACCGGCTTTGCGGCGACGCGCGAATATTACATCAACGATACCGGCGCGCAGGTGGATGCGCTCGCCCGCTCCGCGTATCTGCGCTACCGCGAGGCGCTCGGCGAAGACATCGGCGCGATTCCCAGTGGGCTCTATCCGGGCGACTATCTGAAGCCGGTCGGTGAAGTGCTGAAGGCCGAATTCGGAACCGGGCTCCTTCAATTGCAGACACCCGAATGGCTGCCGCTCGTGCGTGAGCGGGCGGTCGCCGCAATGCTGGAGATGATCCGCGCTGATCTCGATCTCCTCGGCGTCCGTCACGATGTCTTCTTTTCCGAGCGGTCGCTGCAGTCCGGCAGCGTCGACCGTGTGGCCGAGGCAATCGCCGCTCTCGCCGAGAAGGGTCTGGTCTATCGAGGCACGCTGCCACCTCCCAAGGGACATCTCCCCGAGGATTGGGAGGACCGCGAGCAGACGCTTTTCCGCTCCTCCATATTCGGCGACGACATCGACCGGCCGCTTCTGAAGTCGGACGGCAGCTATACCTATTTCGCTTCCGATATCGCCTACCACTACGACAAGTATCTGCGCGGCTTTCGCCAGATGATCGACGTTCTCGGCGCCGATCATGGCGGCTATCCGAAGCGTATGAAGGCCGCAGTCACCGCGATGAGCGGCGGCGGGGCCACCCTCGAAATCCTGTTCTGCCAGTTGGTCAAGCTCTTCCGCGCCGGTGAGCCCTTCGTCATGTCGAAGCGCTCTGGTGACCTCGTGACGCTTCGCGAGGTGGTGGAGGAGGTGGGCGCCGGCTCGGTCCGCTTCATGATGCTCTTCCGCAAGGCCGACGCGCCGC
>CAYTTC010000361.1:0-2164 GCA_964440525.1 uncultured Propylenella sp. | reverse complement strand
ACCCGCTGCTCGAGAAGGAAGGCCTGATCGCCCCCAGGGCCGATAAGGCCTGAGCCGTCAGCCGTCAGCCGCCAGCCGTCAGTTGTCAGCGGTCAGAAAACTGCCAACTGCCAACTGCCAACTGCCAACTGCCAACTGCGAAAGCCATATGCCGTTCTACCGATTCGAGAACTTCAAGTCGTACCGATTCAACCCTCATCTCTCGACCGCCGACGGCCCGGTGATCGAGGGCAAGTACATGTAACTTCCGCATGGTCACCAAGAATCGAGTCGCCTGCGGGGCACTGCGTCGAGCACAGGAAAGCACCGCACGAAATTTTTGCCTACGTCATCAGCGGCACGCTCGATGCCCGGGTCGGCGGGAAGAAGCGCCGCGCGCGCCGGGGGGATGTGATACACGTGCCCCGCGGGTTGGCCTGCCGCTGGATGGTCACCGGCAAGGGCTCCGCGCGCTATGCAGTCGTGCGCTCGACACCCAGGCTCGAGGCCATCGTTGCGAAGAACGGGGCGTCCGATAACTGGCGCGGATAGCGCAAGGCACAAGGCAAAAGGCAAAAGGCAAAAGGAAAGCCCCGGTTTGACAGTGGCTCCGGGCCGCTTGAGCCGTTCTCGAAGGGTCGCGCCAAATCAGCCGTGTGATCATGGCGTTTCGTCACCAGGGGTTTATTTTCGAGAACGGTTCTTGTATATTCGCCGCTCTTTTTCGCGCCGCGCCGCGGCGCCCCATTCCGCAAGCTCACCACGGAGGAACGCATGTCCAAGCTTACCCTGAAGCAGGCCAACACCATTGTCGAGAAAGCCTTCGCCAAGGCGCGTGAAATGAAGATCAAGCCGCTCGGCGTCGTCGTGCTCGACGAGTCTGGCAACATCGTGTCGGCGCAGCGCGAGGACGGCGCCAGCATGTTCCGCCTCGACGTCGCAAAGGGCAAGGCGTGGGCCGCGGTGGCCATGGGCGCCTCCAGCCGGGCGCTCGGCAAGCGTGCCAAGGACAACCCCAATTTCTTCGTCGCGCTCGCGGCGACCGCGGAAGGCAAGTTCCTGCCGCAGACCGGCGCCGCGCTGATCAAGGACAAGGACGGCACGGTCATCGGCTCGGCCGGCGCGAGCGGCGGCACCGGGGACGAGGACGAAGCCTGCTGCGTCACCGGCATCGAGGCCGCCGGGCTCACGGCCGATGCCTCGGCCTGAGAGGCGTGACTCGTGACTCGTGACTCGTGACCAGTGACTGGTGCCAGGAACAAAACACGGATCACCGTTTCAACAGTCCCAGCTCGCCGAGCATGCCACCGATCAGCTGCAGCTCGCTGTCGAGATGCTTGCGCGTTTCGGCGCTCGTCCGCAAGTCCTCCGCCCACGCGTTCTTCGCGACGTTCAGCTTCCATTCGTCGATCTGCAGCGCCTTGGCGAACGCGTCGTCCCAGAACGCGATCTGGGCCGGCGTGAGGTCTTTTGCCCCGACGAAGCCGCGCCAGCTGTAGAAAACGGCGTCGATCCCCTGGTCCCGGAACGTCGGGACCTCGGCGGCCGCGCCGGGCTGGCGCTGCGGCGCGCTCAACCCGATCGCGCGCATCTTGCCGGCTTTCACATGTTGCAGGACGTTCGCGGGCGCTCCCACCAGCACGTCGATGTGGCCGCCCATCACCGAGGTCGCGCCGACCCCGCCGGACTTCTGGATCACGACCTTCGCTTTTTTCGGATCGGCGCCGGCGGCCTTGAAGATCATGCCGATGACGACGTGATTGTGGTTGCCCGGGGCCGCGGAGAAGGCGAAGCTCAGCGCCGTCGGGTCCTTGCGGATGGCTTCGACCAGGTCCTTGCCGGAGGTGATAGGCGATTCGGGACCCACCGTCACCATTATGTATTCGCGCAGGATGATGCTGAGCGGGGTGAATTCGGTGTAGTTCAGCTTGCCGAGACCGAGCAGGTAGTTGGTCAGCATCGTCGGCGAGAACGTGGCGATGTAGTGCGGATTGCCCGGCTGTTGTGCGAGGTAGGTCCACGCCACGGTGCCGCCGCCGCCGGGACGGTTGGTGACGCTGATGCTGGGAAACGCGGGATTGGCCTGCAACAATTTCTGCACCACTCGAGCCGTGCGGTCGGACGAGCCGCCCGCTCCGGACGCGACGACGACGTCGACGTTCTGGGCCGGCTTCCAGTCCTGCGC
>CAYTTC010000360.1:0-2172 GCA_964440525.1 uncultured Propylenella sp. | reverse complement strand
TGGTGCTGGGGATCGCCGGACTGCTCGCGCTGTTCCTGAGCGTGCTGTTCGTGGTGAAGGGGACGGCGATGTTCCCCGCGACGGCGGCGCTCGCCTGGGCCGTGTTCGCTTATATCTCCATCGACTTTGGCTTCTGGAGCCGGGTGTTCCAGGGCGCGAGCGGGCACATGGAGACCTGGCGCGCCGGCACCGAGGTGGTTCTCGCAGGCGCGCTCCTCGTTTTCCTTTACACCTACCTGCATCTGCATCGCTGGCACGTGCGCTACAGCCACGTGGCAGTGCTGTGGCTGCTCGGCCTGGCGCTGCTGGTCGGCGTCATCGCGGTCGATCCGAGCGTGGCGGCGGGCGTCGCGCGCCTCTCGCTCGGCCTGACGGCGGTGGTGGGCCTCGGCGTCATCCTGTGGCTGGCGATCCGGGGATTCGATCGCGCGATCATGCTGATCCCGACCTGGATCATCCTCCTCTTCTGGGTGGCGGCGGCCTGGTTCGCCGTCACCGGCCGCATCGATCATTCCGTCGTACAGCCGGCGCTGGCGGGCGGGCTGGTGCTGATCGTGATGCTTATCGCGTTCACCATCATGCAGCATGCCTTCGCCGGCGGCGCGCTCGCACAGGGGCTGATCAGCGACTCGGAGCAGAAGGCGCTGGCGCTGGTCGGCGCCGGTCATTCCATCTGGGATTGGGACACGGCGCGCGATCGCATCGAAACCGGGCGCGATATCGAGCAGGTGCTCGGCTTCAAGCGTGGCGCGCTCGACGGCCCGGCGCGCAACTGGCTCGGCCTTATCCATCCGAGCGAGCGCGACCTCTTCCGCGCCGTGCTCGATGCGGTGGTCAATCAGCGGCGAGGCCGTATCAACCTCGATTTCCGCATGCGCGCCGAGGACGGGCATTTCCTCTGGTTCGCGCTGCGGGCGCGTCCGATCGTCGGCTCCGACGGCGAAGTGATGCGCTGCTCCGGCACTATCGCCGACATCACCGACCAGAAGCTGGCGGAGGAACGGCTGCTGCACGACGCCGTCCACGACAATCTGACCGGCCTCCCGAACCGCCAGCTCTTCCTCGATCGGCTGGAAGTCGCGCTGACCCGCAGCCGGCTGGAGCACATCGCCGCGCCGACCGTCGTTGTTTTCGACATCGACAACTTCAAGGAGGTGAACACCGAATTCAGCCACTCGGTGGGCGATTCGGTTCTCCTGGCGCTGGCGCGCCGCATCGTCAGGCTGCTTCCCACACAGGACTCGCTGGCGCGCCTGCACGGCGATTCCTTCGCGGTGATCGTGCTGTCGGAGACCGAGGCGAGCGCCATCGAACAGATGACGCGTGAGCTCATCCGCACCGTCAAGGCCGCCATCTCGGTCGGCGACCGCGATGTCTTCATGACGGCCTCGGTCGGGATCGCTCCGCCGACCGCCGAAGGAACAGCGGAAGAGCAGATCCGCCGGGCGGAAGCGGCTGTCTATCAGGCGAAACGCTACGGCGGCGACTACGTTCAGTTTTACGAGCCGGCCTTTGGGATGCGCAGCCGCCGCATCGATCTCGACAGCGAACTGCGCAAGGCGCTCGAGGCGGGCAATATCGACATCGTCTACCAGCCGATCGTGCGGCTCGAAGATAATTCCATTGCCGGCTTCGAGGCGCTCACGCGTTGGGAGCACCCGCTGCACGGCCGCATCCCGCCGAAGGAGTTCATCGCCGCGGCCGAGGAGAGCGGGCTGATCGTCCAGCTGGGCCTCTATGTGCTGGAGCACGCGGCCCGCGAGCTCGCCTCGTGGCAGTCGGTACTGGTGAGCACGCCGCTTCCCTTCGTTTCGATCAACGTATCCAGCCGCCAGCTTCTACGGCACGATCTCATCAATGACGTGAAGGCCGTGCTGGCGCGGACCGGCGTCGCTCCGGAGACGCTGAAGCTTGAAATCACCGAATCGCTCGTCATGCAGAATCCCGAATACGCCGCGAAAGTGCTGACGCGGATCAAGGAACTCGGCGCCGGGCTGGCGCTCGACGATTTCGGCACCGGCTATTCGGCGCTCTCCTATCTGCAGCATTTCCCCTTCGACACAATCAAGATCGACCGGTCGTTCGTGCGCCCCAACGGCTCGCCGACGCGCTCGATTCTGCTGCGCTCCATCGTCACCATGGCGCACGACCTCGGCATGGAAGTGATCGCCG
>CAYTTC010000359.1:0-2187 GCA_964440525.1 uncultured Propylenella sp. | reverse complement strand
AGCAAGAAAGTGACGTGGACGCGGATCTCCGAGCCGAAGAGCCGGCCGATGGGGAGGGACCAGGACATGCACCGTCTCCTCGATAGTTTGCGATTCCAGGCCCGTTCGCCTGTCCGCCAAGTGTAGTGCAGTCCGGCTCGGCAATCGCGCCTTGACGGGCGTCAAAGTCAACCGGCGAGCGTCCGCAGCCGTTCCAATGTCTCCTCGGCGAGCGCAATCGTAAGGGAGCCGGCCGGCATTTCGCGCGCGAGTGGTCCGGCCTGACCCGTCCAGAGAGGACTGAAGTCGCCCGATCCGGCGGCCTCGGCCTTTGCCCGAAGCGGCGAGATGGCGCCAACGGCGAGCGGAAACGCCGGAGCATCGCCGGCGATCGGACCGATCTCGCGTATCAGCCGGTTCTTGAGCCCGCGCGCGGGCCGGCCGGTGAACACGTTCGTCAGCACGCTGTCCTCGTCCCGCGCCGTGCGTAGCGCCTCCCGGTGGATGCCCGAGATCCGCGCTTCCGGCGTGCGAAGATAGGCGGTGCCGATCTGCACGCCGGCGGCGCCGAGCGCGAAGGCGGCGGCGATCCCGCGTCCGTCGGCAATTCCGCCGGCCGCGATGACTGGAACATCCACCGCATCAACGATCTGCGGCACGAGTGCAAACGTTCCGACCTGGGCGGTGACGTCGGCGGTCAGAAACATCCCGCGATGGCCGCCGGCCTCCGCGCCCTGGGCGATGATCGCATCAAAACCCTTATCCGTCAGAAAGACCGCCTCGCGAACCGTCGTGGCCGAGCTGAGCATCTTGCATCCGGTCCGTCGCACGCGCTCGAGAAGGTCGTCGCGCGGCGGGCCGAAATGGAAGCTCACCGCTTTCGGTCGCACCTCCTCGACGAGCTGACAGAACGCTTCATCGAAGGGCGCGCGCGCAACGGAACCAGCAGCAGGCGGTTCTGCGCCGAGCTCAGAGTAGTAGCCGGCGAGCCGCTCGCGCCAGCGTGCCTCCGCCGCTGGGTTCTCTTCGGGAGGCTGGTGGCAGAAGAAGTTCATGAGGAAGCCGCGGTTTGTCGCAGCTCTGATGCGCGCGATCTCCTCTCGCGCGCTCGCGGGAGTCAGCATGGCGCAAGGGAGCGAGCCAAGGCCCCCCGCGGCGGAGACGGAGGCTGCGAGCTCCGATCCTTGCGCGCCGGCCATCGGCGCCTGGATGATCGGCACGTCGATCTCCAGGAGATCGAGCAACCGCGTCGTTGGCCATTTGGTGTCCGCCATGATCCGAAAGCGTCTCCTTAAGTCCTCTGCAAGGAGCCGAAGAATTCGGCATATTCGTGCTCGTGCGAACCCGCGTGGTTGGGCATGCCGGACTTCGTCAAAACGCCGCGCCGCGGCGGGATGAAGCTCCTGATCCTCCGCTTTGGGACCTCGCGCCATCCGAGATTGAAGGCCGAAAATTTCGGAAAGAACAGCATCGAGGAATAGGGCAGGTGGTCATGCACCCACCAGCCCATCGCCTCCCAATGCCCGGTTCGCTGAAAGTAGGGGATGAAGGCATGCACGATAACCGTCGCCGTCGCTCCGCTAAAGCCTTCAGCGTCGCGCCGATCCCAGATATGGTCCGCGTATTCGTCTTCGGGCTTCGAACAATTATGCCCGCGCTCATTGCACACGCGCGAAACCTCGCGGCAGCGATAGGCCGAGCGGATGGAAATGCGCCCGAATTTTTCGCGCAGCGGCTCGAGCAGATTTTCGCAAAGCGCCTTTCCGTTTTCGATCGCGAGGTCGGGATCGTCCGGAATGTTTGGAATGCCGTAGAGGTTGGCGACCTCGGAATAGAGGAAATCGCGCATGAAGAAATTCTCCGACAGCCGCACGCGGCCGAGATTTTCAAGCGACTTCACGCTTCCCGGCCGCCGCACACTGGCCTCTACTTCTTCGGCTGCCGGTCCCGCATCGCGAGCGTCCGCAGGCGGAGCGCATTCAGCCGGATGAACCCCTCAGCGTCCTTCTGGTCGTAGGCGCCGCGGTCATCCTCGAAGGTGACGAGCGCGTCGGAGTAGAGCGAATTTTCGCTAGCGCGGCCGATGACGGTGACGTTGCCTTTATAGAGCTTCAGCCCCACTGTTCCCGCGACCTTCGTCTGGCTCTTGTCGACGAGCGCCTGCAGCATCTCGCGCTCCGGCGAGAACCAAAAACCGTAGTAGACGAG
>CAYTTC010000358.1:0-2191 GCA_964440525.1 uncultured Propylenella sp. | reverse complement strand
GCAGCTCGCCGAGCGCATCGAGCGCGCGCGAATGGAGGGAGCCGCGTCCAACGGAGGCGGCGGTAAAGAGCGGCGTCTCCTGGATGAGGCGGTCACCGCTCCACACCTTGAGTGAGCCGATCTCCACGCCCGCCTTGATCGGCGCAATGATCGGGCCCTGATAGACGACGCGCGCCTTCAGCGCATCCTTGGTGTCGCGGGCGATCAGGAAGCGGATCGCGCCGGCGGCCTTGAGCGGCACTCGCCCCGCCTCGCCGCCGAATACGGAAGCCTCCGCGACCACCTCATCCGCATTGAAGGCGGTGACCTGCTGGAAGTTGCGAAACCCCCAGTCGAGCAGCTTCTTCGCTTCCGCCTCGCGATCGCCTTCCGAGGCCAGTCCGGCCAAGACAAGAATGATCCGCTGCTCATTGCGGAGCGCCGAAGCCACGATCCCGTAGCCGGACTCCTTGATGAATCCGGTCTTCATCCCGTCGACGCCGATGCCGTCGGCAATGAGCGGATTGCGGTTGATCTGCCGAATATTGTTCCAGGTGAATTCCGGCTCGGAAAAGATCGAGTAAAATTGCGGATATTCTCCAACGATGTGCTGCGCGAGTAGCGCGAGGTCGCGCGCGGTGACCACCTGGCCGGGATCGTGCATGCCGTTTGAATTCGCGAAGTGCGAGCCCCGCATGCCGAGCGTCGCGGCGTGCTTGTTCATAAGGTCGACGAAAGCGGGCTCTGATCCGGCGATCCCCTCGGCGATGACGATCGCCGCATCGTTTCCCGATTGCACGATCAGGCCGCGCAGGAGGTCGCGCACCGCCACGCTCGAATGGATCTCCGCAAACATGGCCGAGCCGCCGGCCGGCGCCCCACCGGTCCGCCACGCGTGCTCGGAAACCGTGAACGTATCGTAGAGCGATATGTGGCCTTCCTTCAGCGCGCTGAAGGCGCATTCGATGGTCATGAGCTTCGCCATCGAGGCGGGCTCGAACGGCTCGTCGGCGGCTTTCTCGAAGAGCACCGTGCCGCTGTCGTAATCCAGGAGGAGCGCGTGTGGCGCCTTGGTGTCGAAGAGCTGTGCGCGGGCGAGCTCCGGTCCGACGGGACCGAGGATCAGCGCGACAAGGATTAGAACGGCAAGCCTACCGGAGAGCATCGCGGTTCACCCGCCCCCACGCTTCGCCCCATATGACGTTGCGCGCGTAGCGGAATCAAGCGCGGTGAAAAGCGTCGGCCGGGCGCGGCGCTTCCTAGTTGCCGGCTTGGCCGGCTACGTCGAAGGCCACGAGGATGCGGCTGGACGCGGAGGCGCTCTGAGTGAACCTCCTCAACGCCGCGACCGCACCACTTCCAAGGATCGGCGGCCGCTCGGGCTGCGCGAATGCCATGGCATCGGCCACCGGCAAGGTCGGACCGCGATAGGAGGCTAGCAGCATCGCGATGTCATCAGCGTTGCGTGGCGCTTCCGAGACGTATTGCACGCGCACCCGCGTACTGCCGCTCTGGCGAAAGGCCAGCAACTCCGCGGCCTGTTCGGAAACGTCAATCAGACGGCTGTGCGAATAGGGTCCGCGGTCGTTCACCCGCAGGACAATGGAGCGGTTGTTCTCGAGATTGGTGACGCGGACATAGCTCGGCAGCGGCAGCGACAAATGTGCGGCGGTGAGTTCGGTGCGGTCGAAGGTCTCGCCGCCCGCGGTTTGGCGGCCGTGGAACTTGCCGCCGTACCACGAGGCCATGCCCACGCGGTCGTAGCCTGTCCCGCCAGGTTCGAGGAGTTCTCCCCTCGCCGCGTCGGCGGCAACCGCACTCCCTGCGGTCGAGATGGGCAGCAGGTCGGCAACCGCGATCCGCTCCTCGGATACCCTTGGCGGCTGCTTCGGAATGATCGTCGAGAACATCGAAGGCTTCAACGGGCTGCTGCCGGTCGAGCAAGCGACGAGGGCGCCGCACACGCCGGCGAAGACGACGGCGCGTTGAACCAACGGGCGCGCGCGTACGATCAAGTCACGCGTGAAAATCGAACTACCCCCTGCGCTCCCGGCCGTTAAGTCCCGCACCCCAAACCCTTGGTGCGGCTCGGCCGATGAAAATTAACGATCGTCGTTACCAAACCCCTAAGGCGACAAAGGCAATTCGACACAAATCCTTTACCAATGGCGGATTGGCATGTCGAATCAGGGCGAAAGCATGGCGGAGCGAG
>CAYTTC010000357.1:0-2203 GCA_964440525.1 uncultured Propylenella sp. | reverse complement strand
CCGCCGACAGGCGGTTGACCATCTTGGTCACCGTCGGAGGCTGGATGGAAAGCGCGGCGGCCGCCTGCCCCATCGTCAACTGGCCGCGCTCGTCGAGCAGCTTCAGCAGCGCGTCCTGGCCCGGATAAAGCCCGACGCGCGAAAGGAGCTTGGCCGAACGCAGACGATAGGCGCGGGCGGCCTGCAACAGCTCGAACGTGACCCGGTTGTCCATAACGAGCTCCCTTGGAGCGCAATCTGGCAGTTGGCTAAACAATCTTGCCGCCCCGGGAGTTCCCGCCAAAATGCCGGCATTTCGCCACCGCCGGCCGCCGGTGCCGGCAAATTGCCGATCGACCGTCGCCTTGACGGGCATGCCTTGCCAGAGGCATGGCGCGTGCTATCGAATTGCCGCCTGGCGGGCGCCTGGCGACGGCGTCTCGAAGGACGACGAGAGATGCGAGGCCAAATCGAACCGCAGACGATGTCGGACCCGCAGCCGGCGAACGCGGCAGCGCAGAATTTCAGCAAGAGCACCTGCCGCGCATGACCTCCAAAGCGCGAAAAAGGCCCGCCTGGCATCCCGGTGATTCCGCCATCGCGGCAATCGTCGAGAGCCGCCACGGCGATCCCTTCGCAATTCTCGGTATGCATGGCGGCAGCGGCGCGCCGCTCTCGGTCCGTGTCTTCTGGCCGGGCGCCGAGACCGTCACCATCATCGATTTGAAGACCGGCGTGTCCGTCGCCGCGCTCGACAAGCTGCATGCGGAGGGTTTCTTCGCCGGTCCGATCTCGCGCCGCCGCACGACGTTTCCTTACCGGCTCCGGCTCACGACCGGCGAGACGACATGGGAAGCCGACGACCCCTACCGCTTTCCTCCGATCCTCGGCGCGATCGATGTCTACCTCATGGCCGAGGGCAGCCACCGCCGCATCTTCGAGCGGCTCGGCGCCCACCCCTCGAATTTCGAAGGAGTAGACGGCGTCGCCTTCGCGGTCTGGGCGCCGAATGCTCTCC
Source organism: uncultured Propylenella sp. (assembly GCA_964440525.1). Classification (GTDB taxonomy): domain Bacteria; phylum Pseudomonadota; class Alphaproteobacteria; order Rhizobiales; family Afifellaceae; genus DASWJZ01. The sequence continues at coordinate 1,206 of CAYTTC010000357.1, read as the reverse complement.
GCGTCAGCGTGGTCGGCGACTTTAATCAATGGGACGGCCGCCGCCATCCGATGCGGAAGCGCATCGAGGCGGGCGTCTGGGAGATTTTCATCCCGGCCGTCGGCCGCGGAACCCGCTACAAGTTCGAGCTGCTCCCCCGCGGCGGCGGACCGCCTTTGCTGAAAGCCGACCCGGTCGGCTTCGAGCACGAGCAACCGCCGGCGACCGCTTCGATCGTAGCCGGGCTACCGCGCCACGACTGGGCCGACGCCGCGTGGATGGCGGCGCGCCGCGAGAAGCAGGCGCTTTCGGCGCCGATCTCAATCTACGAAGTGCATCTCGGCTCGTGGCGCCGCAAGGACAGCAATCGCTTCCTCACCTACGACGAGCTCGCCGACGAGCTCATCCCCTACGTGAAGGAGATGGGCTTCACCCACATCGAATGCCTACCGGTCTCCGAGCATCCCTTCTCCGGCTCCTGGGGCTATCAGCCGATCGGCCTCTTCGCGCCGACCAGCCGCTTCGGGCCGCCGGAAGCCTTTGCCCGCTTAGTCGACCGCTGCCACCAGGCCGAGATCGGCGTCATCATTGACTGGGTGCCGGCGCATTTTCCCTCCGACGCGCACGGCCTCGCCCGCTTCGACGGAACCGCGCTCTACGAGCACGAGGACCCGCGCCTCGGCTTTCATCAGGACTGGAACACGCTCATCTACAATTTCGGCCGCACCGAGGTCAGGAACTTCCTTGTCGCCAATGCGCTCTACTGGCTGGAGCTTTTTCACATCGACGGGCTGCGCGTCGACGCGGTCGCTTCGATGCTCTATCTCGACTACAGCCGAAAACCCGGCGAATGGCTTCCGAACATCCATGGCGGGCGCGAGAACCTCGACGCCGTCCGCTTCCTGCGCGAGCTAAACGTCCGCGTCTTCGGCGACCATCCTGGCGCCACCACCCTCGCCGAGGAATCGACCGCCTGGCCACAGGTGTCGCGGCCCGTCGATACCGGCGGGCTCGGCTTCGGCTACAAATGGAACATGGGCTGGATGCACGACACGCTCGAATATATGAGCCATGAGCCGGTCCACCGCCGTTTTCACCATCACCAGATGACCTTCGGCATCCACTACGCCTTCTCCGAAAACTTCGTGCTGCCGATCTCCCACGACGAGGTCGTGCACGGAAAGCGCTCGCTCTATTCCAAGATGCCCGGCGACCGCTGGCAGAAAT
>CAYTTC010000356.1:0-2226 GCA_964440525.1 uncultured Propylenella sp. | reverse complement strand
TCGTGTGCGCGGCGTTTAACGCCGACTTCGACGGCGACCAGATGGCCGTGCACATTCCGCTTTCGCTGGAAGCGCAGTTGGAAGCGCGCGTCCTGATGATGTCGACGAACAACATCCTGCACCCGGCCAACGGCCAGCCGATCATCGTGCCGTCGCAGGATATCGTGCTCGGCCTCTACTACCTCTCCGTCATGCAGGAGAAGGAGCCGGGCGAGGGCATGCTGCTCGGCAACATGGGCGAGCTGCATCACGCGCTCGACGCCGGCGTCGTGACGCTGCACGCCAAGATCAAGGGCCGCGTCAAGAGCGTCGACGCGGCGGGCGACGAGGTCTCGCAGATTCACGAGACGACGCCCGGCCGCCTGATGATCGGCGAGCTGCTGCCGAAGCACCACAACGTGCCGTTCGATCTCTGCAACAAGCTGATGACCAAGAAGGAAATCAGCCGCATGATCGACGCCGTTTACCGCCATACCGGCCAGAAGGAGACGGTGATCTTCTGCGACCGGATCATGCAGCTCGGCTTCACGCAGGCTTGCAAGGCGGGCATTTCGTTCGGCAAGGACGACATGGTCATTCCCGAGACCAAGGCCAAGCTTGTCGCCGACACCCGCACGCTCGCCGGCGAATACGAGCAGCAATACAATGACGGCCTCATCACCCAGGGCGAAAAGTACAACAAGGTGGTGGACGCCTGGGCCAAATGCACCGACCGCGTCGCCGACGAGATGATGAAGCGCATCCAGTCGGTGGAGTTCGACAAGAAGACGGGCCGGCAGAAGCCGGTGAACTCCATCTACATGATGTCGCATTCCGGCGCCCGCGGCTCGCCAGCGCAGATGAAGCAGCTCGCCGGCATGCGCGGCCTCATGGCCAAGCCGTCGGGCGAGATCATCGAAAGCCCGATCATCTCCAACTTCAAGGAGGGGCTCTCCGTGCTCGAATATTTCAACTCGACGCACGGCGCCCGCAAAGGCCTCGCCGACACCGCGCTGAAGACCGCCAATTCCGGCTATCTGACCCGCCGTCTCGTCGACGTGGCGCAGGACTGCATCATCACCGACGACGATTGCGGCACGGAGAATGGCCTCACCATGCAGGCCGTGGTCGATTCCGGCCAGGTCGTCGCCTCGCTCGGTTCGCGCATTCTCGGCCGCACGACGATCGAAGACATCGTCGATCCGTCCTCGGGCGACGTGATCGTCGAGGCGGGGACGCTCGTCGAGGAGCCTCACATGGAGGCGGTCGAGGCGTCCGGCGTCCAGACCATCAAGATCCGCTCGGTGCTCACCTGCGAGACCAAATACGGGGTGTGCGGCAAGTGCTACGGCCGAGACCTCGCGCGCGGAACGCCCGTCAACATGGGCGAGGCGGTCGGCGTCATCGCGGCGCAGTCGATCGGCGAGCCGGGAACCCAGCTCACCATGCGTACCTTCCATATTGGCGGAACGGCGCAGGTGGTCGATCAATCGTTCCTCGAATCGAGCTTCGAGGGCCGACTGGAGATCCGCAACAAGGCGCTCGCCGTCGATTCCACCAAGCGGACGGTCGTCATGGGCCGCAACGTCCAGCTCGCCATCATCGACGAGGGTGGCGAGGAGCGTGCGTCGCACCGCGTTCCCTACGGCGCCCGCCTCTTCATCAAGGAGGGCGACAGCATCACCCGCGGACAGCGGCTGGCGGAGTGGGATCCCTATATGCGGCCGCTGCTGACCGAAGCCGGCGGCACCGTCGACTACGAGGACGTGGTGGAAGGCGCCTCGGTCGTCGAGACCGCCGACGAGTCGACCGGCATCACCAAGCGCGTCGTCGTCGACTGGCGCGCAAATCCGCGCGGTTCGGAGCTCCGGCCCGCGGTGGTGATCAAGGACAAGAAGGGCAAGCTTATGAAGGCCGAGCGGGGCAGGGATGCGCGCTACATGCTCTCTGTCGATTCCATCCTCTCGGTGGATCCGGGCGGCACGGTGAAGGCCGGCGACGTGCTCGCGCGCGTCCCGCTCGAAAGCGCCAAGACGCGCGACATCACCGGCGGTCTGCCGCGGGTGGCGGAGCTTTTCGAGGCACGCCGCCCGAAGGACCACGCCATCATCTCGGAGATCGGCGGAACGGTGAAGTTCGGGCGCGACTACAAGAACAAGCGCCGGATCATCATCGAGCCGGAGGAGGAGGGCGCCGAGCCGGTCGAGTATCTGATCCCGAAGGGCCGTCCCTTCCACCTGCAGGAAG
>CAYTTC010000355.1:0-2232 GCA_964440525.1 uncultured Propylenella sp. | reverse complement strand
CTGCATCACGCGCTGCCGCCAAGCCATCCGCTGCATGTGCCGACCTACGCGGTCGCGCTTTTCGGAAAGTATCTGACCTTTGCGCTGCTTGCGGTCGCGCTCAACCTCGTCTGGGGCTATTGCGGCATCCTCTCGCTTGGACATGGCGCCTTCTTTGCGCTCGGCGGCTATGCGATGGGCATGTACCTGATGCGCCAGATCGGTTCGCGCGGCGTCTACGGCCATCCGATCCTCCCCGATTTCATGGTCTTTCTGAATTGGAAGGAGCTCCCCTTCTATTGGTACGGGTTCGACAGCTTCTTCTATGCGGCGCTGATGGTCGTGCTGGTGCCGGGCGCGCTCGCCTTCGTGTTCGGCTGGTTCGCTTTTCGCAGCCGTGTCACCGGCGTTTATCTCTCGATCATCACACAAGCGGTGACCTACGCGCTGCTGCTCGGCTTCTTCCGCAACAATTTTGGCTTCGGCGGCAATAACGGCCTGACCGATTTCCGCGAAATTCTCGGTTTTCCGATTCGGGCCGACGCGACGCGCTCGGCGCTCTTCGCCATCTCGGCGATCGCGCTCGCCTTGGGGGTGCTCACGGCCGCGGCGATCGTGCGCTCCAAGTTTGGAAAAGTGCTGATCGCCGTCCGCGATGCCGAAAGCCGCACGCGCTTTCTCGGCTACCGCGTCGAGCACGTAAAGCTCTTCGCCTTCGTCGTCTCGGCCTGCATGGCGGGCATCGCCGGGGCGCTCTACGTGCCGCAGGTCGGCATCATCAATCCGAGCGAATTCGCGCCGGCCAATTCGATCGAGGTGGTTATCTGGACCGCCGTCGGAGGCCGCGCGACGCTGGCCGGGCCAATCATCGGCGCCGTGCTGGTGAATGCTGGAAAAAGCTATTTTACCGCCGCGCTCCCGAATGCCTGGCTCTTCGTGCTCGGCGGGCTCTTCATCGCCGTCACGCTTTTGCTGCCGAAGGGCATCGTGGGAACGTGGATGCAGGGCTGGACGGCGCTCGCCGAACGCCGGCGTTCGGCGAAAGCGGAATCAGGCGCCGCTCCGCCGCCGCCTATGGCACCCGAAAGCCCCACAATCTCAATACCGCGCGCAAGCGTTGCGCGAAACGGCGCGCCCTTACTGCAAGCGGCGCCGGCCGAGTAGAGACCCATGCAGGAACAGGGAACAAGGCCAGAAGCGCCATCCGACCTTCGACCGGTTCTGGGCCCGTCGCATCCATCGGCTGCTGGGCTGGCAGCGGCGCTTGCAGCCAAATCCATCCGGCGACAACGCAGCGGCCTCCTCTATCTCAACAACGTCACCGTCTCCTTTGACGGCTTCAAGGCGCTGAACGGACTCTCGCTCGTCGTCGACACGGGAGAAATGCGCGCGATCATCGGCCCGAACGGCGCCGGCAAGACGACGATGATGGACGTCATCACCGGCAAGACCCGGCCAGACGAAGGCGATGTGTTCTTCGAGGGGAGCATCGACCTCACCCGCCACGACGAGGCGGAGATCGCCGGGCTCGGCATTGGCCGAAAGTTCCAGAAGCCGACGGTTTTCGAGTTCCACACGATCTGGGACAATCTCGAGCTCGCGTTGAAAGGCGAGCGCGGCGTCTTCGCCACGTTGTTTCACCGTTCGAGCGCCGAGGAGGCGGCGCGGATCGACGATATCCTTGAGACGATTCGCCTTTCGCATCTTCGCGACCGGCTGGCCGGTAACCTCAGCCACGGCCAGCGGCAGTGGCTGGAAATAGGTATGCTGCTCGCGCAGGACCCAAAACTGCTCCTGGTCGACGAGCCGGCGGCCGGCATGACCGACGAGGAGACGGCGGAGACGGCAAAGCTCCTGAAGCGCATCGCCGAGACGCATACCGTCATCGTGGTCGAGCACGACATGACCTTCGTGCGCGACCTCGACGTGAAGGTGACGGTGCTGCACGAGGGCTCGGTGCTCGCCGAAGGCTCGCTCGAGCATGTCAGCGCCGACCCGCGCGTCATCGAAGTTTATCTGGGGCGATGAGGATGAATGGAGTTCGGCAGGCAGTGACTATCGAGTGGAAGAGTGACGGTGTCATCCTCGGGCGGAGCGCAGCGGAGACCCGAGGACCCAGCGTTCCCTGCAGCGAGACCCCCTGGGTCCTCGGCTCTCACTTCGTTCGGCCGAGGATGACGCCGCTCTTCCCTTCCCGCACCAGTGGGCGCAACGTTCCATGCTGAGCGTCGAAAACCTCGATCTCCACTACGG
>CAYTTC010000354.1:0-2240 GCA_964440525.1 uncultured Propylenella sp. | reverse complement strand
CGGCGCGATACGGACGGACACAGGGGAACGATCGAGGGTTGGAAGGCGGCGGACCTGCCGTGGGTCCAGTCGTGACAGGTCAACGTTGAGAGCAGGACGGAAGCTCTTTGGATTTGGAGGCATGAATGTCCGCGGGTGCAGCAAGTGAGCGGGAGACACCCCGAAGGGAGCCGAAAGGGATCGAGACTGCTGACGGGCGAGAGGCCGCCGCGATATGGGACCGCGTGCGACGCCGATTGCGCGCCGAATTAGGCGAGGATGTCTTCAGTTCGTGGTTCGCCAGGGTCGACCTGGAGGCGCTGAGCGCGGGCGTCGTCCGCCTATCGGTGCCGACGGTCTTTCTGAAGGGCTGGATCAAGTCGCATTACGGCGAGAAGCTGCTTGGGCTCTGGCGCGAGGAGGACGAAAGTGTCCGCCGCGTGGACGTGCTGCGCCGGACCGCGCTCAGAATCGTCCCTGAGGAGCCGGCCACCGCCACAGCGGGAAAGCCGTCGCCGGCACCGGCCGCCGACAACGCCGGAGACCGCTTCGCCGGCTCGCCGCTTGACCCGCGTCTGACCTTCACGACCTTTTGCGAGGGTCGCTCGAACGACGTAGCCTGTCGGGCGGCGCGTGCCGTGGCGGGCGCCCCCGAAGGAAGCTCGCCGGCCTACAATCCGCTCTACATCCACGCGGGTGTCGGGCTCGGCAAGACGCATCTCCTGCAGGCGATCGCCCATCAGGCCCGCACGCTCAATCCGAGCCGCCGCGCCCGCTATCTGACCGTCGAGCGCTTCACGGTGCAATTTGTCGGGGCGCTCCGCGACCGTTCCGCGCTCGACTTCAAGGAACAACTCAGGTCGATCGACATCCTCCTCATCGACGACATGCAGTTTCTGACCGGTCGGGTGGTGCAGCAGGAATTCTGCCATATGCTCAATCAGCTGCTTGACGGCGGTAAGCAGGTGGTGGTGGCCGCCGACCGCCCGCCGGCCGAACTTGAAGGGGTCGACGAGCGGGTGCGTTCGCGCATGAAGGGCGGGGTCGTCGTCGGCATGGCGGGACCCGATCTCGCTATGCGGCGGCGCATTCTGGAGAACCGGTTGCGGGCGGCGTCCGAGCGCAATCCGAGCCTCATCATCCCCGATGCGGTGCTCGATTATGTGGCGCAGGCCGTCACCAACAATGGGCGCGATCTCGACGGCGCGTTGAACCGCCTCGTCTGCCGGGCGGAATTCTCCGATGCGCCGATGACGATGGAGGTCGCCGAAATGGCGATCGCCGATCTTGTCGGCATACGCGAGCCGCGTCGTATCCGCATCGAGGACATCCAGAAGGTCGTCGCCAGCCACTTCAATGTGTCGAAGCACGATCTTCTCTCGGCGCGCCGCACGCGTGCCATCGTGCGGCCCCGCCAGATCGCCATGTACCTGGCAAAGACGATGACGCCGCGGTCGTTTCCGGAAATCGGCAAGCGCTTCGGGGGGCGCGACCACACGACGGTGCTGCACGCCGTCAGGAAGGTGGAGGAGCTTGCCGCCGCCGATGAGGCACTGAAACAGGAAATCGAGCTTTTGCGGCGCATGATTCAGGATTGAGCCGCAATTTGGTGCCGGCGGCTGCCACTCCCCTTGGGCGGCCGCCGAATGGCATCACAGGAGCCGGAAGGAGCCGCCGCGACCCGCCTCCCAGGCCGCGATTGCCGTTTCTTCCGGCTCTTGTCTTTTGGCAAGTTGTCGGGTCAAGTTCGCGATCACGAAATCGGCCGGAGGCCTCAGATTCGGCCTGCCGCCACGGATTGAAATCATGCGCGTCAGAATCGAACGGGCGAACCTCCTCAAAGCGCTCAACCATGTCCATCGCGTCGTCGAGCGGCGCAACACGATTCCGATTCTCGCAAACGTGCTGCTCAGAGCCGACGGCAACGAGCTGTCGCTGAAGGCGACGGACCTCGACATGGAGATCGTCGACCGCGTGCCCGCCGCCATCGAGCAGCCGGGTGCAAGCACCGTCCCTGCCCATATGCTCTACGACATCGTGCGCAAATTGCCGGAAGGCTCGGAAATCGCGCTCGATACGGAAACCGGGCAGACCATGGCACTGAAGGCTGGCCGTGCGCGCTTCGCGCTGCAGATGCTGCCGGATTCCGATTTTCCCGATCTGAACGCCGGCGAGCTTCCGGTCTCCTTCACGCTCCCCGCCGAGGTGCTGAAGCGGCTGATCGACCGCACGCAATTCGCCATCTCCACCGAAGAGACGCG
>CAYTTC010000353.1:0-2246 GCA_964440525.1 uncultured Propylenella sp. | reverse complement strand
TTCACCCGCGGGAAGCGCTTTTGAAGATGCCGGCAAAATCCCTCGTCGTATTCGATGCTGACGATTTTTTCGGGCGGAATGCCGGAGCCGATCAGCCTCTCCGTGACGATGCCCGTGCCGGGTCCGATCTCAAGCGTGAAACCCGCCGGATCGGGGTGCGCGTGCCGAACCATCACGTCGGCGAGCGCCCGGCTCGTCGGCGTAATGGAGCCGAGCTTGAGCGGGCTCGTCGTAAACGTCTTGAAGAAGCGGAACTCGTCCTCGATCCGCTCGGCGATCGACAGGCCCTGCTTGCGCATTGCAATCTTCTCCTGCCTGGCGGCGTTCGCCCACGAGATGGCGTGTTCGTTACTTCTCACCCAGCGTCTCGAAAAAATCCTTCACGCGCGAGAAAAACCCAGCAGACTCCGGGTTGTTCTGCTCGTTCGAAACACGCTCGAATTCTTCCAGAAGCTCGCGCTGGCGGCGCGACAGGTTTTGCGGCGTCTCCACCACGATCTGGACGTACATGTCGCCGACCTGGCGCGAGCGAAGCACCGGCATGCCCTTGCTCTTCAGGTGGATCTGGCGGCCGCTTTGGGTGCCCTCGGGCACTTTTACGCGCGAGCGGGCTCCGTCAAGGGTCGGAACCTCGAACTGCCCGCCGAGCGCCGCCGTCGTCAGTGAGACGGGCACGCGGCAAAAAATGTCCGCGCCGTCGCGCTGGAAGAAAGCGTGCGGCTTGATCGACAGGAAGATGTAGAGGTCGCCCGGCGGCCCTCCGCGAAGGCCTGCTTCTCCCTCGCCGGCAAGGCGGATGCGCGTGCCGTCCTCGATGCCAGCCGGGATGTTGACGGAAAGCGTGCGCGCCTCGCTGACGCGGCCGGCGCCGGAGCATTTGGTGCAGGGGTCGGACACGATCTCGCCGCGGCCGTGGCAGGTCGGGCAGGTTCGCTCGATATGGAAGAAGCCGCCCTGGCTTGCTCTGACGCGACCGGCGCCGCCGCAGGTCGGACATGTCTTCGGGCTGGTTCCGGGCTTCGAGCCCGAGCCGGAGCAGAGGCTGCAGTTGACGGTGGTCGGTACTTCGACCTCGACGCCCTTGCCCGAATGGGCTTCCTCCAACGACACTTCGAGATTGTAGCGGAGGTCGGAACCGCGCTCGCGGCCAGAGCGGCGCCCGCCACCGCGAAAGTCGCCGAAGAACTCGTCGAAGATGTCGGCAAAGGAGGCGAAGCCGGAGGCGGCCCCCGCGCCGGCCCCGAAGCCGCTCTGTTCGAAGGCCTGGTGGCCGAAGCGGTCATAGGCCGCCCGCTTCTGCGGGTCCTTCAGGATCTCGTAGGCCTCATTGATCTCTTTGAACTTCAGCTCGGCCGAATGGTCGCCGGGATTCTTGTCGGGATGAAGCTGCATGGCGAGCTTGCGGAAGGCGCCCTTCAGCGCCTTCTCGTCGCAACCGCGCGCGACACCCAGCACATCGTAGAAATCGCGTTTCGCCATCAGAAATCGCTAAACGGAGAGCGACAGGGCCGCCCAGCTTTCTCGGACGGCCGGGTCATTCTTAGGCGGACTTCTTGCGCTCGTCTTCCGGGATTTCCTCGAAATCAGCATCGACCACGTCCTCGCCGGATGTCGAGCCGGGGGCGCCTCCATCGCCATCGGAGGGGCCGGCCGCCGTCTCCTGTGAGGCCTTGTAGACGGCCTCGCCGAGCTTCATGGAGGCCTGCAAAAGCGCCTGGCTCTTGGCCTGGATGGTGGCGGCATCCTCGCCCGAGGTCGCCGATTTCAGGTCAGCAAGAGCGGTCTCGATCGCCGACTTCGCCTCCGCGTCCACCTTGTCGCCATGCTCGGCGAGCGCCTTCTCGGTGGAATGCACGAGCGCCTCGGCCTGGTTCTTCGCCTCGACCAGCTCGCGCCGCTTCTTATCCTCCTCGGCGTTGGCCTCGGCGTCCTTCACCATCTTCTCGATCTCGGCGTCGGAGAGGCCACCGGAAGCCTGGATGCGGATCTGCTGTTCTTTGCCGGTGCCCTTGTCCTTGGCCGAGACGTTGACGATACCGTTCGCGTCGATGTCGAAGGTGACCTCGATCTGCGGCACACCGCGCGGAGCAGGCGGGATGCCGACCAGGTCGAACTGGCCCAAAAGTTTGTTGTCGGCCGCCATCTCGCGCTCGCCCTGGAAGACGCGGATCGTGACCGCGCCCTGATTGTCCTCGGCGGTCGAGAAGACCTGGCTCTTCTTGGTTGGGATGGTGGTGTTGCGGTCG
>CAYTTC010000352.1:0-2283 GCA_964440525.1 uncultured Propylenella sp. | reverse complement strand
AAAGTAGCGTGAATGCGCCATGACAAGCAGCAGCCGACTGTCTGCAATGCGCGGAGGTGGTCCCTTGCGTGCATGCCCTGAGATCGCGACGGCACCCACACTTTCGGCACCACACGCCGAAGATGATGAGAGGGCTCCGGCAGGGCCGAAGGCACCGTCAATTTCCGAACGTGTCCCCCCTCGAAGTGTGACCACCGAGACGAGCGACCGCGACTCCTATGCCGTGACCGCCATCGCCGACATCACCGACCGCTCGCTGCATGCAGCAATTGCGCGCTTCACCAACGGACTTTCGCCGGCCGCGCTCGCGCATGCTTATTTGGATTGGGCAACGCACCTTGCCTCCGCACCAGGGAAGCGTCTGCAGCTCGTCGACAAGGCGGTGCGAAAAGCTGTCCGGTTCGCGAATTACGCCTGTCGCTGCGCTATGGAGAGCGGAAAGACGGACCTCTGCATTAAGCCGCTGCCGCAAGACAAGCGCTTCGTCGGCGAAGACTGGCAAAAATGGCCCTACAATTTCATCTATCAGGGTTTTTTGCTCCAGCAGCAATGGTGGCATAACGCCACGACCGGCGTGCGCGGGATGTCGAAGCAGCATGCGGACATGGTCGAGTTCGCGTCACGCCAAATCCTCGACATGGTCTCGCCTTCGAATTTTCCGCTGACCAATCCCGAGATTCTCCGCCAAACCATGAGCAAGGGCGGCATGAATTTCGTGAATGGCTTCCAGAATCTGATGGAGGACTGGGAGCGGACCATAAGCGGCAAGAAGCCGGTCGGAACAGAGAAGTACGCCGTAGGCCGCGACGTCGCGGTAACGCCCGGCAAGGTGATCTATCGCAATCAACTCATCGAGCTCATCCAGTACGCCCCCCAGGCGGAAAAGGTTCGGCCTGAACCAGTTGTCATCATTCCCGCCTGGATCATGAGGTACTACATCCTCGATCTCTCGCCGCAGAACTCGCTCGTACGATTTCTTACCGAGCAGGGCTTTACCGTCTTCATGATCTCGTGGAGGAATCCAGGACCAGAGGATCGCGATCTCGGCATGGACGACTATCGGACGCTCGGCGTCATGGCAGCGCTCGATGTCGTGAATACCATCCTCCCGCAGCAAAAGGTTCACGCTGTCGGTTACTGCATCGGCGGAACGCTGCTATCGATCGCGGCGGCGGCGATGGCGCGCGACGGCGATGACCGGCTTAGATCGTTGACTTTGCTCGCCGCTCAGACGGACTTCACCGACGGTGGCGAGCTGATGCTGTTCATCGACGAGAGCCAGCTCGCGTTCCTCGAAGACATGATGTGGGAGCAAGGTTTCCTGGATGGCCGGCAGATGGCAGGAGCATTCCAGATGCTGCGCTCAAACGACCTTGTTTGGTCACGCATGGTCCGCGACTACCTGATGGGCGAGCGGCGGCCGATGAACGATCTGATGGCGTGGAATGCCGATGCCACGCGCCTGCCCTACAAGATGCATTCGGACTATCTGCGCCAGCTCTTCCTCGACAACGATCTCGCCGAGGGACGCTTTCTCGTCGACGGCAGGCCGGTTGCCCTCAGCGATATCCGCGTGCCGATCTTCGCCGTTGGAACCACCCGCGACCATGTCGCGCCGTGGCGCTCGACCTACAAGATCCACCTGCAAACAGACACCGAAGTGACCTACCTACTCACAACGGGCGGCCACAATGCCGGCATCGTGTCGGAGCCCGGCCATGCGGGACGCAGCTTCCAGGTAAAAACCAAGAAGCCTGACGATCGTTACCTCGATCCGGAAACCTTCATGGCCGAAGTGCCGCGGAAAGATGGCTCTTGGTGGCCAGAATTGGTGGCCTGGCTCAATGCGCGCTCGGGCGCGCCCATTGCTCCTATCGGATACGGCGCCGTTCCGCCGGACTACACGGCGCTTGGGGATGCGCCGGGGACGTACGTCCTTCAGGAGTGAGTCTCGGCGCGCCGTGGGACCGCACTTCTTCTGTACTGCGGCTCGGCTCTTCAGCCTCGGGTGGCCCCGTGAACGCCGCTAATGCGGCGCCACTGTGTGCTGATGCATGGGAGCAGGAATAGTATCACGAGGCATTAGGGTCCCTGCGCGCCACCCCGTCTTCCTGGCCAAAGAACTAATGGCGATGGTAACTGCGCAGCCAACGCCGCTCATGCGCGTGCAGCCTGCCGCTCCCGGGCGGTGTCCTGGACAGCTCAGATTGACCTGGCTCAAGGATTTGCTGGTGCACACAGCTTAGCCTACGCAATCAGATAATCGGCCGAACCGAGCGACTT
>CAYTTC010000351.1:0-2284 GCA_964440525.1 uncultured Propylenella sp. | reverse complement strand
GTCCTCGCCATCGAAGCTGAACGTGATGCGCCAATTTCGTGAAACGGTCACCGCACTTCTCGTCTTGCGAAGCTTGACACCCAAAGGGTTACACACCATGTTGCATTGTGATCGAAAACTTTCGTCATCGGGGCTTGCAACGATTCTATGAGCGCGGAGACGAAAAGCAAATTGGTGCAGCGTTTCGTGGCAAGGTCAGGCGAATCCTGACGACGCTGGACGGTGCCAAGGTTCCGGAAGACATGAACCTGTCCGGATTCGGCTTGCATACGCTGAGCGGTGACTTGAGAGGTTTTTGGAGCGTGACCGTTTCGAAAAACTGGCGGATTGTGTTTCGGCTCGACGACGGTAGTGCTCGCGACGTCGATCTGATCGATTACCACTGAGGAGTCTTATGGTGCCTATGTTCGATCCGTCCCATCCTGGCGAGATCCTTCGCGAGGAATGCATGAAGCCGCTTGGCCTCTCGGTCACCGAGACGGCAAAGGCACTCGGCATCAGCCGCAAGACGCTTTCAGAGATCGTAAACGCAAAGGCCTCGATTACGCCGGAAGTCGCGGTTCGGCTTGAGCGGGCTTTCACCAACCCGCCCGCTGACATGTGGCTTCGGCTGCAATCCGCGTACGACCTCTGGCATGCAAAGCAGCGGCTGAAGGGCGCGGCTATTCGACAACTCTGGAAGGGCGGCGGCGCCGCAAAGGCGAGAGTTGCGTAGGCAAAACGTGGCCGAGCACACCATCATTACCGATACGGAGGCGCTTTCCGCCTTCTGCGCCCGGCTCGCCGGCGCCCCTTTCATCACGGTCGACACCGAGTTCATGCGCGAGAGCACTTTCTGGGCGCAGCTTTGCCTGATCCAGATGGCAGGTCCGGACGAGGCGGCGATCATCGACCCCCTCGCCGACGGGCTCGACCTCGCCGCCTTCTATCGGCTCATGGCGGACGAGTGCGTCACCAAGGTCTTCCACGCCGCACGCCAGGACATCGAGATCTTCGTCAAGCAGGCCGGCGCGGTGCCGCACCCGATTTTCGATACCCAGATCGCTGCCATGGTGTGCGGTTATGGCGATCAGGTGAGCTACGACCAGCTCGTCTCCCGCATTACCGGAGACCAGATCGACAAATCCTCGCGCTTCACCGACTGGTCGCACCGGCCCCTCTCCGCCAAGCAGATCGCCTACGCGATCTCCGACGTCACGCATCTACGCGACATCTACCATTCGCTCTCATCCAAGCTCGCTGAACAGGACCGGACCACCTGGCTCGACGAGGAAATGGCGGTCCTCGCCGACATCGAGACCTATCGGACGCATCCTGAAGACGCCTGGCAGCGCTTGAAGCTTCGGGTGAAGAAGCCGCGCCAGCTTGCCGTCCTGCAGGCGCTCGCCGCGTGGCGGGAGCGGGAGGCGCAGAGCCGCGACGTGCCGCGCAGCCGCGTCCTGAAGGACGAGGCGATCTACGAGATTTCTCTGCAACAGCCGCACGACGCGGAGGGGCTTGGCCGGCTTCGGACGATCCCGCGCGGCTTTGAGCGCTCTGGCACCGCCCGGGCGATCCTGGCGGCGATCGCTGACGTGTATGAGCTGCCGGAGAGCGCCCTTCCGCGCCTGCCCCGCCCGCGGGCAGCACCCGAGCACGCAAGCGCCGCCGCCGAGCTCCTGAAGGTGCTTCTGAAGATGGTCGCCGAGGAGCAGGGCGTTGCCGCGCGCATCATCGCCAGCACCGAGGATCTCGAGCGGATCGCCGCCGACGACCCCGACGTGCCTGCCCTGAGAGGTTGGCGCCGCAAGCTCTTCGGAGAGCAGGCGCTCGCCTTGAAGCGCGGCGAGCTCGCGCTTTCCATGTCGCGCCGGGGGATCGTCGCCGTCGGCCTCGATCGCGGCTCGCAAATGGCCGCCGAGTAGCTATTTTTCTACTACCACCGCCGAGGTGAGCCCGCCGAGCCCGGCGAACTGGCGGACCCGGCTGTCGAGGCGAGCGCCGCGCAGGTCTGCAAGATTCTCCGGGAGGACAAGCTCCACATTGTTTGCCGTCCGCCGGATCGTCGTCCTCGGCAGGACGCCCTCGACCGCACCGGAGACGAGGTAGGCGACGCGGAACGCCCCGGCGAGCGCCCGCGCGCTCTCCCGGTAGCGCAGCGGCGCAAGCTCACGGAGTCCAGCTCCGAGCTCTTCCTCTGCCAGCCCTGCGTGGCGGTAGTAGATGGCGAGCGCCAGATAGGCTCGCCCGGGATGGTCGATCCCCACGAAGGCGGCATTGGTGATGATGTTGAGGCTCTGCGCAC
>CAYTTC010000350.1:0-2302 GCA_964440525.1 uncultured Propylenella sp. | reverse complement strand
CCTTGCGGCGGATCGCGGTCGACCTTCTCGACACCTATGTCGGCCGTCACGCCGGGGAGCGCATTTTTCAGGGACAGGTGCGGCGCGGGGCAGTCGACCGGATCGACGCCGCGATCCTGATGGCCGACCTCCGTGGCTTCACGGCGCTGTCGAACGCGCAGAGCCTGGCGCATGTGATCGAGACGCTCGACGCTTGGTTCGAATGCGTTGCCGCGGCGATCGAGGCGCATCGCGGCGAGATCCTGAAATTCATGGGAGACGGCCTGCTCGCCATCTTTCCCGCCGAGGCCGATTCCGCCGACGCCTGCCGCCGCGCCGTGGCCGCGGCGCTGGATTCCTGCCGGGGCGTCGATGCGCTGAATGCTGGGCGTTCGGCGGCGGGAAAAGACGCGGTCGAGTTCGTCGTCGGGCTGCACGTCGGAGAAGTCGCCTATGGCAATATCGGCGGACGCCGGCGGCTCGACTTCACCGTGCTCGGCCCGGCGGTGAACTATGCGAGCCGGCTGCAAGACCTCGCCAAGAGCCTTGGCCGAAGCATCCTCCTGTCGCGAGGCTTCTCGGGCCTCATTCTCGACTCGGTCGTCGATCTCGGCGACCATCCGCTCCGCGGGATCGGTGACGCCGAGCGGATTTTTGAATTATCGCACGCGTGAGGGGACGAGGCGATCGATGTAGCCGCGCGAGGCTTGCTTCAAGTGCTCCGCGCTGGAACTATCCCCGCCGCCCATTGAGGGATTGAAGAGGGTCCAAATGCGAGCGGGCCTTATTTCTTCGGCCCAGGCGAGGGGGTCCTCATGTTCTCCGGCGGCTCCGGCCTAACGGTCACCTGTACGATCTCCGGCTTCGTCTCAGCTGCGCAATAGGTTAGCGACGCAGGAAAACGATACCGGCGGATTGGCGAAACCCGTCTAGTTTTTCTTCACCGCCACGCTCTCGGCGGCGACGACCTTCGCCGCATCGCGCCGAGCGCGATAATAGGCCCAGAAGAGCCGCGCCGCGACGCCGCGCCACGGCGTCCATTTTGCGGCGATCTTCCTTAGCCGCTTCTCATCGGGCCGCTTCCTGAGCTTCAGCCCGTGATGGACGGCGCCCTGCAGCGCGAGGTCGCCAGCCGGAAAGATGTCGAGATGGCCGACGCAGAAGAGGAGGTAGATCTCCGCCGTCCACGGGCCGATCCCCTTCAGCGCCGTCATCGTCGCCATCGCCTGCTCGGCCGGGAGGTCGTGGACGGCAATGAGATCGAAGCCGTCGGCGGCCGCTGCGGCGATGCCGGTGAGCGTCTGGATTTTCGGGCGAGACAATCCGACAGCGCGGAGCGCCTCCTCGCCGGTGAGCAAAAACTGTTCCGGTGTGAACGGATCGACGGCTGCCTTGAAGCGGGTCCAGATCGAGGCCGCTGCGGCGTTGGAAATCTGCTGCGAGGTGATGATCGAAGCGAGGCCTTCGAATCCGCCCGGCTGACGCCGGAGGGGGAGGGGGCCGGCGAATTTGGCGACGGGGACGAGGCGCGGGTCGGCGGCAAGCAAGGCGGCGAGCGCCTTCGCGATCTGCTTCTCCGTCTCGATCGGTCGCATCGTCATCTCAAGGGAATGTCGGCGAGGCCCTTTTGGGCCTGATAGGTGGCGGAAAGGTCGGCGTAGGTTTTTGAGAGCGCCTCGATCCGCGCCGCAAGGCGGGCGCGGTCGCGTACCGGCGCATCCGCAACAACGTCAGCGATCGAGTTGCTCGTCCAGAAGGCGTTGTCTCGCCGATAGGCGCCGTTCTCGATGCCGAAGACCTCCTGCAGGATTTTTAGGTCGTGCGGGATGTTGAATGCGTCGCGGGTGGCTTCGTAGCCGAAGAGATAGAAAAAATTGTCGAAGCCGGCCCAGGTGATCGCCGAGAGGCAGAGCGAGCAGGGCTCGTGGGTGGAGAGGAACAGGCAGTCGCGGGTCGCGGGCCGGCTCGCCGCCGGCAGGCGGTAGTAAGCGTTGAGCGTTGCGATCTCGCCGTGGAAGAGCGGGTTCTCGGTCTCCGCGTTGGTGGCGGCGACGACGAGCGAGAGATCAGATTTTTTCAGGATCGCCGCACCGAAAAGCTTGTTGCCGACGGCGACGCCGATCCGCGTCTTTGGAACGATGTCTTGTTCGATGACCTTGAGAAAGCGGTCGGCCAGCGCGCTTGGCTCAGGCCGCCCCCATTCAGGCGGCATTATCCTGCTGCTTGCCGCCGCCATAGCGCTTGTCGATGTAGTCCTCGACGAGTTTTTTGAAGTCGGCGACGAGCGTCGGGCCGCGGAGCGTCATCGCCTTCTCGCCGTCGA
>CAYTTC010000349.1:0-2309 GCA_964440525.1 uncultured Propylenella sp. | reverse complement strand
CGCTCCTGCCGCGAGGGGATCTGCGGCTCCTGCGCCATGAACATCGACGGCATGAACACGCTCGCCTGCACCAAGGGCTACGGCGAGACGAAGGGCGCGGTGAAAGTCTATCCACTGCCGCATTTGCAGGTCGTGAAGGATCTCGTGCCGGACCTGACGACGTTTTATGCCCAGCACGCCTTCATCGAGCCATGGCTCAAAACCGTGTCGCCGATGCCGGAGAAGGAGCGGCTGCAGAGCCATGACGACCGCGCCAAGCTCGACGGCCTCTACGAATGCATTTTGTGCGCCTGCTGCTCCACCTCCTGCCCGAGCTACTGGTGGAACGGCGACCGCTATCTCGGCCCCGCGGCGCTCCTGCAGGCTTATCGCTGGCTGATCGACAGCCGCGACGAGGCGACAGGCGAGCGGCTCGATGACCTCGAAGACCCTTTTCGCCTCTACCGCTGCCACACGATCATGAATTGCGCGCAGACCTGCCCGAAGAACCTCAACCCGGCGAAGGCAATCGCCGAGATCAAGAAGATGATGGTCGCGCGGCAGGTGTAAACTCCGCGCATTTCTCGGCGGTGGATCGCCGCACTCGCGCTTCAAAAAGATTATAGATTGCAATCTGCGGTTGGTGAGTAGGCGCAACTTCAAAGAGCATAAGTCGGAAAAGTCTTTGAATACTTAAGGCCGATAGAACGTGTGAGGATCAACCGCGTCGGCCATTTTGCTGTCTCCGACGTTTGTTTCGGCCCCACCCGTCATCATCTGAGCGAGAGTTGTGATAGACAGTCGAGGATTGGCTGGAGTCCGGGGGACTACATGAACATCATCGACCATTTTGGCCTGCAGGTCAGCGACTATGCCCGGGCGATCCGCTTCTACCGGCTGGCGCTGGCGCCGCTCGGCATCTCGGTTGTCATGCAGGTGACGAAGGAGGAGACCGGCGGTTACGAGGGCGCCGGCTTTGGACGCGACGGAAAACCGTCATTCTGGATCGGCGCCGGCGAGCGGACCGTGCCGCGCCTCCACGTCGCCTTCATCGCCGACAATCGAGCCGCCGTAGACCGGTTCTTCGAGGCGGCGCTCGCCGCCGGCGGCGTCGACAACGGCGCGCCGGGCATCCGCGCCCACTACCATCCGAATTACTACGGTGCATTCGTCCTCGACCCGGAAGGCCAGAACATCGAGGCCGTCTGTCACGGGCCGGAATAGGCGCCACGCATCGCTCTTTCGGACAAGGGCGATATAGAAGCGTGTATGACCGTCCTCGGGATTGATCTCGGCACCTCGGCGTTGAAGGCCGTTCTCGTCGATGAGGCGCAGGCGATCCTGGCTGAAGCGGCGATCCCGCTCAGGGTCGCAACGCCCCGGCCCGGATGGTTCGAGCAGGATCCCGAAGATTGGTGGAAGGTTCTCGAGGCGGCGCTCGCCAGCCTTCGGGCCGCGCAGCCGGTCGCCTTCCGCGACGTCCGTTCCATCGGGCTTTCGGGCCAGATGCATGGCGCCGTGCTTCTCGACGCGGCCGGCGAGCCAATCCGCCCGGCGATCCTGTGGAACGACGGACGCGCAACGGCCGAATGCGATGACCTGCAGGCCGCGGTTCCCGATCTCCCCGAGATCGCCGGCATCATTGCGATGCCGGGCTTCACAGCGCCAAAACTTCTTTGGCTGAAGCGGCATGAGCAGGAAAATTTCGCGCGCATCGCAAAGGTCGTTCTGCCGAAGGACTATCTCCGGTTCCGCCTGACCGGCGAGATCGTCACAGACATGTCCGACGCCGCGGGAACGCTCTGGCTCGATCAGGCGAAGCGCGATTGGTCCGACGTTGTTCTTGTCGCGAGCGGTCTCGGTCGATCCGAAATGCCGAGGCTGGTGGAGGGGAGCGAGCCAAGCGGAACGGCGCGTCCGGAGATCGCGAGGGTGCTCGGGCTCGAGGGGCCGGTGGGCGTCGCCGGAGGCGCCGGCGACGCCGCGGCGGCGGGGATCGGCATCGGCGCGGTCGAGGACGGCGACGCCTTCATCTCGCTCGGCACCTCCGCGCAGTTCTTCGTGACCGACGATCGCTATCGGCCGCAGCCGGACACGCTGCTCCATGCCTTCGCCCATGCGCTCCCCGGCCGCTGGTTCCGCATGGCGGCGATGCTGAACGGCGCGAGCTGCCTCGATTTCGTGGCCCGGCTCGTCGGCGAGAGCGATATTGCCGCATTGCTTGGCCGGACCGAGGCGGCATATGCCGGGCCCTCGCGGATTCTCTTCCTCCCCTATCTCTCCGGCGAGCGCACGCCGCACAACGATCCTTTTGCGCGCGGCGTCTTCTG
>CAYTTC010000348.1:0-2313 GCA_964440525.1 uncultured Propylenella sp. | reverse complement strand
GGGGCGGCCTCGACTTTCTCGTTCACGCCATCGCCTTCTCCGACAAGGACGAGCTTACCGGCCGCTACGTCGACACCACCGAGGAAAACTTCAAGAAGACGATGTTGATCTCCTGCTACTCGCTGACGGCGCTCGCCCAGCGGGCGGAGAAGTTGATGACCTCAGGCGGGTCGATCCTCACCCTCACCTATTACGGCGCCGAAAAAGTGATGCCGCACTACAACGTCATGGGCGTCGCCAAGGCAGCGCTCGAGGCGTCGCTCCGCTATCTCGCCGTCGATCTCGGGCCCAAAAATATCCGCGTCAACGCCATCTCGGCCGGGCCGATCAAGACGCTCGCCGCCTCCGGCATCGGCGATTTTCGTTATATACTGAAATGGAACGAGCTGAACGCGCCGCTCCGCCGCACGGTGACGATCGAGGATGTCGGGCGCGCGGCGCTCTTCCTCCTCTCGGACCTTGCCGGCGGGGTGACCGGCGAGGTCGTGCACGTCGATGCCGGCTACCACGTGGTCGGCATGAAAGCGGTCGACGCGCCCGATATCGCCACCGTCATCCACAAGGATTGAGCGCACAGTCGGCTGATCGGGCGTTCCGATTCGCGGTATAGATCGGGCGGCGGCGAAAGCGGCACGGGGGTGAGCGCTTGGACGGTCTCGTTGTTCTCGGTGTTCTGGCGGTGCTCTGGGTGCTGGTCGGGCCCATCGTCGCGCTGGCCAATGCGGTCGGCGCCAAGCAGAATGCACGGCTACTCCTCAAACGCATCGAATCGCTCGAAGCCCGGATAGCCGCCGGCTCCATTGCCGCGGCCGCGACATCGCCCGTGGCGGAAGCCCGGCCACTACTCGCTGCAACGGCACCCGCAGAGCCTGTTTCCCCGATCGAACCCATCGCGGCTGTGGACGTCGCGCCGGAGGTGGCCGAGCCGCCGGCCGCCGAAGCACCGGAGCCCGAGGCGTTTCCGGCGCTGGCAACTGAAACTTCACCGCCACGTCCGAAAGAATCGCTAGAATCGAAAATCGGCGCGCGCTGGACGGTACTGGTCGGCGGGCTCGCGCTTGCGCTCGGCGCGATCTTTTTGGTCCGCTATTCGATCGAGGCGGGCCTCCTCGGCCCGGCCGCGCGAATCGTGCTGGGCTTCCTGCTTGCCGCTATCATGTTCGGACTCGGCGAGTGGCTGCGGCGGCGCGACCGGGCGATCCAGGCGCCGATCTTCGCCAAGGCGGACATCCCGGCGATCCTGACCGGCGCGGGCGGCATCGCTCTCTTTGCGACGATCTACGCCGCGCACGCGCTTTACGGCTTCATCGGCGCGGGCGGCGCCTTCGTTCTTCTCACCGCCGCCGGCCTCGTCACGCTTTTCCTCTCGGTGATTCACGGGCCGGGGCTCGCCGCCCTTGGCGCGCTCGGCAGCTACGCGGCGCCGCTTCTTGTTTCGAGCGCGGAGCCGGCGCCATTTCCCGTCGTGCTCCACACCCTCGCCGTCACCGCCGCGGTGCTCGGCATGGCGCGCATCCGCGGGTGGCGCTGGCTCGCCATCGGCGGGATTGTCGCGAGCCTCGGCTGGGGCGTGCTCATCGGCTTGATGGGACCGAACGCGACCGACGCGCAGCTCGTGCTCGCCGCCGGCCTCGCGGTTACCTATCTCGGCGCGCTGGTCTACGGCCCGGATCCCGAAACGCTGCGCGACCGCGATCCCAACTACATCGCTCTTGCCGCGCTCGCCGGCCTCGCCGCGATTACGCTCTGGTATTCGCTGGTCACTCCCGACTATCCGCCGCTCGTCTCCGGCATCGTGTTGGTCGGCGTGCTCGGGGCCGCCGCGACCCGCTGGACCTCGATCGCACCGGCGGCCACGATCGCCAGCACGCTTGCCGTCGCCACCGTCATGCTCCTCCGCGTTCCGGATGCGACCAGCCTCGCCACGATGCGCATCGGCGCCATCGAATGGAGCGTGCTCGGCGACGCGGGCCTGGCGCGCTTTTCGCTGAAAGCCGCGGCCATCGCGCTGGTCGTCGGGATCGGCGCTTTCTTCAGCGCCGACCGCGCCGCGAGGACGGCGCCTCGCACTGCCGGCTGGTTCGCCGCAGCCGGCGCCGGCGCGCCGCTCCTCATTTTGGTGGTCGTCTATCTCCGCCATGTCCCCTTCGAGACGCGGCCGGCGATCGGGCATCGCCGCGCTCGTCATGGCGGCAATCTTCGCGGCGGTGACCGAACGATTGATCGCCCGCCGGCCGGACGACGACACAGCGCCCGCGCCGGCGCTCTATGCCGCCGGCGCGGTCATGGCGCTTTCCTTCGCAGCCTCGGTCG
>CAYTTC010000347.1:0-2313 GCA_964440525.1 uncultured Propylenella sp. | reverse complement strand
CGCATTCCTATGGCCTGCCGCTTCCGGAGACGCGTGTGCTCGATCTTTTCGCCGGCACCGGCGCGCTCGGCATCGAAGCGCTCTCGCGCAGCGCGGCACATGCTTTGTTTGTGGAGAGCGGCGTCGAAGGCCGCGGCATCATCCGCACGAACATGGAAACACTCGGCCTGAATGGCGTGGCGAAAATCCTGCGCCGCGACGCGACCGATCTCGGATACGCCGGAACGATCGCGCCCTTCGACCTTGTGTTTCTCGACCCACCCTACGGCAAGGGACTCGGAGAGAAGGCGCTTGCCAGCGCCGCCGCAGGAAGCTGGCTCAAGGCGGGTGCACTTTGCGTCCTGGAGGAACGCGCCTCCGGTGCGATCGAAATGCCGCCGGGCTTTCAGATCCGGGACGAGCGCAGCTACGGCGGCACGCGATTGATCTTTGCCGCCGCCTCATAAGGTCGCGAGCGCTGAGTTACCCGCCGCCCGACGCTCGTGCCAAGGCCGGTAACGGGCTTCTGCTGGTGCGAGGAGCGGCAGTACGGCTGGAAACCGGCTTTCTAGAATCGTGCTCTAACCCCGACTGAGCGCCTATATGTCGATATAATTTGATTTATTAGACACATTATGCAACCACGTCGAGAGCGTCGACATGCTCTTAAAATGTCGGTGAAATTGCAAAACTTCGACATATGCCCTTTCGACCGGATCACTCCTACAACGACCTCCCGCCGCCGCCCGCAGCTCGCGACGTGGAAACGCGCGACGTGCTAAAAGCCTGCATCGAAGCACGCGTGGCTCTGGCGGACCTGCGCGGCGCCGGGATGCTGATCCCGAATCAGGCCGTTCTGATCAACTCGATTCCGCTCCTCGAAGCGCAAGCGAGCTCTGAGATCGAGAACATCGTCACCACCACCGATCGTCTGTTCCGCTTCGCCAACAATCCGAGTGAGCGGGCCGATCCGGCCACCAAAGAAGCCTTGCGCTACCGCACCGCGCTGCACGAGGGGTTCCTCATGCTCGCGACGCGTCCCGTCTCCACCACCATGGCGGTCGAGATCTGCCGCACGATCACAGGGGTCGCACTGGATATCCGCTCGACAGCGGGGACAGCCCTCGTCAACGAGGCGACAGGGGCAACCGTATACACGCCGCCCATGGGTGTCGACCTGCTACGGCAGAAGCTCGCCGAGTGGGAACGCTACATCCACGACGACGCGACGGACCCGCTCATCCGCATGGCAATCATGCACTACCAGTTCGAAGCGATCCACCCATTCGCCGACGGCAACGGCCGGACGGGCCGCATCCTCAACCTGCTGTTCCTCGTCGAGCAGGGGCTGCTCGATGCGCCCGTCCTCTATCTGAGCCGACACATCATACGAAACCGCGCCGACTATTACCGGCTGCTCCTGCGGGTGACGACCGACGCGGAATGGCAGGAATGGATCCTCTATATGCTGCGGGCCGTCACGGAGACCGCTCGCTGGACAAAGGCAAAGATCGAATCCATCCGCGATCTACTAAAGACCACCGCCCAGAACGTGCGGGAAAGGCTGCCGAAGATTTACTCGCGCGAGCTCGCCGAGATTATCTTTGTTCAACCCTATTGCCGCATCGGCGATGTCGTCGCTGCCGGAATTGCCCAACGCCAGTCGGCGGCTGTCTATCTGAAGGCGCTTGTGAGCATCGGCATCCTGGAGGAACGCAAGGTCGGACGCGAGAAGCTCTTCATCAACCCGGCGCTCCTGCGGGTGCTGAGGGACGAGCGCGAAGAGTGACCGTTCGGCTGAGCGCATCACAAGAGCGATTTGAGCGAAGCCGGACTATGCGGCGGCCGCCAAGCCCGGACCGACGCGAAAAACCGGAAGCTCCTGCTGCACGCCTCGCAGCTGCGCCGTCCGCGGCTCGATCGTGAAGGAGGCTAGCTCGTCGCGAACGCCCGCCGCCTCGAAGACGTCCTGGCTGACGTAGATCTCGTCAGCATCGGCAAGGTTTTGTACGCGCGCGGCGATGTTCACCGTCTGCCCAAAATAGTCCAGGCGCTCGTTCAGCGTGACCGCGATCGCCGCGCCCTTGTGGATGCCGATCTTCAAGATCAGCTGCTTGTCGGGCTGCCGCAGATTGAACGAGGCGATCTCGCTTCGCATATCGAGCGCCGCCTGGACCGCGTCCGCCGGATTGAGGAAGGCGGCCATGACCGCGTCGCCGATCGTCTTGATGATTGCGCCCTTGTGGCGGACCGTGACGCTCTGCAGAGTGTCGAAATGTTGCTGCACGAGGGAGAAGGCGTTGAGGTCTCCAATCCGATCGTAGAGCGCCGTGG
>CAYTTC010000346.1:0-2325 GCA_964440525.1 uncultured Propylenella sp. | reverse complement strand
GGATGGTCGATCCCCACGAAGGCGGCATTGGTGATGATGTTGAGGCTCTGCGCACCGCGATAGTCCGGATGCGCCCGCCAACCGATATCGGCGAGAAGGCACGCCGCTGCGCGGAGCCGCTTCTCCTCGTCGGTCTCTTCGAGGCCGATCGCCGCCATGGCGGCGGCGGTCCAGGCAATAAGCTCCTCGCCATGCGCCGGCGAGCGCGAGCGCAGAAGGTTGAGCTCAGACGCCGCGGAAAGCAGCGGGTCCGTCTTTTGCTCCTTGGCGGACAGTTTTGAGAACAGCAGGCCTTCGCGCAGACCGAGCGCCGATATCGAAACCGAACTCGGCCTGCCCGCCCTCAACACCTCGGAAAGCACCACCGCGCCGAAGGGCAGCAGCGCCTGGCGCTGCCTCGACACGACGCCGATGCCCGGGACCTGGTCGAGCGGGCCGCGGATGAGAACCTTGAGAAAATCGTCGAGCTCGTCCGGATCCATGCGGTACTCGTGCATGACGTGCAGCGGATAGCCGCTGTCATGCATGTGAAGCCGGGCGAGCGACCGCCAGGTTCCACCGATGGCATAGAAAACGCGGCCCTCGAGCCGGCGGATCACCTCGGACTGGTCGAGTGCACTACGCACGAGATCGCGCGCTGCCTTGAGCGACCCGCCTGATCCAGCCTGCAACCGAAGGCCGCCGAGCGGAAGGCTGTCTCCGGCGCCGACCTCGCGCGCCTTGACCTCGATCAGCTCCAGGCTGCCGCCGCCGAGATCGCCTGCGACACCATCTGGCCGCTCGAAGCCGGCCACGACGCCGAGCGCGGCGATACGGGCCTCCTCCCCGCCTGACAGCACCTTCACCGGCACGCCGCAGATCGCTTCGACATCGACGATGAACTCCGCCCCGTTCTCCGCCTCGCGGATGGCCGCCGTGGCGATGACGTCGAGCTCGATGACACCCATCTGCCGGACCAGCGCGGTGAAGCGGCGAAGCGCGACCCGCGTTTTGTCTGCGGCGTCGGCGGCGAGCCTGCCCGATTGCGCTACTCCGGTGCCGAGCCCGGCAAGGATTTTTTCGTTGAAGAGCGGGGTTGGCGAGCGGGCGAGACCTTCGTAGACGACGAGTCGAACGGAATTCGACCCGATATCGATGACCGCGACCGGGCCGCGTCCGGCGATGCGGCCTTGCGCGGTCTGCGGCTCAGCCGCGCGGGAGGGGCGAGAAAGCACGAGGCGAGGAGGATTTCAGCGATCGGCCGCGGCCGGAGAGGCTCGGATTCGTCATGAAATAGCGATGGGCGTTGAAGGGCTCCTCGCCTTCCTTGCGGCTAATCCGCCGCGAAGTGCCGTCCGATAGCACTTCCCAACTCTGCTCGGTGTCTTTGAGGTTGGCCACCATGATCTGGTCGAGCACCTGCATGTGGACGGTCGGATTGACAAGCGGCACGATGCACTCCACCCGCCGATCGAGATTGCGCGGCATCAAATCGGCCGAGCTGATATAGACGATTGCCTCTTCAGAGGGCAGCCCATGGCCGTTGCCGAAGCACAGGATTCGCGAATGCTCCAAAAACCTGCCGACGATCGATTTCACGCGGATATTCTCGGATAGGCCGGACACCTGGGGTCGCAGGCAGCAGATGCCCCTCACGACAAGTTCGATCCCGACGCCAGCCTGGCTCGCCCGATAGAAAGCGTCGATGATCTCCCGGTCGACGAGCGAGTTCATCTTCATCCAGATCTGCGCCGGGCGGCCGGCCTCGGCATGGCCGATCTCCGCCTCGATATGCTCCAGGATGCGTGCGCGCAGCGAAAAGGGCGAAACGGCGATGCGCTTCAGGTCCTGCGGTGGGGCATAGCCGGTGATGAAATTAAAGATGCGCGCCACGTCGCGCGCGATGACCGGATCGGCGGTGAAGTAGCTCAAGTCGGTGTAGATGCGCGCCGTGATGGGGTGATAGTTCCCGGTGCCGGCATGCACGTAGCTCACCAATCCGCCCGCCTCGCGGCGCACCACCTGCGAGAGCTTTGCGTGGGTCTTCATCTCGACGAAGCCGTAGACCACCTGCGCGCCCGCCCGTTCGAGGTCGCGCGCCCAGCGGATGTTCGCCTCCTCGTCGAAGCGGGCCTTGAGTTCGACCAGCGCAGTCACTGACTTGCCAGCCTCGGCGGCTTCGATCAAAGCCTTTACGATCGGGGAATCGTTCGAGGTGCGGTAGAGCGTTTGCTTGATCGCCACCACATCGGGATCGGAAGCCGCCTGGCGCAGGAACTGCAAAACGGCGTCGAACGACTCATAGGGGTGGTGGACGATAATGTCCTTCTGCCGGATGGCGGCGAA
>CAYTTC010000345.1:0-2325 GCA_964440525.1 uncultured Propylenella sp. | reverse complement strand
ACATCACGAGAAAGAGACGGACATTCGCCTGCCCGCGACCTGCAACAGTTCTTGTCATCATCTGCAACCCCTCCCCTGGCCGAGCGTCTCGCCTCGGTTAGCTGAGCCGAACGAACCCGCTTCGGCCGGCCGAAGAGCGGATTAACAACCGAAACAGGGCATGAAGGCAACTCGGATCCCCATGAACGCCATCCCCGGCTCTTCCGCGCCCGTCGCGCCCATGCTAGCGGCGGCACCGCAACTCTTCGGCTTCCCGCCGATCCGCAATTCCGCGGGCGACCCGATCGCAGAACTTGGTCCATGCGCATGCGCGACGTCTCCTGGGTGCTGACGACCGGCGAGGCCGGCATGCAGAGCCAGGCCATGGGACTGGCGGAAGCCGTGGGCCTGCCGATCGAGGAAAAGCGTATCGCCCTCCGGCCGCCCTGGTCGTGGCTTCCGGGCGGACTCGTGCCGATGCCGCTCTCCGCCCTCCACCCCTCCGGTGATGCGCTGACGCCGCCCTGGCCGCGGCTCGTCGTCGGCTGCGGACACCGCTCCATCGGGCCGGCGCTCGCGGTCAAGAGGCTTTCCGGCGGCCGCAGCCTCGCGGCCTATGTTCAAAATCCCGAATGGGGTGCGCGGCAATTCGACCTGGTGGCGGCCATGCCGCATGACGGCGTGAAGGGATCGAATGTGGTGACGGTGCCGACCGCGCTGCATGTGGTCACGCAAGGGCGGCAGGCCAAGGCGCGGGAGATTTGGCGAGGGCGCCTCGCCGCGGACGGACGGCCGTTCCTTGGCGTGCTCGTCGGCGGCGACAACGGCGGCTACCGCCTGACCGAAGGAGTGACGGCGCGGCTGATCCGCATTCTCAAGACTGCGCATGCCGGGCACGGAATGCGGGCAGCGATCACGCCGTCGCGGCGGACCGGAGACGCCGCCAAGCGCCTGATCTCGGATGCGCTCGCCGCGGAAGCCTGGGGATCAATGTGGGACGCGACTGGCGAGAACCCCTATCTCGGCATTCTCGCGCTCGCCGACCGGCTGATCGTCACCGGCGACTCCATCTCGATGATCTCCGAGGCGCTGGCCACGGGACGGCCGGTGCACGTGCTGCCGCTCGAAGGTCAGGGTAAGAGGCATGACGCCTTCCTGACCCGAATCGTCGAGGAACGGCTCGTCTCGCCGATACAGGGGGACGATCTCGACTGGGGCTTTGCGAGCCAGGGCGCGATCGACTCCACCGCGGAGCCGGCGCGCCGGATTCGCTCCATGCTGCAGCTCGATCCGAAGTCGTAACGATGCGCGCTGCTGAACGCGGTGCCCGCCTCAGTTCGCCTTGCCGACGACCGGCGCTTCCGGGAATGCGAGCTGCTCGCGGGCGCGCCACGCATTGGTGACGTAGTTGACGATGATCGACCGTCTGACGCCGTGGATCGGCCGCTTCTCGAAACCATGCCAGGTGCTCTTCGAAGGCACGAAAATCATCGCCGCATTGGGCTCGAATGGCGAGCGGCCGGCATGCGTGTTCTCGTCGGCATAGATATCGGTGCCGAGATCGGCGTGGCGCGGATCGTCCGACATGTAGATCAGCATGGTGAACATCTTCACGCCAATATCGGTGTGCGGCTTCAGCCAGAAACCGTCGACATCCTGCGCGTATTCGATGCGCACGAAAGTATCCTTCAAAGGCGCGTCGAAAGCCTCCTCGATCAGTGCGACCGTCCCCTCGTCCTGAAATGCCTCCACTGCGGCGCGTGCGCACTCGAAGGTCTGAAGATTCTGCCCGGCGAAATAGACGCGATCGGGATTGTGCGCCTCCCGTGTTCCTGAGACTCCGCCGAGATCAGCAACCTGAAAGGGCATATCCTTGAGATCCGTGTAGACACGCTCCGGAAAGACTTCCCTGACGATCCAGTGCTGGTAGGGGGTCTGCCGCGCGTCGGCGGACCGGACCGACTGCTTGATAGTCCCCTTGATCTCTTCGGTAAGACTGCTCATCTTGATCTCTTCGGTAAGACTGCTCATCGCGTTCCTTGAACTCGCGCCCGAGGCCGGATTTCGCGCCGGCCGCCCTCGCAAAAAGCGATGTAAGGGAGATCGCTGCCGGCTGTCCAGCGCGACGGACCGCCGCTCAGGCTATTGTGGGCTGCCGCCAGCCATTCTTGAAGGGCGCGGCCGCATCCATTATCTCAAGCCCAGCCTCCGGGGGCCCGGGACGGCGCCTTCAGAAACGGTCGGGGATCATGGCTTATCTCGATATCGCCGCACTCAACGCGACGCCGCTGAAGAGCGAGCCCTACGACTATCTGGTCGTGCCGGACTTCGTGCGGGCGGAGCGGT
>CAYTTC010000344.1:0-2326 GCA_964440525.1 uncultured Propylenella sp. | reverse complement strand
TGATGCCCATGACGTCGGACTCCTTCATGATGAGGAGCTCCTCGCCGTCGATCTTCACCTCGGTGCCGGACCATTTGCCGAAAAGGATGCGGTCGCCGGCCTTGACATCGAGCGGTTGCACTTTGCCGCTCTCGTCGCGGGCGCCCGGCCCGACGGCGATGATTTCGCCTTCCTGCGGCTTCTCTTTGGCGGTGTCCGGAATGATGATGCCGCCCTTGGTCTTCTCTTCGGACTCAAGTCGGCGGACGACGACACGGTCGTGAAGTGGCCGGAAATGCATGGGTACCTCTTGTCGGAATTGGGGTTGTCGGAATTAGGGGCTCGGCCCCGTCAAAGCGTTCTGTTAGCACTCTCACCTGATGAGTGCCAACAGTTGGAGTCGAGATAGGAAATGCTGCGGCGACTGTCAATGCTTGGCAGCAGACCAAATGGCCAAAAGTCCACGCCGTCCAGCCGAATCCCCGTGCCGGCTAGCGTTCGCCTCAGAGCACAGCGCGGAGCGCTCGCTGTGCCCGCGCGACGATAAAGGAGACTGCTGGCGAAGCGGCTAGTTCGCGGTCGGCAAGGCGATCGTGAAAGGCACCTCGAACGTCCCGGTCTTGTCGGAATTTTGATCGTGGACGGTGAAGATCGCCTTGTAATCTCCCGGCCGCAGGAACGGCACGCCGAAGGACAGCGTCATCGAAAATTCGCGCTTCTTCGGGGTGCTCGGGGTCGAAAGGGAGAAGACGTCCTTCGCCTCTCCGAGGACCTGGCCGGTCGTGTTCTCGATGGCGAGGTCCGCCTTGAAGCCGATCATGGTCGACCCCGTGGTCCCATATCCGAAGCCGATCGGCTCGACATAGATCATCATCTTTTCGTCCGGCTTGAACGTCTTGTCGGTGCGCTCCTCGTAAATGCCATGGCCGGCGGAGGAATTGACCACCACCACCTTGCGGAACGCTAGCGGACTTGCCTGCCAGATCGCGTCTACCGCCGCGTCGAGCGCGTCGAGTGCCTCCACCGCCTTGCCCTGCGCCTGCAACGCCTCGGCGCGTGTCGCCGCGTCGACGACCGGACCGGCTGTTGCGAACGATGACCAGAAGACCACAAGAAGCGCCGTCAGGCCTGCGGCTTTGATTTTCATGACGCCCTCCAACCCCAGTATTTTCGTCATTTCCCTCTCATCGTGGGGCACAAGCCGCGCGAAGCGCAAGCCCATCGCCCGAAATTGCGATCCTAGGGCCGCCCTGGCTTGCGGGCCATCCACCCACCGCGTCGTTGCATCAAGTCTCGCCGGGGCCGACTGTGATGACCGACAGCGTGCCGCTCCAAAGGCGCTGCACCACGCGCCGGACATCCTCGATTGTGACGGCGCGGATGAGATCGTTCCGCCGATCGATGTAGTCGATGCCGAGGTCGTCGAGCTGGAATCCCAGAAGGTTGCGTGCGATCTTTTGCGACGAATCGAAGCGAAGGGCGAAATTGCCGACGAGGTAATCCTTGGTGGCGGCAAGCTCGGCCTCGGTCGGGCCTTCGGTCGCGTAGCGCTTGATCTCGTCGAGCATGATTTCGACTGCGGTTCCGGCGTTTGCCGAGTCCACCGACGTCGCGGCGACGAAAGCGCCGGCATGATCGTAGGGAAGCAGGCCGGTTCCGATCGAATAGGCAAGTCCACGGTCCTCGCGAACCGCCTTGTAGAGGCGCGAGGAAAAAGTCCCGCCGCCCAGGATCTGGTCGGCGACATAGGCAGCGATGAAGTCAGGATCGTTGCGCTTCACACCCGGTCCGCCGATCCGGATGGCGGTCTGCGGAACGTTCAGCGCCGCATGTTCGATCTTGCCGGCTGCCGGAGCGGTCTCGTCGACGGGGGTGAGTTCGGCACGCGTCGGCAGCGCGCCGAACACCTTCTCAATGGCGGCAGCTGCCCAGGCGGCGTCTATCGCCCCAACGATGACGACATGGAGATTATCCCGCGCCATCGTTCGCGCGTGGAATGTCCTCAGGTCGTCGACGGAGATCGTCGCGACGCTTTCGACGGTGCCCTCGGAGGGGCGGCCATACGGATGATTGCCGAACAGGGCTTCCGCCCAAAGGCGCCCGGCAATCTCGGTGGGGTTGGATTCCGCCTGCCTCAGATTCGCCGTGACCTGGCCGCGAATGCGCGCGACGGGTTCGGCGTCGAAGCGCGGCTCGGCGATCGCCAGGCGAAAAAGCTCGAAGGCTTCGTCCTGATTGATCGAGAGCGTACGCAGGTTGCCGTAGAAGCCATCGGATCCGGCATCGAAGGAAAGCTCGATGCTGAGGTCTTCCAGTTTCGCCTGGAAGGCGCGCGAATCGAGATCAC
>CAYTTC010000343.1:0-2341 GCA_964440525.1 uncultured Propylenella sp. | reverse complement strand
GCGCAGTGCCGATTAAAGCTCAACGGAGCGATTGCAAAACGCCAGCCTTCAAAGCCAATCAAGACGGGGTCCAGCTCGCCATCACCGTTTCGAAGACCTTGTCGCCGGGTATGCCCTTTTCGAAGGTGATCAGGGCCCGCGTCTGATCGCTGAAGAGTATCGGGATATCGAACCAGGAGCCCTCGCGCAGGAGCTGGACGTTGCGGACGACTTCGTCCTCGTTGTCTGACAAGGCGATCCAGAAGAGCTCATTGGTGACCGGCACGGCGGCGCCGGCGAGCGGCTGTCCGCGGGCCTGCTCCGTCTGCTTCAAGACGAGCGCCGGGACACGCTGGATTAGGCTCTCCGAGAGCTTGCCGGTGAATTGCACTTCGACCAGATGGCTTGCCGGCAGAGTCGCATCATAGTTCTTGTAGATGGTGGCGGTGACCGTCACGTTGCGATCGACGATCCTGAGCGTCGCCTGAATGGCCGGACGGCCGTCCTTGGTGATCTCTGCCCAGGTCGCTGTTCCTTCGCTCGCCTGGCCCGCCTGTCCCTCCGATCCCTGATAGTAGTAGATCGCACGCTGCTCGACGAGGCTCGTTCCCACCGGTTCCTGAGGCGCAGGCGCGCCCTCGAGCCCGGAGAGTGATTCGAGTGGTACGCCTGCGGCCGACGTCTCCGCTTCCGCGGAAGTCGTCGCTGACGGCTCCGGTGCGGCGACGGCCGTACTTGCATCGGACGAAGGCGCCTCGGCCGGCGTCGTATCCGTACCGTTGATCAGACGATCGGGCTTCTTATCCGGGTCGGCGGTCTCTCCCTCCGGCGCCGCGACCGGCGCGGCCGTTGTATCGACCGCAGCGATTTCCTGTTGAGGCGCTTGCGAGCTGAGGAAGCTGAACACCGTCTCGCGCTGCGCATAGAGGTAGGCGCCGGCGCCTACCACCACTAGTACGACGCACAAAAGACCAACCAGGATCGGCACGCGCGAGGAACGCTCTTCATCCTCCTCGAAATCGTCGTCCTCGTCTTGGTAGCCGGGCGCCGTCGGCGCTTCGTTGCCGCGACTGACCGGAGCCGGGGGCCGACGCTCGCTGGTCGGCTGCGGGGCAGAATAGAGGAAGTCGTCCTTGCGCGACAAATCGGCGAAGCTCGGTGTGGGCTCTTCCTGCGGAGCGTACTCGGCCTCTAGCCGCACGACCGCGTCTTCAAGCTCCTGATGCTGTGTTTCGATATCACGGGTCGACAACGGCGGATCGACGGCGGTCAGCTGGCGCGCCAGCGCGGCGCGCGCGCGCTGGTAGACCGCCTCTCGCATTTCGGGGCTGGGTTCCGGCAGTGCGGAAACAGACCGCCTGAGGATCGACGCGTAGTCCGGCATGGTAACGACTTTACTAACCCAAGAAGCCCCGAAAAAGGGTTAATCCTGAAATGGATCGCGGACAAGGATGGTATCGTCACGCTCCGGGCTGGTCGAAAGTAAGGCGACCGGCGCCCCGATCAATTCCTCGATATAGCGGACATATTTCACGGCCTGCGCCGGCAGGTCCGCCCAGGAGCGCGCGCCCGCGGTCGATTCCTGCCAACCCTCCAGCGTTTCGTAGATCGGAACCACCTCCGCCTGCGCCGCCTGGCTTGCCGGGAGCCGATCCAACGTCGCTTCGCCCAGCTGATAGCCAATGCCGATCTTGATTTCCTTCAGCCCATCGAGAACGTCGAGTTTTGTCAATGCAAGTCCCTGAATTCCCGACACTTTTACCGTCTGTCGGACGAGCACGGCATCGAACCAGCCGCAGCGTCGCTTGCGGCCGGTGACGGTGCCGAATTCGCGGCCCCGCTCGCCAAGAAACCGGCCGATTTCATTATCCTGCTCGGTCGGGAAGGGCCCCTCCCCCACTCGCGTCGTATAGGCCTTGGTGATGCCGAGCACGTAGCCGATGGCGTTCGGCCCGAGCCCGGTCCCCGCCGCCGCCTGGCCCGCCACCGTATTCGACGAGGTGACGAATGGATAAGTCCCATGGTCGATGTCGAGGAGCGCGCCTTGTGCGCCTTCGAAGAGGATCCGCGCGCCGGCCCGCCGGCGCTGGTCGAGCAGCGCCCAGATCGTATCCATGAACGGAATGAGGCGGTCGGCAACGGCGGCGAGCTCGGCAAACACCGTGGCGGGATCGATTTCCGGCTTGCCCAGGCCGCGCCTCAAGGCGTTGTGATGCACCAAGAGCCGGTCGATCTTCTGCGGCAGCACGCCGAGCTCGGCGAGATCCACCAGGCGAATGGCGCGGCGCCCGACCTTGTCCTCATAGGCCGGGCCGATGCCGCGGCCGGTCGTGCCGATCTTGCTGCCGGGCGCCGCGGCCTC
>CAYTTC010000342.1:0-2342 GCA_964440525.1 uncultured Propylenella sp. | reverse complement strand
GGAACGCGGCGCTGTCCGGGATCCATACCCTCTCAAACGTGAAAGATGGGCGCAGTGCGAGGTGCCCCGTTCTGCTTGTTACGGTGTTCGTGGGTCCCGGTCTTGGCCTGCGGCCAAACCGGGATGACAAACGCGGAGGGCAGCGGAGGGCAGAGCGTAGATCTTACCTCCCCGTTCCGCGCTTCAATCGTCTCGCGGTAAGCGCGATGTCGTGCAACGCCTCGGAGATCGCTGCGTCTTCGAGCGGCGGCTGCAGGCGGGTTAGCGCTACGGCGCGGTCGACGCGCTGTCGCGCCTTCGCGATGGTTTCGTTCGGCCAGCGTGTCACCTGCGCTTCCACTACCGGGCGGCGGCGCGGAAAGATGGGCGGGCGCGCGAATTCGATGGCCCGCGATACGTTTTCGCCGGCGTCCATCGAGGCGCGAAGCGATTGGAGCAGCAGCAGATGGCGCAGCGCGAGCGCGCCGAGCGAAGCCGGCGAGCTTCCCTCCGCGCGCATGCGGCCGAGTCCGGTTTCCAGCGCCTCGCTCTCGCCGAGAAGGGCGGCATCGATCACCTGATCCGTCTGCGCCCCGGTCGTATCGCCGACGATCGCCTCGACATCGGAGAGCGTGACTGTCTTCTGATCGCGCACATAGAGGAAGAGCTTTTCGAGCTCGCCGCGAATGGCCAGGCGGTCACCGCCAAGGTTCTCCGCCAGGAGATCGAGCGCCGGCGGCTCGATCGTCACGCCGGCTTCGTCGGCGGCCGCGCGGATGAGCGCCGTCAGACCGGCTCCCTCGACCTGATAGGTCGGGAGCGCCACGGCGGTTTTGGAGGCCTCGAAGCCTTTCCTGAGCGGGCTTGCCGGCGCAAGCTCCGCCGCCTCCACGATCACCCACCCCGCCTCCGGCGGCCGATCGAGCAGCGGCTGCAGTGCGCCGATGACGTTGTGGCGGCCGTCGAGGACACGGAGCGCGATCACTGGCTCGCCGCCGAAGAGCGATGCGGAGTTCGCTTCATCGGCGATGCGGCCGGGATCGGCGGATAGCTCATCCGACCCGACGCGGAGCACCGTCTCTCCGCCGCCACGTTGAAGAGCAAGCCGCTCGATTGACCGGGCGCGCTCGGTGATCGCACCGGAATCGCTGCCATAGACGAGAAAAAGCCGAACTCCCTTCGGCGGCGAACTAAGGTAGCGGTCGACCTCGTGCGCCTTAAGGGCAACCATCGCTCGGGCCTGGCTAGTGGGTGGCGAAATAGGCTGCGAGGCGCGCCTGCGTAAGCTCCGCCAGCGCCTTGGCGAGGCGATCCTCCGCGTCCCGCTGCGCGCGCATGTTGGCGAAATTCTGCGAGGAACGCGTATAGCTGTCGATGGAGGTCACGCTGGCGCCGAAGAGCGAGTCGCCGGTGGCGGTATCCTTCAAGAGGAAGGAGACGCCGCCGGTCAGCTGATAGACGTTCGGCGTTCCCGTCTTGCGCTCGACCGCGATCTCCTGCTCGCGAACGGTCATCCGAAAGACTAGGCCATAGCGCGAATTTGCACCGTCGCCGCCGCCACGCAGCGCGAAGAGGAGGGCGTTGCGAAAGGACTGCTCGGCGCGCGAGGTCGATTCCTGCACATTGATGGCTGGCAAGTCGGCCTGCGGGCCGAGCTCCCCGGACGTTGTCCCGTAGAGCGGACGTATCTGGCAGCCGCCAAGAGCGACGAGTCCGACGAGCACGACGGCGACGACAAGCGCTTGCCTACGCAACGACATTGACGATCCTGTTCGGCACGACGACGACGCGTCGCGGAGGACGGCCCTCAAGGAAGCGCTGGACGGGCTCCAACGCAAGCGCCGCCTTTTCCACCTCCGCGTCGGAGGCGCCCATGGAAATCGTCAGCTCCGCCCGTTTCTTGCCGTTGATCTGCACGGGCAGCAAAATGGTGTCCACGCGGAGCAGGTCGGGCTCCACTTCGGGCCAGGCGGCCTCGGCGACCAGGCTTTCATGGCCGAGCGTCTTCCAGCCTTCCTCGGCAAGGTGCGGCATCATCGGTGCCAGCATGAGGACGAGCGCCTCCGCGCCCTCGCGAAGCGCCCAGCCGAAGTCCGGCTTGCCTTGCTGATCAGACGCGGCGGTCAGCACGTTGGTCAATTCGTAAAGCTGTGCCACGGCGCGGTTGAAGCGCAGCCGTTCGATGTCGTGCGTGACGGTGTCGATAGTGCGATGAACGTGCCGGCCGAGGCTAAGCCCCTCCTCGCCGAAGATTGCGGGGCGGGGGAGGCGCGGCGCCGGCAGCGCGGTCGCGAGCCGCGACAGGAGGCGCCATACGCGCTGCACGAAGCGGTGGGCGCCTTCGATGCCCGCCTCGGTCCAGA
>CAYTTC010000341.1:0-2352 GCA_964440525.1 uncultured Propylenella sp. | reverse complement strand
GGAAGCCTTATGCGCTGCGGCTCGATATGACGCGGGCGCTTGTGAGTCTTCCCTCGCTCCACTGGAGCGAAGTCGATCCGCTCGGCGCCGCGTCAACCGAGATCAGAGCCGCGCGCCCGGCCGACTGGGGCGACGTGGTACTTGCTCGCAAAGAGATGCCGGCGAGCTATCACCTCGCGGTCGTCGTCGACGACGCATTCCAGGCCGTGACCGACGTGGTACGGGGAACGGACCTCGAAGCCGCCACTTCGGTGCATCGCCTGTTGCAGACTCTTCTCGGCCTTCCCGAGCCGCGCTATTTCCACCATCGCCTGATCTTGGACGAGATCGGCGCGAAGCTATCGAAGTCACGTGGTTCCGAAACCATCCGCACCCGTCGCGCCGCGGGCGAAAGCGCGGCGACTTTGATCGCCGGGCTCGGACCTAGCTGAGCGTCCGCTACAGGATGGTCAGCCATAAGGTGACGGTGGCAACGCCGGCGGCGGTGGAAATGAGCAATGTGTTTGAGGCGAGCGCCTCCCCCGTGCCGAGGCGGCTCGCGATCAGATAGGCGTTCACCCCGGTCGGGCAGGCCGCCGTCAGCGTCAGCGCCGCGACGCCGATCGGCGGCAAGCCAATCGCGTACGCCGCCGCAAAAACGAGCACCGGCAGAAGCACGAGTTTCAGCATCGAGATAGCGATCGCCGGCCGGATCTGACGCGCAATGCCGTAGTTCACCAGCGCCATGCCGGAGGCGACGAGGGCGAGCGGCCCGGCCGAGTGCGCCAGCGGTTCGATCATCGCGGCGACAACGCGCGGGATGGCGAGACCCGTCGCCCTCCAGAGGAGGCCGATGACGACGCCGATCAGAATCGGATGCCTGATGAGCGAGACGGCAAGGCGCCGAAAAACCTCGCGCCGCGATGTCGCGCCGTTCGCCATTCCACCCGTCGCCATCGCCCACTCGTTCAGAAGGACGCTGACCAGCATCATGATCGGCAAGTGAATGGCGACGATGATGATGAGGAAAACCATGCCTTCGTCGCCGAGGGTCGCTTGCATTAGCGGAATGCCGATCAGCACGCCGTTGGAATAGGCGGCGGAGCCGCCGGCGACGATCCCTGCCCGGCTGTCACGCCCGAAAACGCGCGTAATCATGAGGTGCGACAACGTCCAGACGATGGCGAAGGGAATGAAATAAGCCACCCAGATTCGCCACGGTGACACGCCGTGAAGATCGGCGGTCGCCAGCGTGTCGAAGAGCAGGAGCGGGATCGCCAGCGTGAACACGAATTCAGTCAGGCGGTCGCCGACCGCGGTCGAAAAGAGGCCGGTTCGCGTGGTGAGATAGCCTAAGCCGATGAGCCCGAAAATCGACACGACGATAATGAGCGTCTCGGACAATCGGCGCTCCGCGCTTTGCTCTTGCCGGGCCTGATCTCCGGGCCCGTTCCCCGAGACTAGGGCTTTCGGCCCCGGGCTTTCTGCCATAGAGGTCCGGCCGACGGAAGCATGCCGGCGCGCCGGCACCCGCGTCGAGGAACGCATGCCACGCACGATCCTGATAACCGGCTGCTCGAGCGGCATCGGCCAATGCGCCGCTAAGGGCATGCAGGCGCGCGGCTGGCAGGTTTTCGCCACTGCGCGGAAGCCGGAGGATATCGAGGCGCTGAAGGCTACCGGCGTCACCGCGCTCTATCTTGACTACACGGAGACGGATTCGATCGAAGCCGCGGTCGCGGCGGTCTTCGCGGCGACCGGCGGAACGCTCGACGCCCTCTTCAACAACGGCGGCTATGTGCAGCCGGGCGCACTGGAGGATGTCTCGACGCCGGTGCTTCGCGCGCAGTTCGAGGCGAATTTCTTCGGCTGGCACGATCTCACCCGCCGCGTCATCCCTGCGATGCGACGCCAGGGCCAGGGGCGGATCGTCATGTGCTCATCCGTGATCGGCATCATCACGATGGGATTTCGCGGCCCCTATGCGTGCGCGAAGTGGGCTGTCGAGGCCTATTCGGACACGCTCAGAATCGAGCTCGCGGGCTCCGGCATTCACGTCTCTGCCATCGAGCCCGGGCCGATCCGTAGCCGCATCATGCAGAACGCGGTGGCGCATGCACGCAAGAACATCGACATGGAAAGCTCCGTACACGCGACCTACTACCGGCGGCGGATGCGTTCGATGGAGAAGGGTGGCATCACCGTCGGCGAGCTCGGGCCGGAGGCGGTGCTGAAGGCGCTCGTAAAGGCCTGCGAGGATCGCAATCCGCGCCCGCAATATTTCGTGACGCGGCCGACCTACGCGATGAGCCTCCTGCGGCGCGTTGCCCCCAAGCGCCAGCTCCACGCATTCCTGACCTGGGCCACGAGCAA
>CAYTTC010000340.1:0-2358 GCA_964440525.1 uncultured Propylenella sp. | reverse complement strand
TTCGCCATGCACGGGCAGATCAGCTATTGGTGGCTCACGCCCGGCGTGCTCGGCGTACTCTACACGATGTTCGCCTGGTGGGTCGACGTGGTGAAGGAAGCGCATCGCGGCGACCACACGGCCGTCGTCCAGCTGCACCTCCGCTACGGCATGATCATGTTCATCGCCTCGGAGGTGATGTTCTTCGTCGCATGGTTCTGGGCGTTCTTCGACGCCAGCCTCTACGCCGGCGAGGCGGCGCAATATTCGCGCGTCGCGGCGACCGGCGGGCATTGGCCGCCGGTTGGCCTCGAAGTGCTCGATCCGTGGCACCTTCCGCTCGTCAATACGCTGATCCTGCTGACCTCCGGAACGACGGTGACCTGGGCGCACCATTCGCTCCTGCACAACGATCGCTCGGGGCTCAAATGGGGACTGGCGCTGACGGTCGTGCTCGGCGTGCTGTTCACTTCGATCCAAGCCTACGAGTACATCAACGCGCCGTTCGACTTCAAAAACAACATCTACGGCGCCACCTTTTTCATGGCGACCGGCTTCCACGGTTTTCATGTCATCATCGGCACGATCTTTCTCATGGTTTGCCTCGTGCGGGCGTTCCTCGGCCACTTCACGCCCGAGCAGCATTTCGGCTTCGAGGCAGCGGCCTGGTACTGGCATTTCGTCGACGTCGTATGGCTGTTCCTCTTCACCTGCATCTATGTCTGGGGGAACGCGGGCGGCATCTATCACTGAGCGCCCGACGACGAGCGAGGACAAGGCGCTTTATCCGCCTCAAAATCCGATCGCGACCGGGCTGAGATGTCGCTGCCCCCGCTGCGGCGAAGGGCGTCTCTTCGCAGGGTTTCTGACGCTCGCGCCACGCTGTCCTGCGTGTGGACTCGACTACGGCTTCATCGATGCGGGCGATGGACCGGCGCAGTTCGTGATTCTCATCGTCGGCTTCATCATCGCCGGCGCGGGGCTGCTTGTGGAGATCCGGTTCAGCCCGCCGATCTGGGTTCATATCGTGCTGTGGCTGCCGCTGGTGCTGATCCTCTGCCTCGGCATGCTGCGGCCGTTGAAGGGTGTTCTCGTTGCGCTCCAATATCACCACCGGGCCGAAGAGGGTCGCATTCATCGCGCCGACTGATGGCCGAGCCGGCCGGCTCCGCCCGCTCGTCGTGCCGGCGGTCCTGGTGCTTGCCGCCTTCGCTGCGCTCGTCGCGCTGGGCAACTGGCAGGTCCACCGCCTCGCCTGGAAGGAGGATCTGATCGCTCGTGTCGCCGAGCGTCCGAACGCACCGGCGCAGACGCTGCCGTCAGCTTCGGACTGGCCGGACCTCGACGTGGCGGAGGGCGAATACCACCCCTACAGACTGATGGGCCGCTTCCTGCACGACAAGGAAGCGCTCGTCTTCACCAGCCTCCCCGATCCGAAAGGGGTTTTCGGCGGCCCAGGCTTCTGGATCGTCACACCCTTCGCGCTCTCGAATGGCGGCACGGTCCTCATCAATCGCGGTTTCGCGCCGCAGGGGCGTCAGGCGCCGGCCGATCGCGGCGAATCGCTGAAAAGCGAGCCGGTTTCCGTGATCGGCCTCATGCGGCCCGATGAGATGCGCGGCATGTTCACGCCGGCCGATCCCCCGGACGAGAACGTTTTCTACGCTCGCAACATCGCCGATCTCTCTGCCGCCAAAGACCTTTCGGCGCCGGTCGCACCCTTCACCATCGATCTCGTCTCCACCGAGACGCCGCCGGGCGGATTGCCGCAGGCGGGCGAGACGCGCATGGTATTTACCAATAACCATCTTCAGTATGCGATCACGTGGTATGGCCTTGCCGCCGCACTTCTGGCGGTTTTCGCGGCTTACGTCCGCGCTCGCCTCCGCGAGGATGACAAGAAGCACGCTTGACGCGACATAGACGGCCTTCCTAACTGCACGAGAACGATGCCCGCTCCGAAACTCCACATTCTGCTCTGCGCCCCGCGCGGCTTCTGCGCCGGGGTCGAGCGTGCCATCCAGGTCGTCGAGGAGGCGTTGGAGCGCTTCGGCGCGCCTGTCTATGTGCGCCACGAAATCGTGCACAACCGCTACGTCGTGGAGAGCCTCAAGGCTAAGGGTGCGATCTTCGTGGAGGAGCTGGAGGAGATTCCGGAATCCAATCGGCCGGTCGTCTTCTCGGCGCATGGCGTGCCGAAGAGCGTGCGCGAGGACGCATCCGCCCGCAATATCTTCGTCCTCGACGCCACCTGCCCGCTCGTCTCCAAGGTTCACAAGGAAGCGATCCTGCATTTTCGGCGCGGCCATGAGATTGTGCTGGTCGGGCATGCCGGCCATCCGGAAGTGGAAGGCACGATGGGCCAGCTTCCGGCCGGTA
>CAYTTC010000339.1:0-2362 GCA_964440525.1 uncultured Propylenella sp. | reverse complement strand
GAACATGCGCTCCTGCAGGGCGCCCTCTGTCTTCATGATGAGGAAGCAGGCGCCGAGGAGCGCGTAGCCGCACATAAGCGCCAATCCGGTGAAGATGCTGAACGGCGTCAACCAGTCGAACCAGCCACCGGCATAGGCGCGACCTTCCACCTCGATGCCCTGGAGGAAGGTTCCGAGCGCGATTCCCTGGGCGAACGTCGCAACGTAAGAACCGAGGACGAAGCCCCAGGTCCAGACGCGGCGGTGCGCGTCGTGACGGTGGCGGAACTCGAACGCGACGCCGCGAAAGATGAGCGCCAGCAGCATGGCGATGATCGGTGCGTAGAGCGCCGGAAGCAGGATGGAGTAAGCCAACGGAAAGGCCGCGAGCAGTCCGCCGCCGCCGAGCACCAGCCAGGTCTCGTTGCCGTCCCAGACCGGCGCAATGGAGGAGATCATCGTCTCCTCCTCCTCTTCCGACTGTGCGAACGGCGCAAGGATGCCGATGCCGAGGTCGAAACCGTCGAGCACCACATAGGCGTAGATCGCGAAGGCGAGGATCACGCTCCAGATGACGGCGAGGTCCGAGAGAGCGCTCATGGCTCGGGCACCGGACCGTGCGTGGCCTGGATCGGCGTAATGCCGGCGGCGTGAAGTGGTACCCCGACCTCCCCGGCGGACGCCGTCTCGGGGTCCGCGCGCATCAGTCGAAGCAGGTACCATACGCCCGCGCCGAAGACGACGAGATAGACCGCCACGAAGGCGATGAGCGAAAAGGCG
The DNA here is from genome assembly GCA_964440525.1 of uncultured Propylenella sp. Lineage (GTDB taxonomy): Bacteria > Pseudomonadota > Alphaproteobacteria > Rhizobiales > Afifellaceae > DASWJZ01. Next base: position 1,603 of record CAYTTC010000339.1, on the reverse strand, counting down.
ACGCCGGGCGAGCCGATTGGGGAGACGGAATCGGCGGTCCTGAGCAGCCCGTAGACGGTGTAGGGCTGCCGCCCCGTCTCGGTGACGAACCAGCCGGCGAGAAGCGCGATGAAGCCGGACGGACCCATGTAGAGGCACCAGCGGGCGAAGAGCGGCGTGTCGTAGAGTTTGCCGCGCCATCTGAGCCACAGGCTGACGATGCCGGTGGCGATCATCAGGAGGCCGAGCCCCACCATGACGCGAAAGCTCCAGAAGACGATTGGCACGCGCGGCCAGTCCTCGCGCGGCCAGCTCTTTAGGCCCTTAACGGTCCCGTCGAGCCGGTGCGTCAGGAGCAGGCTGCCGAGCTTCGGCAGCGCGATGGCGTAGCGCGTCTCGCCAGCCTGCGTGTCCGGCAGGCCGAAGAGGATGAGGGGCGCGCCTTTCTGCTCGGCCTCGAAATGCCCTTCCATGGCCGCCACCTTGGCCGGCTGGTGTTTTAGCGTGTTGAGGCCGTGCAGGTCGCCGGCGACGAGTTGCAGCGGTGCGACCAGCGCTGCCATCCACATGGCCATGGAGAACATGGTGCGGACCATCGGCCCCTGGCGGCCGCTGAGCAGATGATAGGCGCCGGTCGCGCCGACGAGAAACGCCGTCGCGAGATAGGCCGCGAGCACCATGTGGACGAGCCGGTACGGAAACGACGGATTGAAAATGACGGCGGACCAATCGGCGGGAACGAATTGCCCGGCGGCGTTCATGGCGTAGCCGGCCGGCGTCTGCATCCAGCTATTAGCGGCGAGAATCCAGAACGCCGAGACGAGCGCGCCAAAGGCGACGATGACGGTGGCGGCGAAATGCATGATTTTCGGCACCCGGTTGGTGCCGAAGAGCATGACCCCGAGAAAGCCCGCCTCGAGGAAGAAGGCGGTCAGCACCTCGTAGCCCATCAGCGGCCCGATGACCGGCCCGGTCCTGTCGGAAAAGACGCTCCAATTGGTGCCGAACTGATAGGCAAGCACGATGCCCGAGACGACGCCCATGCCGAAGGAGAGTGCAAACGCTTTCACCCAGACCCGGAAGAGCCGGATGTAGTGCTCCTGCCCCGTGGCAAGCCACAGGCCTTCCAGCACCGCAAGATAGCTGCCGAGGCCGATCGAAAGCGCTGGAAAGACGATGTGGAAGGAAACCGTGAAGGCGAACTGGATGCGGGCAAGGAGAACGGGATCAAGGTTCTCGAACATGCTTCCGGGCCTTTCGGCGGGCCGCGCTGCCCGCCCAAGAACGGATCATGGGTCGCGCCGACGGCCCCGCCAAGCCCCGATCGTCGTAGACGCCGCTATCCCGCTTGATCCGAATGCGGCGCCTTCGCCCCATTCCGTGACAGATTGCGCGTAATCGCCGAAAGCTGGCTCCTGAGCGGCTGCGGGCTGATCTGTTCCAGCGCCTCCACTTCGAGCTCCCGCCAGATCGCGTCGATCTCCTCGATCTTGGCTCGCGCGACATCGGTCAGGCTGACGGCGATCTTGCGGCGGTCGTCGTCCATGACCTCGGTCTTGACGAGCTGCGCCGCCGACAGGCGGTTGACCATCTTGGTCACCGTCGGAGGCTGGATGGAAAGCGC
>CAYTTC010000338.1:0-2365 GCA_964440525.1 uncultured Propylenella sp. | reverse complement strand
GGCCGGCCGCCACACGCAGGTCGTTACCCGCTTTCCGCCGGAGCCGAACGGCTATCTCCATATCGGCCATGCCAAGTCGATCTGCCTGAATTTCGGCGTGGCGCAGGAATTCGGCGGCCATTGCAGTCTTCGCTTCGACGACACCAACCCGACCAAGGAAGAGCAGGAGTATATCGACGCGATCGAGGCGGACGTCCGCTGGCTCGGCTTCGATTGGGGCCAGCACCTGCATCACGCCTCGGACTATTTCGAACAGCTCTACGGCTGGGCCGAGCACCTGATCGAGGCGGGAAAAGCCTATGTCGACGACCAGAGCCAGGACGAGATCCGCGCCAACCGCGGCACGCTCACCGAGCCCGGCCGGAACAGCCCGTTCCGCGAGCGGAGCGTGGACGAAAATCTCGATCTTTTCCGCCGTATGCGGGCGGGCGAGTTTTCGAACGGCGCGCGCGTGCTTCGCGCGAAGATCGACATGGCATCGGGCAACATCAACCTCCGCGACCCGGTCATCTATCGCATCCTGAACGCACCGCATCCGCGCACGGGTACGAAGTGGCACATCTATCCGAGCTACGATTTCGCGCACGGCCAGTCGGACGCGATCGAAGGCGTGACGCATTCGCTCTGCACGCTCGAATTCGCCGACCACCGACCGCTTTACGACTGGTTCATCGAAAATCTTCCCGTCCCTTCGCGGCCGCGCCAATATGAGTTCGCGCGGCTGAACCTTTCCTACACGGTGCTCTCCAAGCGCGTGCTGACGGAGCTTGTGAAGAGTGGCCACGTCAGCGGTTGGGATGACCCGCGCATGCCGACGCTTGCCGGGCTCCGCCGCCGCGGCGTGCCGCCGGCGGCGGTTCGCGATTTCATCAAGGCGATCGGCGTGGCGCGGGCGGACAACCTCGTCGACGTCGCGGTTCTGGACCACGCGATCCGCGAGGTGCTGAACGAGACGGCGCCGCGGCGCATGGCCGTCCTGAGACCGCTCAAAGTCGTCATCGAGAATTTTTCTGAAGGGGTCTTCGAGGAGCTCGCGGCGGTCAACAATCCGCAGGATCCGGCGTCTGGCACACGGCCGGTGAAGTTCGGGCGTGAGATCTACATCGAGCGCGACGATTTCATGGAGAATCCGCCAAAAAAATTCTTCCGCCTCTCGCCGGGGCAGGAGGTGCGACTCCGCTACGCCTATTTTGTTACCTGCCGCGAGGTGGTGAAGGACGAGGCCGGCGAGGTGACCGAGCTTCGCTGCACCTATGATCCGGAAACGCGCGGCGGCAACAATCCGCCGGATGGGCGGAAGGTCAAGGCGACGCTCCATTGGGTCGCTGCGGCCGATGCGGTCAAGGCGGAGGTCCGCTTGGTCAACCAGCTATTTTCGAGCGCGAGCCCCGACGTCGCGAATTTCGCAACCGACCTCAACCCGGACTCGCTTGAGGTGCTGACCGGCTGCCTGCTGGAGCCGGCAGCGATCGCCTCCAATACGGACGATCCGATACAGTTCGAGCGCTTGGGCTATTTCCGCCGCGACCGGGATTCGGGGCCGGGTAAGCCGGTCTTCGTGCGGACGGTCGGGCTTCGCGACACGTTTTCGAAGACGCTCGCCGGGGGAAAGGGCAGATAGGCCGTCCCGTCGCGCTTGCGGCATATCTCGGCTAACGTAACGCCGGTTGTGAGTTCGCCGGGGGGCACGCGTGGAGCTGGGGAGCGCCACACGATCTGCGGAACGGTTGCGGGCGCGGTTTCGCGCGCTTGCCCCGTCGTGGCAGCGCCGGCTCGGCTGGCGCGGCGAGGACCTCGGCGCGGCGCTCAGGAACAGCCTGGAGGCGGAGCTCGCCGAGCGTGTCGGGCTGCACTGGCTCGCGGTTGCTTTCGGTGCCGGGGCGCTGCTCTATTTCGTGCTGCCGCGCGAGCCGCTTGTCGGCGCGCTTCTCGGCGCGACGCTCGTTTTCGGCATCGTTGCCTCCGCCGCGTATCGGCGCGGCACGTCCTGGCGGCTCGCAACAGTGGTCGCCGTCCTTCTTGCCGGCGCGACGGTGGCGAAAGTCAGGGTCGACCAGCTCGATGCGCCGGAAATCGACCACGCCGTCTTCGCCGCCGACCTCAGCGGCCGCGTGATCAGCCGCGAGAGCCGCGCGGAGCTTCGTCCACGCATTGTGCTCGACCAGATACGCTCGGATGAAATGCCGCCGGAGGCGACGCCGAACCGGATTCGCGTGACGGTCGCGGAAAAGTACGGACTTCCGCCGCTCGGCAGCCGGATCGCGCTCAATGCCCGGCTGATGCCGGTCTCAGGCCCGGTCGTTCCGGGCGGCTACGACGCGCACCGCGCCGCTTTCTTCAACGGGATCGGGGGCAGCGGCTTCGT
>CAYTTC010000337.1:0-2367 GCA_964440525.1 uncultured Propylenella sp. | reverse complement strand
TACGGGGCGCTCGCGCCGGACGAGGGGCGCATCCTGTGGAACGGGGAGCCGGTGACGATCGACAGCCCGGCAGAGGCGCGGCGCCTCGGCATCGGCATGGTGTTCCAGCATTTTTCGCTCTTCGAGGCGCTGACGGTCGCCGAAAACATCGCGCTGGCGCTGCCGCCGCGCGGTCGCCGTGAGCTTGCCGATACGATCCGAAAAGTCTCGCGCGAATATGGCCTGCCTCTCGACCCTAGCGCCGGCATCGCCGACCTGTCGGTCGGCGAGCGGCAGCGGGTGGAGATCGTCCGCTGCCTCCTGCAGGAGCCAAAACTCATCATCATGGACGAACCGACCTCGGTGCTGACCCCGCAGGAGGCTGCGCTCCTTTTCGTGACGCTGCGACGACTGTCGTCCGAGGGCGTTGCCATCCTCTACATCACGCATCGACTCGCCGAGGTCCTGACGCTCGCGGGCCGCGCCACCATCCTCCGCCGCGGCAAGCTCGTCGGGACCGCCGACCCGAAAAAGGAGAGCGCCAAAAGCCTCGCCCGCATGATGGTGGGGGCGGAAGTGACGGGCATCGAGCGACCTAAGCGGCCGGAGACTGCGCAGACGCCGCGTCTCATCTTGAACAAGCTTTCGCTTCCCGCCGACAATTCGTTCGCGACTGCGCTCGAATCGATCGACCTTACCGTCCTGGCTGGCGAGGTGGTGGGCATCGCCGGCGTCGCCGGCAACGGCCAGCCGGAATTTTTCGACGCCATCTCCGGCGAGCGATTGGCGTCCGACGAAGGGATGATCCTTATCGATGGCAAGCCGGTCGGCCGCCGCGGCGTCAACGACCGCCGCCGCCTCGGCGCAGCCTTCGTGCCGGAGGAGCGGATCGGCCATGCAGCGGTGCCGGGTTTCCGCCTGTCAGAAAACGTCGTCCTGACCCGTCACGGCACCGGCGAGGATATTTCTCGCGCCTATGTCATCGATCGTGGCGCTGCGCGGGCGGTGGAAGAGCGGGTCGGCGAGCGCTTCGACGTGCGCCGCTCGGGCCCTGATCCGAAGGCGAGCGCGCTTTCCGGCGGCAATCTGCAGAAATTCATCATGGGCCGAGAGATCGACCGCACCCCCGGCATTCTCGTGGTCAACCAGCCGACGTGGGGCGTCGACGCCGGCGCCGCGCGCACCATCCGTCAGGCGCTGGTCGATCTGGCGCGAGCCGGCGCGGCGGTCCTGATGATCAGCCAGGATCTCGACGAGATTTTCGAGATCGCCGACCGCATCGCGGTCCTCTCCGATGGGCGCTTGTCGCCCGCCTATCCGGCCGAGACGATGACGGCGGATCAGATCGGGCTTTTGATGGGCGGTGTGCATCATAGTCACGATGGACGGCAGGACGGCGGCCACGGGGACGGGCTCCACGGGGAGGCGCGCCATGCGTCTTGAGCTCGTGCGGCGCCCGGAGCCGTCGCGGCTGATGACGATTCTGTCGCCGCTGATGGCGGTCATGCTGACGGTGGCGACCGGCTTCGTCATCTTCACGATCTACGGCGTCGATCCGTTCGAGGCGCTCTACGTCTTCTTCGTCGAACCGCTCACCGCCATGTGGTCGCTCGAGGACCTTGTCATCAAGGCAACGCCGATCGTGCTGATCGCGATCGGGCTCTCCTTCTGCTATCTGTCCAATACTTGGAACATCGGCGCCGAGGGGCAGCTCATCGCCGGCGCCATCTTCGGGTCGATTCCGCCGATCTTTTTCCCCGACTGGCATGGGCCGCTGGTGCTTCCGCTCATGCTGCTCCTCGGCATTCTCGGCGGCATGGCCTATGCGGCGATCCCGGCGCTCCTAAAAGTGCGCTTCGACGCCAACGAGATTCTGACGAGCTTGATGCTCGTCTATGTCGCCCAACTCATGGTCGACTATCTGGCGCGCGGGCCGTGGCGCAATCCCGAAGGCCACAATTTTCCTGACAGCCGACCTTTCGACGACGGTCAGCTTCTTCCCGTCCTGTTCGGCTCGAATATCAGGATCAGCATCCTCTTCGTCATCGTCGCCGTCCTCGTGGTCGGTTTTCTGATGCGCTCCACGCTGACCGGCTTTCAGGTGCGCGTCATCGGCGCGGCGCCCCGCGCCGGGGCTTTCGCCGGCTTCAGCCGCAACCGCATGATCCTCATGGCCTTTCTTATTTCCGGCGGCCTTGCGGGGCTTGCCGGCGTGTGCGAGGTCGCCGGGCCGATCGGGATGCTGCGTACGAGCGTGTCGCCGGGATACGGGTTCACGGCGATCATCGTGGCCTTCCTCGGCAGGCTTAATCCGTTCGGCATCCTGATCGCCGGCTTTCTCCTCGCACTCACCTTTCTCGGCGGGGAGGGGGCGCAGATCGCGCTCGG
>CAYTTC010000336.1:0-2380 GCA_964440525.1 uncultured Propylenella sp. | reverse complement strand
CTGCGCTCGCGGAATCGACAGACGCGCCGCGGCTACCAAAACCACGACCCGTGCTCGCGGGCGAGGCGGCCGAGCCGCCGGCGGATGAGCGCGCGACGCTCGCTCTCGTCGACGCCGGGGTCGCGCCCTTGCCGCGGCCCCGACCCTCGATCGAGCCTGGCCCGGAAGTGACCGATTGGGCCGAGGCCGCCGAATCGCGCTTCAAGGAAGCCATGCCCGGGCGCGAGCCAGTGACAAGCGAGCCCATGACGGTCATCGCGACCACCGTCGGGCCGACCGTGGACCATGCGCCGCCCGCATCTGTCCGGGACCTCGCGCTTGCCGCGATCGATAGCCTCGCGCCGCTGCCGCGGCCCCGTCCGCAATCTGAAGCGCCGGTTCTCGCCTTGCTCGCGCCGCCCCCGCTTGTGTGGCCCCCGACCGTTGTGGAAGCGGACGACCCCGCCTGTCCGGCGCGCCTGCGGGCGCTCGGCGTCACCTTCGCCGTGGAGACGCCGATCGACCCGGGCGGCCAGTGCAACGTCGACCATCCGCTGCTCGTTACCTCGCTTGGCTCGGGCGTGGCGATTGAACCAAAGGCCATCCTGAATTGCCGCACCGCCGAGTCGCTGGCGCTCTGGGTGAAGGAAGCGCTGCTGCCGGCCGCCCTGAAGCATTTCGGCGCGGCCCCGACCGGCATCGTGCACGGCTCGACCTATGTCTGCCGCCCCCGCAACAACGTGGCGGGTGCGAAGATCAGCGAGCACGCGCACGCCAATGCGGTCGATATCGCCGCCATTCGTTTCGCCGACCAAGAGGCGGTCGAGATCGGGGCGAGCGTTGTGGGAAGCGCCGACGCCTTGTTCGAGACCGAGATCCGCGCGGCCTCGTGCGACTACTTCACCACGGTGCTTGGGCCCGGCTCCGACGCCTCGCATGCCCTGCATTTCCACTTCGACATGCAGAAGCGGCGCGGCGGCTACCGCCTCTGCGAGCTCGGCGCGCCGAGCACCGTCGGCGCGCCCTGAAAGACGAAGCGCGAATAGCCGGCATAGGAAAAGCCCATCGCGGCGAGCGTCGCCCCGACCGCGACTGCAATCGGCGGCAGGTCCGGCCAGACGATGAGTGCCAGCGCATAAAGGAGATAGTTGAGGGCCGCCGTCAGCCCCGCCACGAGGGCGTAGCGAAAACCCTCGCGGGCCTGGCTCCGCTCGGAGGCGCCGAATGTGAGGCTTCGATTGAGCCGCCAGGTGGTGAAGGCCGATGCGCTGATCGAGACGAGCCGTGCCGAGAACGGGTCGAGACCGGCACCGTAATGAAGGGCCGCGAGGAGCCCGGCGTCGATCAGAAAGCCGATGCCGCCGACCAAGGCGAAGCGGAAAAACAGCGCCACCTCGAACTTCGCGTGGCGAAGCATTGGCCTATTGGGCTCCGAGCGCCGGCACGGTCAGGAAGAGGATGCGCTTCTGCTCGACGCGCGAGCGGCCGAGGGCGTCGAGGATGAGGCCGCAGCCGGCGAGGATGAAGCCGGCGATGAGCATCGCCATCCCGAGGAACGCATTCGAAAACTCGCTCTCCGGCGAGGTGAGGAGGATCGGCGCCATGAGCGCGAGCCCAAAACTCCAGAAGCAGAGCGCGAAGAACGAGTAGAAAAGAAACGGCCGCGTATCCTTCACCAGCATCGCGACCATCTTGGCAATGCGAATGCCGGCATCGCCGGGGCCCGCCGGTGCGGCGGGAACGTCGCTTGCCGGCCGTGCATCGTCGAGGCTGATCTCCGCGACCGGGATCATCAGCTGGCTCGCATGCATGCTGAGCTCGATCTCGACATCGAAGCCCGTTGAGATCGCCGGAAAGCTTTTGACGAAGCGGCGCGTGAAGGCGCGGTAGCCCGAGCCGATGTCGCTCACGGCGCCGCCAACGAACCGGCGATAGAGCCAGTCGAAGGCGCGGTCGCCGGCGGGCCGCTGGGCGTGCGACGTGCCGTGGCCGTTGGTGAGGCCGCCGTCGCGCCGCGTTCCGACCACCATGTCGACCCGCTCGGTGATGAGCGCGTTGACGAGCGAAGGCGCGTCGGCCGGGTCGTAGGCGCCGGCGGGGTCGGCGAGCACGTAGATGTCGGCGTCGATATCGGCGAACATGCGCCTGACCACGCTGCCCTTGCCCTGGCGCGCCTCGCGGCGGACGATCGCGCCCTCGCGCGTAGCAATGCGGGCGGTGTCGTCGGTCGAATTGTTGTCGAAGACGTAGACGCGCGCTTGCGGAAGCGCCTCGGCGAAGCCGCGGACGACCGCTCCGATCGTGGCGGCCTGGTTGTGGCAGGGCAGAAGGACGGCGACCCTCAAGCCGTCCTCGATCGCGGTGGAGCTCATGAGCCGGTCCGGGAGGTCAAGGAGGTTTC
>CAYTTC010000335.1:0-2389 GCA_964440525.1 uncultured Propylenella sp. | reverse complement strand
GGCGAGTTCGGGGCCGCCTTCTGCGTGGCGAGCATGTAGCGAAGCTCGTCGAAGAAGGCGCGGGCGTCGTCCTCGGAGGAAAAGTAGCCGCCCTTCCAGCCCCAATAGGTCCAAGTGCCGGCGAGCCGGTCGAAAACCTCGGCCGCCGACTTTTCGGGGCCGAATCGCTCTCCCTCGGGGAGGGCGGCGAGCGCTTCCGTGTCGGTCTCCGAACGCCACAGGAAGGAGGGGACGGAATTTTCTTCGATCTTCTTCAGCCGGGCGGGCACGCCGGCCTTGCGAAAATATTTCTGCGCCAGCACGTCGGTTGCCACCTGGCTCCAGGCGGCGGGCACCTGGATATCGTCCAGGCGAAAGACGATGGACCCGTCAGGATTACGGATCTCGCTCGTTGCCGTGCGGAATTGCACCGTCTCGTACGGCGACTGCCCTTCTTGCGTGTAGTGACGCTCAATCCGCATTTTGCCCCGCTCCATCCTTCACAAATTCTACACTCAATTCGAGACTCTGACGCACCTGTTTGGACTCTGACGCCCATGTTTGATGGTCAAACCGGCACATCAACATATAGTTATTAACAAGTCGTTAGTCACCACATTTGGTATCTTTGGAGACAAAATCAGTTCCCCCGGCGGATTGCTCCACCAGCGCCCTTACACTCCAGAACTCGGGATTCCGCCGCCGAGCTGCAGACGACTCTCGACGACAGGATGAGGCTAAGGGCGGGGCGCCGGAGGGGTCAAGACTTGACATTCCGCCGAGGCGATTTGAGGCCGCCACGTACGTGTTTGCGAAGCGTAAGGAGGAAAGCGGGGAAAACCGGGCGCTCCGGCTCCCAATGCGGCGCGACTCACCGCGCGCGGCAAACACCACGCGCTAATCGTGCACCTATTTTTTTGCAGTGTCGTGACAGCGGCTTTGCGCAATCGGCAAAGCGCCTATAAAACGACCCCTGGCCGCCGCAGGCCGAATTCCGCAGCATCACGACGGCCGATGGCTCCAACGATCCACATCCTGAATGGTCCCAACCTCAATCGCCTCGGCGTGCGCGAATCGGGAATTTACGGCACCGTGACGCTGGCGGATATCGAGGCCGAGACGCGCCAGCGCGCGAGCCAGCGTGGATTTGAGGTCGTCTTCCGCCAGTCGAACCATGAGGGCGTTCTGGTCGACTGGCTGCATGAGGCGGCCGATTCGGCGGGCGTCGTTCTTAATGCCGGCGCCTACACACATTCCTCGATCGCGCTCCACGACGCGATCCGCGCCATCGACGCGCCGGTCATCGAGGTGCACCTCTCGAACGTCTTCGCGCGCGAGGAATTTCGCCATCGCTCGACAATCTCCGCGGTTGCCAAAGGCGTCATCTGCGGCTTCGGTGCTGAATCGTATCTCCTGGCGATCGACGGCCTCGCCGCATTGCGGGCGACGCCGCGCGAACGGACCTGAAGCATGGCTGCGAAGAAGCCCGACATCGACAAAGACCTGATCCGCGAGCTGGCGGCGCTTCTCAAGGAGACGGAGCTGTCGGAAATCGAGATCGAACATGACGATTTTCGCATCCGCGTCTCGCGCCACGCGCCGGCCGCGCCGACGCAGGTCACCTATACGGAGGCCCCGAGCGCGTCGGAATCGGCTGTCGCGGCCGACAATGCGGAACCGCTGAAATCCCTCGCCGATCCGGCGCGCCATCCGGGCTGCGTGCCTTCGCCGATGGTCGGCACCGTCTATCGCGCGGCGGAACCGAAGGCGCAGCCCTTCGTGGAGGTCGGCGACGAGGTCAAGGCCGGCCAGACGATCCTCATCGTCGAAGCCATGAAGCACATGAATGAGGTCGCCGCGCCGCGTGCCGGCCGGGTGGTCGATATCCTGGTGGAGGACGGCCAGCCCGTGGAATACGGCCAACCGCTCATGATCATAGAGTAGCGGCGATGACCGACTGTCGATTCAACAACGCGCCTTCCTTTGTCGTCATTGCCGGGCTTGACCCGGCAACCCATTCCGTAACCGTCGCGATTTACGTCACCGCTCCGGAATGGATGCCCGGATCATCCCCCGATTTAACCGAGGGACCGGGCATGACGACAGCTGGAGGAAGCCGTGCGGCCTCCGGCGGATAGATGTTCTCCAAGGTCCTGATCGCCAATCGCGGCGAGATCGCATTGCGGGTTTTGAGAGCCTGTAAGGAGCTCGGCATCGAGACCGTCGCCGTCCACTCCACCGCCGACGCCGATGCGATGCATGTGCGGCTCGCCGATGAAAGCGTCTGCATCGGGCCGCCGCCGGCGACCGAAAGCTATCTGAACATCCCGAGCATCGTTTCCGCCTGCGAGATCACCGGCGCCGATGCCGTGCATCCGGGCTACGGGTTTCTTTCGGAGAACGCCCGCTT
>CAYTTC010000334.1:0-2398 GCA_964440525.1 uncultured Propylenella sp. | reverse complement strand
CGAGATTGCCCGTTACGGCCGGTCTCAAGCGCACGACCGGCCGCACCCGATGCGTCCGCGCCGGTGCATCGTGAAAGGACATCGCTTGCAGATTTTTGTGCGCGACAACAACATCGATCAGGCCCTGAAAGCGCTGAAGAGAAAGATGCAGCGCGAGGGCATCTTCCGCGAGATGAAGCGCAGGAGCTTCTACGAGAAGCCCTCCGAGAAGAGGACGCGCGAGAAGGCGGAAGGCATCCGTCGCTCGCGCAAGGCGGCGCGCAAGCTGGCGCAGCGCGAGGGTCTTCTCCCCATGCCGAAGAAGAAGGTCCCGTTCGCCGGCCGTCGCCCGGCCCCCGCGTTCCCCTCGTCCTGAAGGAGCGGCGCGCTTCTCCCGAGGGAGCGCGGTTTGTCCCTGGCCGACTAGCGCTTCGGTCGGAAGTCGCTGCCTTGCATGCTCCGGTCTCCGAGGGGCCGGATCAGCGCGATCTGGCGGCTCGCGACGATCACCTCGCGGGCCGGCGTCGACGATCCGCCCATGACCTCACTTAGAACCAGGAAGGCATTGCCGCCGACCTCAGCGAGGATCTCAGTCATTCCGGTCGCGGGGTGATCGACAAGGATCTTCTCACCAGTCGATAGGGTCAATTCAAAGCGTGCCATGAGGCCTCCTGTCCGTCCTCCTCGGCCGGTGGAGGCGAGCCGCGTCTATTGGATATTCGAAGGCCGGCGCGTCGCTGCCTAGTGCCGCACGAGGGGATAGCCGGCCCCATCGTAAAGTTCGCGGATCGCCCGATGGTCGAAGCGCTCCTCCGAAACCTCCATCACCGCGCCTACGAGAAGCGGCGCCGGGATTTCTTCGATCGCGAACTGGATCGCTTCCGCCGCGGTCGCGAAGCGGCGATAGGTTACCGGAAGCCTCCGCATCATCTTGGCGCGCGTCATGAACATCTCTGCGGGAGCCGTATAGTCGAACCTGGCCATGGCCCCCGGTGGGTTTGCATAGGACGCGACTGCTCCGCGTGTCATGTCTTTTGTCCCGGCCGCTGCGCGCCGAGCTTGCCAGTTTGAACGAGCTCCGCCGGGCGAAGGTATTTCGGCCCTTGCTTCTTCTCCCCGCTCTTCAGCTTCCTCGGTTCCTTGCTGCTACGCTTCTGCCCTTTTGCCATGGTCACGCTCCCTCGGTTGGCGTCGCGTCCGCGTCGGCATGATCGTTGGCCAGTTGTACCATCAGCCGCTCAAAGGCTGGAAGAGGTTCGCGAACGTCGACGACCAAATATGGCGCGTCCGTCAAATCGGGTCGAGCCCTTTGAGCTGACTCTCCCAGACCACCCGCTGCTGCGTGCCGGCGCTGTTCACGACCCGGTACTGACGATCGCCGCGTTCCTCCGGGAGCTGGGCGAGAACCTTATAGATTCCAGCGATGTGTCGGTTGAGGTTGGACGCCGAAAGGTGAACCCTTTGGCCGATCTTGAATTTGTGCGGCATCAACGTCCCTTTCGCTGCAGCGGCAAGCGTAGGGAGCGCGACATTCGCGTTCCCCGACTTAGAGATCGAGCCTTCTGAAGGTTCGCGCCCACCGTCGAACGCAACGAGGCTAAGCAAAGCCGATCAGCGCAGTCGCTTGGCCGAGAATTCGATAACTAATATCGCGGTGATTGCGGTTAATACAAGGCTCCCGTCCGTAGACGGCCCGATCGGGAGCTATTTTGTGGCCGAAAACCGGCGTTCGGCAGATGTGTACGACTTTACCGAGTCCTGGGGGACTTTCGTGGTCACACGCAAATGTGGCGGTAGCCGTCGAACCCGAGGAAGGTTCCGGAGCTCGCGTCGAAACTCCCGTATTTTCTGGCGCAATAGGCGTACCACTCGGGCGTCCACGGCGCGGGGGCGTAGTATACCGGCATCGGCTGGTAAATGACCGGCGGCGGCGCGACATAGACCGGCGCCGGAGCATAATAGTAACGCGGGCGCGCGGTGGCATTGCCGAAGAAGGTGCCAACGGCGAAGCCGGCGACACCGGCAAAGATCGCGTCGCCATGGTCGCCGGCCTTAGCCGGCACGGAAAGGCTCGTGGCGGTCGCCATGGCCGCCGCAATCGCTACTGAACGCAGGTACTGCATGAACGTGATCCAAAGCGCCGTGAGGCCCGGCGCGGGCAAGGCGCGAGCGCGCCATTCCGCCAGGATTCATGTCATCTCAAGCTAAACAGCTCGTTAAAAGTGGCCGGCGAGACCAGCGCTCACACTCCGGCGTCGCTCAGCTCCCGGCCATTCCGACCGCGTCGGCGATGTCCATCGCCTTGTCGCGAAGGTTGATCCCGAGCGTGCCGAGAACGCCGACAATAGCGACTGCGATGAGTGAGGCGACGAGACCGTATTCGATCGCCGTGGCGCCGCCCTCGTCGGCGGCGTAGCGA
>CAYTTC010000333.1:0-2406 GCA_964440525.1 uncultured Propylenella sp. | reverse complement strand
CGGAATCGCCAAAAACATCACCTGGCACGGCGCGCAGGACCGAAAATTCATCTTTTCCATGCTGGAGCGCGCCGATCTTTTCGTGCTTCCCTCGCGCTTGGCGCGCGACGGCGACCGCGACGGGCTCCCGAACGTCTTGATGGAGGCGCAGGCTTTTGCGGTGCCGGTGCTCGCGACCGACGTTTCCGGCATTCCGGAGCTGGTGACGCATGGAAAGACCGGCTGGCTCGTCCCCGAGCGCGATCCCCGCGCGCTGGCGGAGGCGATCCGCCTGCTAATCGACGACGTGGATCTCCGCCTCCGGCTTGCGAAAGCCGGGGCGAAAAATGTGCGGGCAAATTTTTCGTCCGGGCCGGGGATAGACTTTGTGGCCGCGAAGCTTCGCGCCTCGCGCGGCAAGCGGAAGGGCGCCTGACTCGTGCCCAAAGACCCTGAGGGAGATGCGCAAAGAGAGCGCTTCGTCGCGCTTCTGAGAGCGGCCGAGGCCCGCCCTCACCCTATTGCCTTCTGGTGGCGCGACGACGACGCGGAGACCGCAACCCCCGCCCTCGACCGGCTGCTTCAGCTGGCGCGGCGCCACGATCTGCCGCTCGCCCTGGCGGTCGTTCCGAAGCGCGCGACCGCCGAGCTTGCCGATCGCCTCGCGCGGGAGCCGAAAATTGCCGTCCTGCAACACGGCTGGAGCCATCGCGACCATAGTTTTCCGGGTGAGAAGAGCATGGAGCTCGGCGACCACCGGCCGCTGGACACCGTGCTGGGCGACCTCAGGCAGGGTTTTGAGCGGCTGACAGCGCTGTTTCCCGAAAAATTCCTACCCGTTCTCGTTCCGCCCTGGAACCGGATTTCCGATGACGTGCGCGAAGCGCGGGGGAAAATCGGGCTTGTCGGCCTCTCCACGTTCGGCCCGGCGCCGGCCCGCGATCCGCATTGGGTCAACACGCATCTCGACATTTTTGAGTGGAGGCCGGCACGCCGCCCGCTCGAACGCGGCGAGGCCTACGCACTGCTGGCTTTAGAGCTGGAGCGGCGGCTCGCCGGCGATCCCGAGCCGATCGGGGTGATGACGCATCACCTGGTGCACGAGGAGAAGAGCTGGGATTTTCTCGACGAGCTTTTTGGGTTGATCGCGAGGCATGCGGCGGTCGTGTGGCCGAAGGTCGGAGAGCTGTTCGGGCTGGTGCGGCACGCCTCTTAACCTCCCCCTTGCGGGGCAGGGCAATCGCATTTGCAGCGGGCGCGGGTCTGGTTCCTCCCCCGTCGCGAGCGACGGGGGAGGGGGACCATGCGCAGCATGGTGGAGGGGGCGGACACTGGCGCCGTGGTCGGCATTCGCCCCCTCCACCGCCTTCGGCGGTCCCCCTCCCCCGCTTCGCGGGTGAGGAACCGGTTGCCGGCGCCGCGCGTGCGTTCGCTTTACCTCACATGCGATTGCCCTGCCCCTCGAGGGGGAGGTTACTCGCGGCTCGCTCGAAAGCGCTTCAGCCCCTCACCGCATTTGCTGATAGCGGCGGAACCAGTCGACGAAGCGTTTTAGCCCCTCCTCCAGCGAGGTGCGCGGCCGAAAACCGAAATCCGCCGCGATTGCCGAGATGTCGGCATGGGTCACCGTCATTTCGCCCGCCTGCATCGGTACCATCTCGATCACGGCCCGCTTCTTCAGAAGGCCTTCGAGGATGGCGACCATATCCATCAGCGCGACCGGCCGGCTCGAGCCGATATTGTAGATCCGATGTCGCTCGCTTCCCGCTTCGGCGGGCGCATCGACCACCCCCAGCACGCCGGCGACGACATCGTCGATATAGGTGAAGTCGCGCTGCATCTCGCCGTTGTTGAAGAGGCGGATCGGGCTCCCCTTGAGGATCGCCTCGGTGAACAGCCAGTAGGCCATGTCTGGCCGACCCCACGGCCCGTAGACTGAAAAGAAACGGAGCCCGATCTGCGGGATGCCAAAAATATCCGCGTAGACCTCGCTCATCAGCTCCTGCGATTTTTTCGTCGCCGCATAGAGCGAGGTCGGATGGTCGGTTTCATCCTTTTCGCGGAACGGGATCGGATTGCGCGCGCCATAGACGGAGCTCGACGACGCATAGACCAGGTTTTCGAGCCCGCCGGCATGGCGGCAATATTCGAGGACGTTGAGATGCCCGGCGACGTTGGACTCGACGTAGGCGTGCGGGTTTTCGAGCGCATAGCGGACGTTCGCCTGCGCGGCCAAATGGATGACGGCGCGGATCGGCTCGCCCTGCAGCGCTTCCGACAGGGCATTCTTGTCGCTCAGCTCGACTTTTTGGAACTTGAAGTTCGGAAAGGTCGAAAGCTGCACCAGCCGCCGGCGTTTCAGCTCGGTGCCGTAAAAATCGTTGAGGTTGTCGACGCCGATCACGCGCTCGCCACGCTCGGCGAGCT
>CAYTTC010000332.1:0-2415 GCA_964440525.1 uncultured Propylenella sp. | reverse complement strand
CGCATCAGCGCCGGCGCGCGCTTGGCCTGCTCGCCGAGAAGGGGCTGATGCCGGATGAGATGGGCGCGGTCATGCGCGGGGCGGCGGAGCCGCCGAAAACCTTGCCGCAAAACGTCGCGGTGGGGTTCCACCGCCTTCTCGCCCGAACGCCCTCCCGGCTCTTCGTGGTGCAGGCCGAGGACCTGACCGGCGCGCTCGACCAGGTGAACATCCCCGGCACTGTCGCTGAGCACCCGAACTGGCGGAGAAAACTTGCGGTCGACCTCGAGGCGATCCCAAGCGAGCCGCTTTTCGCGGCGATCACCGCCGCGTTGCGCGAAGAGCGACCGAAGGCACAGCGCCTAGACTAACTCGAGCAAGAGGCGGTCTGTACAGCCTGGCACTTTCGAGAATAAGAGCTAAGCCTCCGGCATCCCCGCGAGCCGCATACCTTCGATCAGCACCTCGATCCGGCGCGGGTCCTTCGGGTACTGGCGAATGCGGGAGAGACTGACGCCAACCACCAGCTTCTGCAGCGCCGCCAGTACGCGCTTGGCTTCGTCCAGCCGCCCCAGATAGGCATTGCCTGCGATCAGCACCCAATAGGTCCAATCGGTATTCGGGTTCTCGGCAAGCGAGCGCCCGGCCCAGTCCAGCGCCTCCTCATATTGGCCGAGGCACATCTGCGCATGGGCGATGCCGGTCATCGCCCCAGAGGTGTCGCGCGGGTTTAGCCGGATGACACGGTCGAAGAGGGCCAGCGCCTCTTCGAGGCTGCCGCCCAACAGTTGACCGAACCCGGCAATGGTCAGGACAGTCGCGTCATTGGGATTGGCCTTCACAGCCCGTTTGAAGATCAGCTGGCTCTGATCGTAGTCGCGTCCCAAGGCCTGCATGACGGCGCCACAATGAGCGAGCACCAGGGCGTCGTCCCCGGCAACTGCGAGCGCGGCGCGTGCCAGCTGCAGACCTCGCTGCCGGTCGTCCTCGCTTACGTCCGGCCATCCATTGCTCGTCCGGTGTTCGTGGGCCCACGCCGCCGCGGCCAGGGCAATCGCGTAGCCTGGATCGAGCGCAATGGCCCTGTCGAGAAGCGCAATTGCGGCAGCGCTGGTTTCGGCACTGGGAGAGAAGATGTTGGGCCGAGCCCTCAGATAGAGATCGTAGGCATCGAGGCTCTCGGGGCGCTTCTGCCGCGAACGCTCGAGTTCGGCATGCCGGATCTGCGGCTCGACCACCGCGACCACGCTTTCGGTGATCTGGTCCTGCACATCGAAAATATCCGCGACCGCGCCATCGAAATTGCGCGCCCAAAGATGCGCACCGGTTACGGCGTCGACGAGCTGAGCACTAATCCTCAGTCTGCTGCCGGCGCGCCGCACGCTGCCTTCCAGCACGTAGCGTACCTCGAGTTCGCGACCAACCTGGCGCACGTCGACGGACCGGCCCTTGTAGACGAAGGAGGAGTTCCGCGCGATCACCGCGAAGGATTTGAAGCGGCTGAATGCGGTGATCAGATCCTCGACCACACCGTCGGCAAAATACTCCTGCTCGACGTCGCCGCTCAGATTCTGGAACGGCAGCACCGCCAGCGAGGGAAGTGCACTGCGCGCCGTCTGCTTCGGAACGGCGGCCGGCGCAGAGCTTTCCCCATCGGAGTCGGTCGGATCCCATTTCCAGATGCGGACGGGGCGCTCGATGTTCTTGACCTGGACTTCGCCTGCATCGCGGAAACGGACGTCGATGCGGCTTCCCACGCTTTCGTTGACGATTGACGCAACGCAAATCCCGCCCGGCTCGGCCAGCGCTTCGAGGCGTGCGGCGACATTGATGCCGTCCCCATAAATATCATCGCCGTCGACAATGATGTCGCCGAGATTGACGCCGATCCGGAGAGTGATCCGCGGTCCCTTCGTCGTCTCCTTCGCGCTGGCCCAACCCGCGCGCTGCACCGCGAGAGCGCAATTGACGGCGTCGACGACACTCGCGAACTCGACCAGCACGCCGTCACCCATCAGTTTGACGATGCGACCGTTGTGGGCGGCGACCGCTGGGTCGAAGACGGTCTCGCGATGGTGTTTCAGAGCGGCGAGTGTGCCGGCCTCGTCGGCACCCATCAGCGCGCTATAGCCAGAAACATCGGCCATCAGAATGGCTGCCAAACGGCGGGTTGCCTTCTCAGCGCTCATAGCCGCCACGCAGATCTCCGATCCGGACGCAAAGCTGCACCAGGCACCATGCGATGGCAAAGCAATACCGCACCGAAGTCTGCCATCCGAACTCTCTGTCCGCCCCCAGGCCGCGGCGGTTCGGCGATGATGATCCTCCTGCGCACGCGGGGCGCCACGCGATTCCGGCACGAAGCGGCGAAATGGCGAAAGCTTAACTTTACGCGCCATTCGCGCGTCCGTATGTTCGCCGACCGTAGGGGTGGGC
>CAYTTC010000331.1:0-2416 GCA_964440525.1 uncultured Propylenella sp. | reverse complement strand
GCTTTCGCGGTATCGCGCCTCCTCTGCTCGCCCGAATATCCGACCTGGACTGAGCTCCAGGCGTTTCTCGAAAAAGGCAGCCCGCACCGCGCGCTTCGCCACGACGAAGCGCTCAACCATATCCATTGGGCGACGACGCGCCGGGCGCAGCCGGAATCGCTTTTTGCGCTAGCGATCGATCATCGCGCGCAGTTGGAGAAGTTGGCCGATGCCGCCGGCGCGCCGCGCGAGAAGATCAACGATTTCAAGCGACTGGCGGTGAAAGCGGCGCTTCGCGTCGCCAACGGACGGCCGGGTTTTGGCATGCTTCTCGACGGCACCTATGGCCGCGAGGCTCTGTTCGACGCGGCCAAACACCCATTGTGGATCGGCCGTCCCGTCGAAGAGCCCGGCTCGCGCCCTCTTCGTTTCGAGAACGGTCCGGCTATTGGCTCGCGCCTCATCGAATGGCCGATCACCCAGACCGTGAAGTGCCTCGCCTTCTACCATCCCGACGACGATCCTGGGCTGAAGGACGAGCAGCTGCGAACGCTCCGCGGCCTCTATGATGCGACGCGACGGCTGAACCGCGATCTCCTCATCGAAATCATCGCAAGCCGCCATGGTCCGCTTTCCGACGACACGACGGCACGCGCCCTCGGCGACCTCTACGCCGCCGGCATCAAGCCGGACTGGTGGAAGCTCGAGCCGCTTGCCTCGGCGGGTGCGTGGAAGGCGGTGGAGCGCGTCGTCGCCCGCGAGGATCCCTGGTGCCGCGGCGTCCTGCTCCTCGGCCTTGATGCGCCGGAGGAGGAGCTAAAGGCCGCCTTCGCCACAGCTGCAGGCTCGGCCATCGTCAAGGGCTTTGCGGTGGGCCGCACGATCTTCGCCGAGGCAGCGCGGGCTTGGCTTGCCGGCACGATCGACGACGATCGAGCGGTGGACGACATGGCCGGCCGCTTCCAGCGGCTCATGCGCTATTGGAACGAGTCTGAGCGGCTGAGGAGCACAGACAGCATCCGCCGAAGATAGAAGCTCCAGCAAGGGGCCCTAGTGTGGGATGACGCAAATAGCCGCGACAAGCCGGGTTCGACCTATCGGAGAGTCAGCTTGACATTCAATCTAAAGTAGCATACCTATGTTTGATCGGCGCTACGCTCAACTCCAGGGCGAGCGATGAACTTGTCCTGAAGGGTCGCGAGAAGTCTTCGCCGGCGCAAGCGCCGAGCCTTAGCTGACAGTAAACCCCTGATGGAGGTTACGATGGCAAAAAAGACCACACGTAAGCTCGCCAAGCCGCTTCGCTGCAATTAGCGGCGGGAACGGGGAGACCTGTCTCCTCGCTCCGGGAGCTAAGCGTCTGCCCCAGGCAAGCCATGCAGGACGGCACCGACTATCTGGCGGATACGGCAACCGCAAAGAAGTTGCGCCGCAAGCCCGACGATCCGGAAAATTTAGGCATTTAGAATTCGATAAAGCATATTGTAAATCTTGACTTCAGCAAGCAGAAAGCAAAGTTCTCTCGCAAAGATTGCCGCCTCGGCTGGTCGAAAAAGCGCATTGCAGTCGCAGAGCTACAGTACAAATGTTTTCTTTACCTGCGCTTGAAATATGGAAGAATGCCACCGACTGAGACGATCGACGAATTTTGGCATGGGCATATTCTCGATACGGAAAGGTACATACGCGACTGCAACGTCATATTCGGCGAATATCACCATCACTACCCATATCGAGGATTGGAAGGACCACAGGACAGAGCGGACTGGCGAAAGGCGTTCAAGCAGAAGACACAGAAGCTCTACAATAATGAGTTTGGTAGTATGTTGTATGATATCAACTACTGATCATAGGGTACTTAAGCGTGTTCTGGCTTCGACAGCCGCCAACGGTGTAATGATAAACGTCTTCGACCTGAACGGCGCAATATTCCAGTGGTTTGTCTATGTATTCCTCACTTGGGACGCCGGTCTTTTGAAGGGGCTTATCATTGTATATCCGGTGACCGTCCTGTTCGAGATGCTTTCAATTGGCTTGGTCGCGAGCTACCGCCCGGAACGCCTGATTTCCGCGGCCTACACGGTGCGCGCCGTTTCCCTTACAGCCATTGCGTGCCTCTGGCCGATTCGACCCGGCTGGCGCTGGTCCTCTTTCTCGCGGCGTATTTCGGCCATGTGCTCGGCTTTCACGCATGTTGGCCGTCGATCGTCCACGATGTCGTGCCGCAGGCATCGCGCGGACGCATACTCGGGCTCGCACGAGCTTGGACGAATGGCATCACTCTTCTCACCTTGGTAACGATTGCGGCCACTGATCGGTCCTTCGGGGCGAGTGACTCGGCGCTCGTTGCTGGTGGCTTGATCATCCTCTTGGCCATCATCGCCTTTATGGGCTGCTGCCGGTTCCGAAGACACCGAGTTGGGTGTTTTGATGGAAC
>CAYTTC010000330.1:0-2434 GCA_964440525.1 uncultured Propylenella sp. | reverse complement strand
CAACCCTACTCATGACGCAACGCCGTTCCTCAGCCGCGCAGGCTAGCTTAACGAACGGTTAAAGCGCCACGTCGAATCTTAACGATCACGGGTGATGGTAAACAGGTGCGGGATTGCGGGTTGAAAAAGGTTCGGACGATGCCGGAGCCGCTAGCTTTGGATCCTAAACGGCCCCACAGGCGGTTCCGCCGCACCGAGCAGCTCCACCCGATCGACCTTGCCATGGCGCGGGCCTTCCTTGCACGCCGCAAGCATCACGGTGACCGCGGCGTCCGGACCCGAAAACACCGCCTCCACGTCGCCGTTCTCGCAGTTCCTCACCCAGCCCGAAAGGCCGAGCGCGTTCGCGCGCTGCTCGGTCCAGGCGCGAAAACCGACGCCCTGCACGAGGCCGCTGATGCGGACTCTTATGGAGCGGCTTTGCGTCACCTCGTCGCCTTCAGGCAAATTCCAGGATGATCGCATCGACAGCCAAAATGTCGCCCGGCTTGGCGAGGATGCGCGCGACCGTCGCGCCGCGCTCGGCGCGGAGCACGTTTTCCATCTTCATCGCCTCCACGATGGCGAGCGTCTCCCCCGCCGCCACCTTCTGTCCCTCGGCGACCACGATTGAAACGACGAGGCCCGGCATCGGGCAGCGGAGCAGCTTCGAGGTGTCGGCCTCCTGCTTCTCCGGCATCAAAGCGGCGAGTGCCGCCGCGCGCGGCGTCATGAGCCGCGCGAGAGTGGACGCGCCGTGCCGCGCCACCCGGAGCGCATGGCCTTCGCGACGGACCTGCGCGATCACCGATTCGCGCCCGACCCTTCCGCGCCACACCGGCTCGCCCGGCCGCCAATCGGTTTCGACGCGGATCGCGGGTTCGTCCGCGATAGAGAGCTCAAACGATGCGGGTGGATGGGCCGCAAGTCTGGTGGCGCGCACGGGCACGTGTTCGCGATCGAGCGCGATCACCCAATCGCGCGATGCCTGCGGCGACAGTAAAGCTGGCGCGCCCTTCGGCGGACGGGGACGCCGCATTGCCAAAAACTCGGCGGAGACCGCGACCGCGATGAGAACCGCCCGCTCCTCGACGCCCAGTGTCGCCCCGTGAAAACCCTCCGGAAATTCCTCCGCGATGAAGGCCGTGGAAAGCCGCCCCTCCCGCCAGCGCGGATGCACCATGAGCGCGGCCAGGAACGGGATATTGTGGCGGATGCCGTCGATGGCGAAAGCGTCGAGCGCATCGGCCATCGCATCGATGGCGGCCGAGCGGCTCGGCGCATGCGCGCAGAGTTTTGCGATCATCGGGTCGTAGAAGAGCGAGACGTCTGAGCCCTCGATGACGCCGCTGTCGATGCGGATTGTCGCATCGCCCGATCTGCCCTCCGCCGGAGGCCGATAGCGCGTCAGCCTGCCGATCGAGGGCAGAAAGTCGCGGAACGGATCCTCCGCATAGATGCGCGCCTCGACCGCCCAGCCGTCCATCCGGACATCGCTCTGCTTGAGCCGCAGCTTATCGCCAGCGGCAATGCGGATCATCTCCTCGACGAGGTCGAGACCCGTCACCAACTCGGTCACCGGGTGCTCGACCTGCAGCCGCGTATTCATTTCAAGAAAATAGAATTTTCGGTCGCCGTCGACGATGAACTCGACCGTTCCGGCGCTCCGGTAGCCGACCGCCTTGGCGAGCGCCACGGCCTCGGCCCCCATCGCAGCACGCGTCTTCGCATCGAGAAAAGTTGACGGCGCCTCCTCCACGATTTTTTGGTTGCGCCGCTGGATGGAGCATTCGCGCTCGCCGAGATGGATGACATTGCCGTGCGCGTCGGCGAGCACCTGAATTTCGATGTGGCGCGGCTCCTCGATGAATTTTTCGAGGAACAGGCGGTCGTCGCCGAACGCGCTTCGCGCTTCCGAGCTGGCAAGGCGGAATCCTTCGCGCAGCGACGGCTCGTCGACGGCCACCCGCATGCCCTTGCCGCCGCCGCCGGCCGACGCCTTGAGCATCACCGGAAAGCCGATCTCGGCCGCGATCGTCACCGCCTCGCCCTCATCGGCGACGACGCCGAGATGACCCGGCACCGTCGCGACGCCAGCTTTGGCGGCGAGTTTTTTCGACGCGATCTTGTCGCCCATCGCTTCGATCGCCGCGGGCGGCGGGCCTATGAAGGCGATTCCCGCTGCCTCGAGCGCGCGGGAGAAGGCGGGATTTTCGGAGAGGAACCCGTAGCCCGGATGCACCGCGTCGGCGCCTGCCTCTCGCGCTGCCTCGACGATACGCTCGATCGAGAGATAGCTCTGCGCGGCCGGCGCCGGCCCGATCGCCACCGCCTCGTCTGCCATCTCGACATGCAGCGCGTTCAGGTCTGCCTCCGAATAGACGGCGACGGTAGCGATCCCCATCCGCCGCGCGGTGCGGATCACCCGGCAGGCGATCTCGCCCCGGTTGGCGAC
>CAYTTC010000329.1:1274-2442 GCA_964440525.1 uncultured Propylenella sp. | reverse complement strand
GCTCGCGCTGCACCCATGCGTGGAACGGGGCGAGGCGCTTTTCGGCGACGCGCACGCGGAGTTTTGTGCGGCCGGTTTCGGGATCGTCGCTCCGCTCCAGAACCTCGGTGTTTTCGTAGAGCCAGGGCGCGGCGCCCATCTGGTCCGATCCGAGCTCGACCGTCATCGTCGGGCGCCCGCCCATCAGCGTCCGCTCCATTGTTTTCAGGAGATTTTCGACCCCCTCCCCGTTCGCCGCCGACAAAAGCACCGCCGGCGGGTCGGCGGCCAACGCCTTCGCCTTGAGCGCCTCGCGCTGCGAAAGCTCGACGCGATCGACCTTGTTCCAGACTTCGATGATTCTTCGGCCCTCGCCCGGATGAATGCCGAGCTCGCCCAAAACCTTCTTCACGTCCTCCGCCTGCTGTTGCGTCTCGGGCGAGGCGATGTCGCGGACATGCAGGATGAGGTCGGCTTCCAGAACCTCCTCGAGCGTCGCGCGAAAGGCGGCGACCAGCGTCGTCGGGAGGTCGGAGATGAAGCCGACCGTGTCGGACAGAATAAGCTCTTCGCCATGCGGCAGGCGCACGCGGCGAAGCGTCGGGTCGAGCGTGGCGAAGAGCATGTCCCTGGCGTCAATGTCGGCACCGGTCAGCCGGTTGAAGAGCGTGGATTTTCCGGCATTCGTGTATCCGACGAGGGCGGCGATCGGGCGCGGCACGCGCTTTCTCTCGGCGCGATGCACGGAGCGCATGTTCGTGACGCGATGCAGCTCGCCTTCGATCTGCTTGATGCGCTTCTGAATCTGCCGCCGGTCCGACTCGATCTGCGTCTCACCCGGCCCGCCGAGAAAGCCGTAGCCGCCGCGCTGGCGCTCCAGGTGCGTCCATGACCGCACCAGCCGGCTTTTCTGGTAGTTGAGGTGTGCAAGCTCGACCTGCAGGCGCCCCTCTTTCGTCTGCGCCCGCGCGCCAAAAATTTCCAGGATCAGCCCGGTGCGGTCGAGCACCTTGGCGGACCATTTTTCTTCCAGATTGCTCTGCTGGACGGGGCTGAGCGGGTGATCGACGATGACGAGCTCGGCGTCGTGTATGCGCGCGAGCCCGGCGAGCTCCTCGACTTTTCCCACGCCGAGCAGGGTTCCGGGCGCGGGTTTTCGAAGCGGCACGATCTGCGCGGCGGCAACGTT
>CAYTTC010000329.1:0-1174 GCA_964440525.1 uncultured Propylenella sp. | reverse complement strand
AGAAGCAGGCAGAAATTGTCGAACCAGGTCACGACGCCCTGCAGCTTCACCCCGTTGACTAGAAAAATTGTAAGCGGAATCTTGGCCTTACGGACATGGTTGAGGAACGTGTCCTGGAGGTTGTGGCTCTTCTCTGGCATTGTGTTATCGGCCCGCTTTTCTATCGGATTTCGCCGATAGATTGCCCTTTTTGCACTGCAGTGTCACCCCCTGCCCGCGCAACGGAGCCCTGTCGCCAGCGAAGCTTCTATCCGACCTTCTCGGCGACGTCGTGGAATGCGGCGCGGAGTTTTGTCGCGACCGGCCCGGGCCGGCCGTCGGCGACGGGCGTCCCGTCGATCCGCACGATCGGCATGACGATGGTGCTGGCGGCCGTCATGAAAGCCTCGCGCGCGGCCTTCGCCTCTTCCACGGTAAACTTCCGCTCCTCGACCGCGAGGCCGTCGCGGCGGGCGACCTCGGTCGCCGTGATTCGGGTTATGCCCGGCAGGATTCCGGTGTCGTTCGGCCGCGTGACGAGCGCCCCCTCCCCGGTCACGATCCAGGCCGTCGTCGACGCGCCCTCGGTGACGAAACCGTCGCTATCGACGAACCATGCCTCGCGGGCGCCGGCTGCCTTGGCCTTCTCTTTGGCGATGGCGTTCGGCAGGAGGCCGATCGACTTGATGTCGACGCGCGCCCAGCGATTGTCGGGAAGCGTGATCACGGCGACGCCTTCCGCCGCCAGGCTGTCGCCCTTGGCCCTGGCGATGCTCTTCGCGGTCAACACCAACGACGACGGCGTGGCGGCGGGCGGAAAGGCGTGGTCGCGTGGGGCGACGCCACGCGTCACCTGCAGATAGACCAAGCCGTTTTCCACCCGATTTCTGCGCACCACCTCGCGGATCACCACCTTCAAAGCGGAGCGGTGCATAGGCATGCGGATCGCGAGTTCCCGCAGCGACCGTTCGAGGCGGTCGAGATGCAGTTTCTCGTCGACTATCAGGCCGTTCCAGATCTCGCAGACCTCGTAGACGCCGTCGGCGAACTGGTAGCCGCGATCCTCGATATGGACCGCGGCGTCGCGATGCGGCAGGTAGCGGCCGTTCACATAGGCAATGCGGGACATGCGCGGCGCTCCGGCGTCAGACGCCGAGACTTTTCAGCTTGCGGTGCAGCGCGGAGCGCTCCATTC
>CAYTTC010000328.1:0-2476 GCA_964440525.1 uncultured Propylenella sp. | reverse complement strand
CGGAAGGCAAGGCCGACCGTTTCGCCGCTCGCCACGGCGACGCTGGCGGGAAGCCGGGCCTTCAGCTGCCCGTGCTCGGTCGAAACGGTGACGATCTGGGTGGTGCCGAGATATTCGGCGCCAAAGACCGAGCCGCGAAAGGCCGACGAATCGTCGAAGCGGATGTGCTCGGGCCGGATGCCGAGGGCGAGCTCCGTCTCGGGCAGGTCTTCGTGAATCTCGGGCACAGCGACGGTGGCGCCGTTCACCCGCAGGCTTCGCACCCCTTTTGAAACGCCGGTATGCAGCGGGAGGAAGTTCATTGGCGGCGAGCCGATGAAATCTGCGACGAACATGGAGACCGGGCGGTCGTAGATTTCCTGCGGCGCGGCGAACTGCTCGATCACGCCGCGATTCATCACCGCGATCTTGTCGGCCATCGCCATGGCCTCGAGCTGGTCGTGGGTGACGTAGACAGTGGTCGCGCCGATGCGGTTATGCAGCTCGCGAAGCTCGCGCACCATGAAGTCGCGGAACTCCGCGTCGAGCGTGCCGAGCGGCTCGTCCATGAGGAAAACTTTCGGCCGCCTGACGATGGCGCGGCCGAGCGCCACGCGCTGGCGATCGCCACCGGCAAGGCCGGAGACGGGCCGGTCGAGGATGTGGTCGATGCGGAGCATCTTCGCCGCTTCTTCCACGCGCTGCTTGATCTCGGCGCGCGGCATGCCCTGACTCTTCAAGGGGAAGCCGATGTTCTTTCGCACGTTCATGTGCGGATAGAGCGCAAAAAGCTGGAAGACGAAAGCGATGTCGCGCTCGGCGGCGCGCTTGAAGGTGACCTCGTCGCCGTCGAGCAGAATCTTTCCGGAGGTCGGCAGCTCGAGGCCCGCGATCATCCGAAGCGTCGTCGTCTTGCCGCAGCCGGAGGGGCCAAGCATGACGAAGAACTCGCCGTTTTCGACGGTGAAGGTCGAATCCTGCACCGCGACGAAATCGGCGAATTGCTTTCTCAAGTGCTCGACGCGGATCTCAGCCATGGCGCGTCACTCTGGAAAATGGCTGACGATGACGAACATCACCGTGCCGGCAAGAATCGTGACGAACGAATAGGTGAAGAGAGAGAGCGCGAAGGGCTGCATCAGCATGACGACGCCGAGCGCGATCAGGAGGACGGCGGCATTTTCCCAGGGGCCACGGCGGAAATAACGCGAGGCAGAGGCGCCCTCTCCCCCCTTGCGGGGGAGAGACGGAGAGGGGGGAAGAACGCCGCCGCGGCCTCTCTCCCTGGCCCTCCCCCGGCCGGACATCGGGTGTTCCCGATGTCCTGTCGTGGGCAAGCAACTCGGGAACACCCGAGTTGCGGGGGGAGGGGAAGCGCACACTGTCGCTCATTTCCGCACCGCCCCAAAAGTGATGCCGCGCAGGAGCTGCTTCCTGAGCAGGATCGTGAAGACGAAGATCGGGATCAGGAAGAGCGTCGTGGCGGCGGCGACGGCCGGCCAGTCCTGCCCTCCCTCGCCGATGATGAAGGGGATGAAGGGCGGCATCGTCTGCGCTTCGCCGGAGGTGAGGAGCACCGCGAAGGCGTATTCGTTCCAGGCGAAGATCAGGCAGAAGATGGCGGTCGCTGCGATGCCGGTGGTCGCCTGCGGCAGCACGACTTTCCGAAACGCCTGCAAGCGCGAATAGCCATCGATCATCGCGGCTTCCTCGTATTCGCGCGGGATCTCGTCGATAAAGCCCTTGAGCAGCCAGACGGCGAGCGAAACGTTCACCGCCGTGTAGAGCAGGATCATGCCGAGCTTGGTGTCGGAGAGGCCGATCTCGCGGTACATGAGGTAGATGGGAATCGCGACGGCGATCGGCGGCATCATGCGCGTCGACAGGATGAAGAAAAGAAGGTCGTCCTTCAGCGGTACCTTGAAGCGCGAGAAGCCGTAGGCCGCGAGCACGCCGAGGAAGACGGCGAGGAAGGTCGAGCCGAAGGCGATGATGATGGAATTGGTGAAGCGCTGGATGACGTTCGACGGACCGGCAATCACCATGTTGCGCGAGCGCACGATTCTGTCGCACTCGCTCGTCGGCTCGCCCAGCCCGGCAATATATTCCGGCGTCTGCCGCGAGCGGGTGGTGAAGAGGTTGCAATAGCCTTCAAGCGACGGCGTGAACACGACCTTTGGCGGGTAGGCGATCGAATCGGGGGGCGACTTGAAGCTCGTGAGCATGATCCAGACGAGCGGCACCATGGTGATCAGCGCATAGGCGATGACGATCGCGGCGGCGACACACTTTGCCGCGGGCGTCGGCGCGACGACCGAATGGGCCTGGGTGGCGGCGGTCATCGCTGCTTCACCCGGTTCAGCGCCTTCACATAGACATTCGCCAGTCCGAAAACGGCGACGAAGAGGATGATGGCGAAGGCGGAGGAGTAGCCGGTCTTCCAGCTTTCGAAGGCCTCGCGCTTCAGAGTGATTGAAGCGAGCTCAGTGGTCGAGCC
>CAYTTC010000327.1:0-2487 GCA_964440525.1 uncultured Propylenella sp. | reverse complement strand
TTCCTCGACCCGCTGATCGTCTATCTGCCGGGCGACATCGATCACCACAACGCGCTGATCGCGCTGATGATGGCGACTGTCGCCTGTGCGCTCCGGATCGGCTCAGGCCCGCGCTTCGGGTTTTTGGCCGGCTGCGGCTCGGCGCTTACTTTGGCGATCGGCCTCGAGATGCTGCCGCATGTCGCCATCCTCAGCGCTGTTATCGCGCTTCAGTGGGCGATCGGCGGAAAGCACGGACGCGCCGTCGCGGCGTATGGCGTGACCTTGGCGATATTGCCGGCGGACCTCTATGCGCTGGCCGGCTCGCCAGCGGCTTTCATGGCGTGCGATTCGCTCTCCTGGGCCTATAGCGTTCCCGCGGCGGTCGCGGGATTCGGGCTGGCGGGGCTCGCGTATTTTGGCGAGCGTATTGGGGGGAGGGCGATCCGCATCGCCGGGCTCGCAGTCGTCGGCGCGATCAGCGCGGCGGTGTTTCTGGCCCTCTCGCCGCAATGCCTGGCCGGGCCTTACGGCTTCCTCTCTCCGGAGCTTAAGCAGGCCTTCCTCCACACGGTGACGGAGGCGCAGCCCTTCCAGGTTTTCGCCGCGCGCGAACCCGTCGGCGCTTTCGCATCGCTCGTGCCGCTCCTCGTCGCGCTGGTCGTTGCGCTCCGCCACCTTGGGCCTGGTTCGAGCGAAAAGCGCGGCGTCTGGATCCTGCCGACCGCGCTTCTCCTGATGGCGACCGCGCTGAGTTTCTATCAGATACGCACGCTTCCCTTCGCCAGCGCCGTCGCGATCCCGATCCTCGGTGTCTGGCTGGCTGAGCTTCGCGCGCGCTTTATCGCCAGATCGACGAATCCGCTGCGCCGCGCTCTTCCGGTCGCCGCCGGCTTCCTGGCCGCCAACCAGGTCACTTATGTGCTCGTCGGGATCGTTCTCCTGGACGCGCTCGCCTATGTCTCTGACGGACGCATCGCCCCGAAAGAGGTGGCGAAGCAACCGGAGGAACTGGTGAAGGGACTGACGGTCGCCGAGCAGAATTGCTTCGATCCGACGAGCGGCACGCTCCTGTCCGAGGTGCCCAGGGGCCTCGTGCTCGCGCCGCTCTTCTATGGCCCGACAGTGCTGAAGCTCTCCCACCACTCCGTCGTGGCGGGCCCCTATCATCGCAACGGAAAATCCATCCTCGACAACATCAACGCTACGCATCGTCCGCCCCCCGAGGCGAAGGCGATCATCGATGAGCGGGGCGTCGACTATGTTGCGATCTGCTCGGTGTCGCCGGAATCGGCGGTCGCCGTGCACAAGTCGCCCGACGGGCTGCAAGCCGACCTGCTGGCGGGGAAAATTCCGGCCTGGCTTCAGCCGATCGCCGCGCCGGAGAAAACGGCGCTCAGATTGTGGCGGGTGGTCCGGTGAGGGCCGCGCCTTAAGCCGTCGCACACATCATGCTACAAATCCGCATGCTCCGATCTTGGTTGATTCTGGCGATGCTCCTTGCTGCTCCGTCGGTCGCCGCCGAGAAGCCGGCAAAGGAAATGTTCGGCGCCGCACCTCGGCCGGCGGCGCTGCCGTCCGAGCCGATCGGCTTCTACAGCCGCGGCTGCATGGCGGGCGGCGTCCAGCTGCCGCCGGATGGCCCCTACTGGCAGGCGATGCGGCTGTCGCGAAACCGCCAATGGGGCCTGCCCATCCTCGTCGATTTCATCCAGACCCTGGCGCGCGACGCCGTTACTCAGGACGGCTGGCCGGGGCTTCTCGTCGGCGACATGGCGCAGCCGCGCGGCGGCCCCATGCTGACCGGCCACGCCTCGCACCAGAGCGGGCTCGACGCAGACATCTGGCTGACGCAGATGCCGGCGCGGCGGTTGACCGAGAAGGAGCGCGAGGACATCTCCGCCATCGACATCACCGAGCCCGGACCCCACGAGGTGCATGCGGATCGCTGGACGGCAGCGCATGGGCGGCTCATCCGCCGCGCCGCGCTCGACCCGCGGGTGGAGCGCATCTTCGTCGCGCCGGGCATCAAGAAGAAGCTCTGCGAGACGGCGGGAACCGAGCGCGGCTGGCTGACGAAGGTCAGGCCCTATTACGGGCACAACTACCACTTTCACGTCCGGCTCTCCTGCCCGAAGGGCACGCCCTGCCGCGCGCAGTCGGCGCCGCCGCCCGGCGACGGCTGCGGGTCCGATCTCGACTACTGGTTCAGCGCCGAGCCCTACAAGCCCGCGCCGAAGCCCGCGGAGCCGCCGAAGCAGATGCTGCTCGCCGATCTCCCGCCCGCCTGCCGAACGGTGCTGCAGGCAGAGCCCGTGCCCGGCACCGTGACCATGCGCCAGGCTTTTGCGATGCAGCTCGGCGTCGGCGGGATTGCGCCGGCGGACGCCGGATTGGCCTTCGTGGGGGCCGGCGAGCCGGCCGCTTCGGTCACCGTCCACACGCCGCCCGGTGCGCTGCCCAACAAAATCGCGATCGCATCGCCGTTCAAGGCCGCCACATCGGGCC
>CAYTTC010000326.1:0-2502 GCA_964440525.1 uncultured Propylenella sp. | reverse complement strand
GGGCTGGAGAGATCATTCGACGCCTTCGAGATTTTGTCGCTCGCGGCGAGACCGAGGTGCAGGTCGAGAACCTGCCGAAGCTGGTGGAGGAGGCGAGCGCGCTGGCGCTCGTCGGCGCCAAGCAGCATAATGTTCGCGTGCGCTTCAATCTCGATACGAGCGCCGACCTCGTGCTGGCCGACAAGGTGCAGATCCAGCAGGTTATCTTCAACCTCATTCGCAACGCCATGGAGGCCATGGTGGAAGCCGGATCCGAGCGGAGGGAGCTTATCATCACCACCACCACGGCCGACGGGGAAATGGTTGAAACCAGCGTCGCCGACACGGGTCCCGGCATTGCACCGGGGATCGCTACCCAGCTGTTTCAGCCCTTCGTTACGACGAAGAGGCAGGGGATGGGCGTCGGACTCTCCATATCGCGCACCATTATCGAGGCGCATGCCGGCCAGCTTTGGGTTGATCCGAATCCTGGTGGAGGCGCAGTGTTTCGCTTCACGCTTCGCGCAGCCGGAAAGGAGAGCTCCGCTGATGGCGAGTGAGGCCGTGATCCATGTGATCGATGATGACGACGCGGCGCGGGATTCGCTCGTCTTCCTACTCGATGCGGCAGGGATGCGGACGCGTGCGTATGAATCGCCCGTGTTGTTTCTCGAGGCGCTGCCCATTTCCAAGCCCGCCTGCATTGTCACAGATATCCGCATGCCGGAGATGACCGGGATTGAGCTTCTTCGTCGTCTCCACCAAACCGATCCGCACCTCCCCGTAATAGTCATTACCGGCCACGCCGACGTGCCGTTGGCGGTGGAGGCGATGAAGCTTGGCGCCGCCGACTTCATCGAAAAGCCTTTCGATGACGAGGTGCTGGTCGCGGCCGTGCGATTGGCTATAGCCGGACACATCGATGGTGGACAACTCGATGCCGAGCGAGCGGCGGCAAGCGCCCGCATCGCCGCGCTCTCGGAACGCGAGCGCCAGGTTCTCGAAGGGCTTGTCACCGGAAACCCGAATAAGACGATTGCCTACGATCTCGGTATCAGCCCGAGAACTGTTGAGGTGTATCGCGCCAATCTTATGACCAAGATGCAGGCGTCTAGCCTCTCCCACCTGGTCCGCATGGCGCTGCTGGCACAGGGACTTAGGGACTAGCCTTTTTGCGATCGACCGCGTTCAGCGATTTGAGCCAGATCAACGCTGTCCTCCGGTGTCTTCATATACGCGGGGGATCGGACACGGGAATTCCGGCGTCACCAAAGGCGAACCATGAGTGGAAGCCAGATCAGCGCAACGCCGCAGACGGTCGTCCTGGTCGACGACGACTCCGCCGTGCTCAATTCGCTCAAATTCGCCCTCGAGCTTGAGGGTTTCGCGGTCGAAGCCTATCAGGCCGGATCGCAGCTTCTGTCGAAAGGCCGGCTGCCCACCGATGGGTGCTTGATCATCGACTACAATCTTCCTGGCATGAACGGCCTTGATCTTCTGGCCGCACTCCGTGAGCGCCGCGTGGCTTTGCCTGCCATCCTTATTACGACGCATCCCAGCGCCAACCTGCGCAAGCGCGCCGCGGCCGCAGGTTTGCCGATCGTCGAGAAACCCCTCCTGGGCAACGCCCTGGTCGAGGCGATCCGCGTTTTCCTGAAGCCGCCTCCGGCGGAGGCAGGTCTGCCGTAGGCCAGGCCAATCAGTTGTCCTGCACTGACTCGAGGTATGCGATAATGGCGGCGACGTCGTGGGATCCGAACGTGAATTCCGGCATGCCCGGATGTGCGGTCACGATGCCCTCCGCCAGCGCTTCCTCAAGGTCGGTGATCGGATAGCCTCGGCCGAGCGTGCGGAATGGCGGCGCCGCCGCGAGTCGACTGCTGCCCTGCGGACCGACCGCGTGGCAGCGGGCGCAATTCTCTTGAGTGAGAGCACGGCCGCGCTCGATCGGATCCTGCGCCTGCGCGTGCGAACAGAAAGTCGAGGCGAGAAGAAGAAGAGTTCCACGTCGCATGAAGGTCTCCCGACGAGCGTACATCGATACGCTAACACAATAGGCGAGCCGGTGGATCGCGTACCACGATGAAGAGCGGGGGTGGCCAGCGTACTCAGCCGCCCCCAAGCTTGGAGCGCCTGAAGCACGCCAAACATTCCCAAGAAGTTGTGAAAGATGATCGAGTGGTGGTGTGGAGAGGAGCGGCTTTGATGTGAATCAAGCAAGATCGAGCAGCAGGCACTAGCCACAATGGACACCATCCCTCTGGCTGAACTTTGATTCATCTCAATTCGGAGTGTGGTCCACCGGGCTAACGAAAATCGGCGAGCGAATGGATGGGGAGGCTAACATGCAGGCGCGCGATGTCATGACGGAACGCGTGATCACCGTCGGTCCCGATATAGCTGTGGTCGACGTGGCTAAGCTTCTCTTGGATAAGAAGATTAGTGCGGTCCCGGTCGCAGGACCGGATGGCGGAATGGTCGGCATGATCAGCGAGGCTGATCTGATGCACCGCGCCGAAATCG
>CAYTTC010000325.1:0-2509 GCA_964440525.1 uncultured Propylenella sp. | reverse complement strand
CACGATCTACGCCGAGGGCCAGCGCCGCTACGTCGAGTCGCTCTCGGCTTACGCGCGCCAGTTCCTCGAGATGATGCAGAAGCCGGACGTCGACCAGATCGACGGGCTCTCGCCGGCGATCTCCATCGAGCAGAAGACCACGTCGCGAAATCCCCGCTCGACCGTCGGCACCGTGACAGAAATCTACGATTACATGCGGCTCCTCTTCGCTCGCGTCGGCATCCCGTATTCGCCGGCGACGGGGCTGCCGATCGAGAGCCAGACGGTTTCGCAGATGGTCGACCGCATCCTCGCGCTCCCTGAGGGCACGCGGCTCTATCTCCTCGCACCGGTCGTGCGCGGCCGAAAAGGCGAGTACCGAAAAGACCTCGCCGAGTTTCTGAAAAAGGGCTTTCAGCGCGCCAAGATCGACGGCGTCTTTACCGAAATCGCCGATGCTCCCGCGCTCGACAAAAAGCTGAAGCACGACATCGACATCGTGGTCGACCGCATCGTCGTGCGCCCCGACATTGCTCCGCGCCTCGCCGACTCGCTCGAGACAGCGCTGAAAATCGCCGACGGCATCGCCATCGGCGAATTCGCCGACGCGAAGGGCAAGGGCGCGCCGGATCGCATCGTATTCTCGGAAAAATTCGCCTGCCCCGTCTCCGGCTTCACCATTGCGGAGATCGAGCCGCGGCTCTTTTCCTTCAACAATCCCTTCGGCGCCTGCCCCGAATGCGACGGGCTCGGCACCAAGCAGGCGATCGACCCCGAGCTCATCGTGCCGGACCCGAGCGTCACCCTGAAGGGCGGCGCGATCGCGCCATGGTCCAAAACCTCGTCGCCCTATTATCTGCAGACGCTCGAAGGCCTCGCCCGGCATTTTTCCTTCAAGCTCTCCGACCGCTGGGCCGATCTCCCCGAGCGCGCGCAACACGCGATCCTCTATGGCACGGGCGACGAAAAGGTCGCCTTCGTCTATGACGACGGGCTCCGCTCCTACGAGACCAAAAAAGTCTTCGAAGGCGTGATCCCAAATCTGGAACGCCGTTGGAAGGAGACCGACTCCGCCTGGGTGCGCGAAGAGATCGGCCGCTATTTTTCCGCCCACCCCTGCGAGGTCTGCCACGGCTTTAGGCTGAAGCCGGAAGCGCTCGCCGTAAAAATCGCCGGACTTCACATCGGCGAGGTAGCGGAGAAAGCGATCCGCGCCGCCGGAAAATGGTTTTTGGAGCTCCCCGCCTCGCTGACATCGCAGCAGAACGAGATCGCAAGCCGCGTCCTCAAAGAAATCCGCGAGCGGCTGGATTTCCTGAACGATGTCGGCCTCGATTACCTCACGCTCTCGCGCAATTCCGGTTCGCTCTCCGGCGGCGAGAGCCAACGCATTCGCCTCGCCTCGCAGATCGGCTCGGGGCTGACCGGCGTTCTCTACGTGCTCGACGAGCCCTCGATCGGCCTCCACCAGCGCGACAATGCGCGGCTCCTGGAAACGCTGAAACACCTCCGCGACCTCGGCAACACGGTGATCGTGGTGGAGCATGACGAAGAGGCGATTCTTGCCGCCGACCACGTGGTCGACATCGGCCCGGCGGCGGGCATCCACGGCGGCGAGATCGTGGCGCAAGGAACGCCCGCCGACATCCTGAAGAGCCCGCGCTCGCTGACCGGAAAATATCTTTCCGGCGTCATGGAGATCGCGGTGCCGGAGGAGCGCCGCGCTCTCTCCAAGTCACGGCAGCTGACCGTCACCGGCGCGACCGCCAACAATCTGAAAAACGTCACCGCCTCGATCCCGCTCGCCGCCTTCACCTGCGTGACCGGCGTTTCCGGCGGCGGAAAGTCGACGCTGCTGATCGACACCGTTTACAAGGCGGTGGCGCGGCGCCTCAACGGCTCGCGCGAGCACCCTGCCCCGCATGAATCGCTGACCGGGCTGGAATTTCTGGACAAGGTCATCGACATCGACCAGTCGCCGATCGGCCGCACCCCGCGCAGCAACCCCGCCACTTATACCGGCGCCTTCACGCCGATGCGCGAATGGTTCGCCGGCCTGCCGGAATCGAAGGCGCGCGGCTACGCGCCCGGCCGCTTCTCCTTCAACGTCAAGGGCGGGCGCTGCGAGGCCTGCCAGGGCGACGGCGTGATCAAGATCGAGATGCATTTTCTGCCCGACGTCTACGTCACCTGCACAATCTGCAAAGGAAAACGCTACAACCGCGAGACGCTCGACGTCACCTTCAAGGGAAAATCGATCGCCGACGTGCTCGACATGACGGTGGAGGAAGGAAAAATCTTCTTCCAGGCCGTGCCGGCGATCCGCGACAAGCTCGAAACGCTCGACCGCGTCGGCCTCGGCTACATCCATGTCGGCCAGCAGGCGAACACGCTGTCGGGCGGCGAGGCGCAGCGCATAAAACTCGCCAAGGAGCTGTCGAAGCGCGCCACCGGCCGCACGCTCTACATCCTGGACGAGCCGACCACCGGCCTGCATTTCCACGACGTGTCGAAGCTGCTGGAGGTGCTG
>CAYTTC010000324.1:0-2517 GCA_964440525.1 uncultured Propylenella sp. | reverse complement strand
GCATCTCCTATGGCGCGCGGGCGATCACCGAGGGCGGCTGGCAGAGCGTGCCGAAGTTGGTCTTTCCCGGCGGCGCGCTGATCGGCTGCGCGGCGGGATTCGTCAATTTGCCGCGCATCAAGGGGAGCCACAACGCCATGCTCTCAGGCATGCTCGCGGCCGAGCACGCTGCCGCGGCGATCGCAGCGGGCCGCGCGCACGATACGCTCGAAAGCTACGAGGCGGCGTGGCGCGGTTCGGAGATCGGACGGGACCTGAAGCGCGTGCGGAACGTGAAGCCGCTCTGGTCGCGCTTCGGCACGCTCGGCGGCGTGGCGCTCGGCGGCCTCGACATGTGGGCCAATCAGCTATTCGGATGGTCGCCCTTCGGAACGCTTCGCCACGGCAAGCCGGACTCGGCCACGCTGAAGCCGGCGAAGGCGTGCAAGAAGATCGACTATCCGAAGCCCGACGGGGTTCTGACCTTCGACAGGCTTTCCTCGGTGTTTTTGTCGAACACCAATCACGCAGAAGATCAGCCGGGGCATCTCCGCGTCGGCGACCCGGTCGTGCAGAAGACGAGCGAGCATGACGTCTACGCAGGCCCGTCGGCGCGCTATTGCCCGGCCGGCGTCTACGAATGGGTGGAGGAGGGGGGCGCCGAGGGTGGCGAGCCGCGCTTCGTGATCAACGCGCAAAACTGCGTCCACTGCAAAACCTGCGATATCAAGGACCCAAATGAGAACATTACCTGGGTGCCGCCACAGGGCGGCGAAGGGCCGGTCTATTTGAATATGTGAAGGCTGAAACGATCACGAGGATCCGCCGCCATGACTAAGATTAAGTTCGACCACTGCGTGATCCGGGTCTCGAATTGGGGCCTCTCGAACTCGTTCTACCGCGACGTGCTTGGAGCGGAGGTGGTTAGTCAGGGGGAAGGCTGGGCATATCGCTTCGGGGACACGCAGCTGAACTGCCATGGGCCCGGGCTCGATCCTTCGCCAGTCGCGAAGCGGCCGGTGCAGCCCGGCGGCAGCGACATCTGCTTCGAGTGGCCCGGACCGGTCGAGGGCGCAATGGCGCACCTCGCTTCGCACGGAGTCTCCGTCGAGCTTGGGCCCGTCAATCGAAGAGCGACACGTGGCAAAGGCCGGAGCGTCTACTTCCGCGATCCGGACGGCTCGCTCCTGGAGCTGATTTCCTATTCTGGTCGGGGCGCGTAGCTCGCTTCACCCGGCGAGCGGCGTGCCCTTGTAGATGTCGGCGAGCTTGGCTTCGAAGCCGAAGGCGGGGAGCCTGAGCACATCGTTGAGCGAATGGAGGTCGGTTCGTACCCATCCTGTTTCGCGTGCGTAAAGCGCAACGTGGACGGAGTCCTGGTCGACCGTCAGGCAATAGAGATTGTCCGGATGTCGTCGATAAAGCTCGAGCTTGCGCTCGATCATCTCAGCCGTGTTTGATGGCGAGATCACCTCGGCGACGAGGAAGAAGCGATCATCATAATAGGTATACGTCGCGTCGCCGATCAGCACCGCCACATCGGGCTCGGGGTTGAAATCCTGAACGCCCGGCATACGCACACCGGTCTCGCGATATGCGAGAAGGTCCGGTCGAGCAGTGGAGAGCGCGTCGTCCAGAAGCCGCTCGAGATTTCGCGCGAGCCTCTGGTGCACCTTGTTTGGCGGCGTCATCATCATCGGGAGCCCATCCACAAGCTGCCAGCGCTCGGCGTCCGGGCGCGTCATGTAGAAGTCGAGGAATTGGTCCGCGGTCCACAGACGTGAATCGCGCTCTTCGACGTGCGTTCTCGCGAGAGCAGTCATGATGTTGCCTTGTCGTCTGCTCGGCTTCTTGGATTGGAATTGTAACACAAGCCGCCGCGGCGGTGTCACACCTTGTCCTTGACCTTGTAGCGCCCGGTGTTCGGATCCTGCTCGAGCGTCTTCGTCGGGCGCTTGCGCACCGCTTCGAGCTCACGGTCGACGCGCGCCATTTCGCGCTTCAAGGCCTTCCAGGCGAGCCAGCCGCCGACGAGGACGGCGCCGATGATGATGAGCTGCGGCATGCCGATCTCCTAAGACGACTCCTAAAGGCGGTAACGATCCCAGAGGCCCCGCTCGTCGAGCTCGGAGACAAGCCTTTCCGCGAAGCCGGCGCCGACCGCTCCACCGACGCCACGCCGCGCAAGAAAACTTCGCTCGGTCGAAAACACTTTGAGCCGAACCTTGTCGCCGTATTTCTCGCGGAGCACTGATCTCAGGTCGCCGGTGCGGTCGGCGAGGCCGAGCGCGACCGCGGTCTTACCCGACCAGAACTCGCCGGAGAAGATATCGTGGTCCTTATCCTTGGCGAGCACCTCGCCGCGGCGCGACCTGACGATCTCGATGAAATGATCGTGAACCTCCTCCTGGATCGCCTTGAGGCGCGCCACGTCGTCCGGCTTCTCCGGCTGGAACGGGTCGAGGATCACCTTCGATTCTCCAGACGTATAGACGCGGCGCTCGACGCCCAATTTGCGCATCAGATCGACAAAGCCGA
>CAYTTC010000323.1:0-2520 GCA_964440525.1 uncultured Propylenella sp. | reverse complement strand
AATGAAGGCCAAATTAGCTTAAGCGGGTGTCAACCGAACCGGCAGCAGCCCAGACGCCGCCGTTTCCGGAAAGGGAGTTGTTGCCGTAAGCTAGAGCGCCTAGCCAAGCGACTCCTCTCCACGCCGCCAGAGCCACGAGAGACGTTGAGCCGGACACCTCCGAAGTTGCATAATGCCGAGCCTAAGCGAAAGCGGGAGGCCGGCTATGCCAGAACCGAAGGTGACAAGCCTGTTTCTAAAGCGGGCCGTAAGGGATCTGGAGCGGCTAAAAAGCCAAGCTGAGAAGCATGGCGCCGACCTGTCCTATCTCGCCTATCTGATCGACTTGGCGCTTGTGGAAGCGCAGGAGCAGCTGGGGACTGGAAAGCCGCCTCAGTCGGGGCACGGCTGAAGCGGCCGGCAGAGGATTCGTGGAGACCTTCTTTCGTTAGGCGCGAGACGCCTCAAGGATGGAAATAGGTCCTCGGGTCTGAATCACTCGTTCAAGCCGTAGCTCAGCCGCGTTGAACAGGTTTGCATACTGCGCCTCCGTCCTCTCCAGGCCGCCGGTGACGGCGAGCATGACCACGTCGATATCTTTAATTTGGTTCGGCTCGTCACCAGGCGGCACGGGCGTCTCGGCGACAAGCACCTTGCCGTTCGGTACCATAGCCTTGCGGCAATTTTGCAGGATCGCCACGGCACGCCCATCGTCCCAATCGTGAACGACCTTCTTAATGACATAGACGTCACCAATGGGAACGCTCTCAAAGAAATCACCGGCGATAAATTCGGTGCGCGGCAGGTCGCCTCCGTCACCCTGGTGTGCTGCCGTGACGCCCGAAGGCAGATCGAAAAGCACGCCGCTCAAATGGGGGTTGCGAGCCAGGATCGCCGACAGAAGCTGACCATGTCCGCCGCCCACGTCGACGACCCGCGTGAACGGGCTGAAGTCATAAGCTTCGGCGATGGCCTCGTTGCTGCCCTGGCTCAAGGCGACCATGGCACGCTGAAACAAGGCAGCCTGCTCTGGGTGTTCCGATAGCCAGTCAAACCTTGGGCTCCCGAACACCTTGTCGAAGGCTGGTTTTCCAGTGCGGACAGAATGCAGGAGTTGCTCGAAGGCAAGATAAGCCTCGCTGTTGATCATACGGACGAAGTCACGGGGACCCGGCCGATCGGAGCGCAGCACGGCGCCAACCTCCGTCAACTCGAAATGACGGGGCAGTACCTCCCTAAAGACCCCTTCAGCCGCGAGAAGTCGGATTACACGATAAAGCGCGTCAGCATCTGACCGAGTGGCCGTCGCTAGTTCATCCACCGACTGCTCGCCGACGGCCATGAGATCGGGGATTCCGAGTTCGATAATGACGCGCAGCGCCTGTGACACAGCGAATCCAAATCCTAGCCTCATGATCTGTTGCGACGGGTTGGGCATGGCTTTCCTCGGCTGTCTGCGGAAGCTTAGCAGAATGGATCGAGCGCGATCCAGGTATCGGTCGGCGAACTGCCAAATCGGTTGATCGAGATCAACGCGCTCAAGGAACGGCCTGTTATTATCGTCTGCCGAACGGACAAGCGCTCGGCGAATGCATCGGTGTTGCTGCGAGACGCCCTGCTTCCAGGACGTGCGTGTCCTGCGCGGAGGCATGATCGAATGGCACCGAAACAAGCTCCCGGTCGGCGGCCCCGCTCTCGGCAAGGATGCCGTCGAGGGCAGAGGCGGCCTCTAAGCGTTGGAGCCAACCAATGACGAGAACTTTGTATGCGATCATTGCGGCGGCAGCCGCCACTTCACCAAGCTGGGTCTGGGCTCAGAACGCGCCCGATCCCGACAGATACTGGTACGGTCATCCCATGATGTGGGGCGGAGGATGGTACGGCATGATCTTCGGTCCAATTTTCATGATTCTAGTCTTCGTGGCGGTCGTTGTCGTGGTTTTCCTCGTCGCGCGCTGGTTCGGCGGGCCGTGGCACCCCGCGGCATTGCCGCAGCACGGGTCCGGCCGCGCGCCGCTCGAAATCCTCAAGGAGCGCTTCGCCCGCGGGGAGATCGACAAGGCGGAATTCGAGGAGCGGCGGAGCGTACTCGGCGAGTGACCGGAGGGCGGCGCAATCAGAACGCTGCTCATCCTCAACGACGCGCCCTAAGGCAGTGAGCGCTGCTACAATGCGCTGCGACTTGCCGGCGTTCTCCTGAAGAACGGTTCCCTTTTGCTGCATCGCCGCGGCGCTCTGCCCGACCGTCCGGTTTGGGTCAAAATGCGAAGCATATAACCGACCGCGTCATGTCTGCTCAGCGCCATAAGCGGAAGTTGGGCCGGAACATAACTGACGCTTCGAACGTGTCAGCTGGTCCGAGGATCTCACTACGGTCCAGGTAGGTGGAGATTTCTCGATCGGCGGGACTCTCCCCTTGCAGTCCGCGCCGAAGAGGCGTTGAAACTAGCTCGGACTGCCATACGCGATGGGCCGGGAGGATTGTGGTGATCTTCCGTCAGCTTTTCGACGCGACTTCGTCGACCTACACATACCTGATTG
>CAYTTC010000322.1:0-2524 GCA_964440525.1 uncultured Propylenella sp. | reverse complement strand
TTGCCGCGCTTGCGGATCGGCACGAAGCCGGCGGAGAGCTGGTGCGCCACCGCGCCGCCGATGATGAAGCCGCGCGCCTCGATACCTGCGACCTTGTCGATCTTCGAGCCAGCCCAGGGATGCACAAGCTCGTCGACGGCGCGACGGAAGGCGCGCGGATCGCCGAGCAGCGTGGTGATGTCGCGGAAAAGGATTCCCGGCTTCGGATAGTCCGGAATGGTGCGGATCGCCGCCTGCAGATCCAAGACCATCGTTGCCATGGGGAGAGTCCTTCCTCACGCCTCGTCTACCGCATTGTCACATTCCTATCGCGTGGCGAATGCGGTGGAAAGCGCGAGGAACGCGCGGATGATGGCCCGCGCCTGGCTAGTTGACGTCCGTCGTTCGCTCCAGCCGCGAGACCGGGCCAACGTCGGCATAGCCGAGGATCGCAACGACGGTGACCAGCACCACGGCGAGGATGATGCCGGCGACGATGCCCGCAGGAATTTGTCGATACCAGCGGATCGATTCCTCGACCTTGCGGGCCGCCGTCTCGAAGCGCTCGGTCACCGCCCCCTTCTCGACTAAGGGCTTTTCGGCGTCCGACACGGTCTTCGCATAGGCGTCGATCATGTCGCGGGCGGCAGTGCGATAGCGCAATTGCTGTCCGAGCGTCAGCACCGTCGCGGAGAAGGCGCGGACGTGATCGGCCTGCGGCGGACTGCCGTGCTGCTCCTGCCAGCCGATATAGAAATCGCGCTTGTCCTTCTTGTAGAGGGAATAGGCGATGAGGCCGATCAGGTCGTCGTCACCGGAGACGAGCTGCTCGTAGGCGCGGTTGTGTTCGGTGATCTCGGTACCGGTGTTCATAGCTGGCGTCGCCGTTCTGAGTGGTAAATTCGAAGCACCCGTTTGGCCGCTTCCAATGCCTGTTGGTAGACGTCGTTGCGGATCACCGCGCGAGTGTTCTCGTCACCGGTGCCGGCCAAAGCCGGCAGAAATACGGTATCGCCGGACGCGGGCCGCCGCGTGGTCTCCCGCTGCCGGTCGTAATTCAGTTTCTTGCCAACCATCAAGTCCCCCGGACCACTGCCGTGCGGGGGATCATAAAGCGGCGTTGGAGGTCTTCCTAGCCCTATTGGAGCCCGAGCACCCGCCCCGCCACCGCGTCGAGCTTCTTTAGAAGCGCCGCGTCGCGCTTCTCCGGGGCCGTCATGACGGCGAATTCGAGTGCCCGGTCGGAGCCGATCGGACACATCTCGTGCTCGCGGGGAAAGTCGCGAACGAGCCGCAGGAGCAGCTGCTGCACGCGCTCCCGGTTCTCGTGCATGACGCGCAGCACCTCTTTCACGTCGACCGGCGCGTGTTCGTGGTGCCAGCTGTCGTAATCGGTGACCATGGCGATGGTGGCATAGGAAATCTCTGCCTCGCGGGCGAGCTTCGCCTCCGGCATGTTGGTCATGCCGATCACATCGCAGCCCCAGGAGCGATAGAGCCGGCTCTCCGCGAGCGTGGAGAATTGCGGCCCCTCCATGACGATGTATGTGCCGCCCCGCTGGCAGTGGATCTCCTCCGCCCCGGCGGCGAGCGCGATGCGTTCGGCGAGGAGCGGGCTGACCGGCTGCGCCATCGAGACGTGCGCGGTGACGCCCTCGCCGAAGAAGCTTTTTTCGCGTGCGAATGTGCGGTCGATGAACTGGTCGACGATGACGAACTGGCCGGGCGCAAAATCCTCCCGCAGCGAGCCGACCGCGGAGACGGAGACAATGTCGGTCACCCCCGCCCGCTTCATCGCGTCGATATTGGCGCGGTAGTTGATGCGCGTCGGCGATAGTGGATGGCCGCGGCCATGGCGCGGCAGGAAGCGAAGCTTCAATCCGCCGAGCTCGGCGAAAAGGATATCGTCGGACGGCTCGCCCCACGGGCCCTCGATGCGCCGCCACTTAGCACGTTCGAGGCCCGGCAGGTCGTAGAGCCCGGACCCGCCGATGATACCGAGCACCGCTTCCATTCGTGTCCCCCAAGACTGCGATCCGCGATGCTAGCGAGACGGCCGATAAGCGCCAAGCAACCTAGAAAAGCCG
Organism: uncultured Propylenella sp.; assembly: GCA_964440525.1. GTDB lineage: Bacteria > Pseudomonadota > Alphaproteobacteria > Rhizobiales > Afifellaceae > DASWJZ01. The sequence continues at coordinate 458 of CAYTTC010000322.1, read as the reverse complement.
CGGACGCATTCCAGTCGCCGCGCAGCGCCGACGGCCTTAGGTCGGAAGTGCCGCCCAGACCTTCTTCTTGGTGTAGTAGACGAGGCCGGCGAAGATGATGAGGAACACCATCACGGTGAGCCCCATCGCCTTGCGGTCGACCAGATGCGGCTCGGCCGCCCACATGAGGAACGACGTCACGTCCTTGGCGTATTGGTCGGTCGTCTCGGGTACGTCGTCCTCGGCGCTCTCGTCCTGGTTCTGCGCATAGGTGACAAGGCCGTCGGAGAGCGGCGGCGGCATCGCAAGGTTCGACGCCGAGATGAAATACGGATTGTAGTAGAGGCCCTCCGGCACCTCGACACTGGGAGGCGGGTCCTGGTAGCCGGTCAGGAGCGAATAGATATAGTCCGGACCGGTCTCCTGGTAGAGCGTGAAGATATCGAAGATGAACGTCGGAAAGCCGCGATTGATCGCCC
>CAYTTC010000321.1:0-2538 GCA_964440525.1 uncultured Propylenella sp. | reverse complement strand
ATTTCTCCGGCCGCGACGGCCGGGTGAAGCGACTCCATTGCGTCCGCGCCGACGCCTCCTTCAAGCCGATCCCCGACACCGAGTTCGAGCTGAAGGCGGATCTCGTGCTCCTCGCCATGGGTTTTCTCTCGCCGGTGCATGAGGGGATGATCGAAGAACTCGGCCTCGAGCTCGACCCGCGCGGCAACGTCAAGGCGACGACGGTCGAGTATCAGACCTCGAACCCAAAAGTCTTCGCCGCCGGCGACATGCGCCGCGGCCAGTCGCTCGTCGTCTGGGCGATTCGCGAGGGCCGCCAAGCCGCGCACGCGGTCGACAAATACCTCATGGGAACGACGACGCTGCCGCGCTGATGCCCGTCCGGCATGACAGCGCGATAGCGATGCCGTAGGTATTCCACGACAAGACCGTGCCCGCCTTGCGGCATGCGAAAACGACCGGGAGGAATGCCGTGCAAAAGCTCTTTCCGACGTCGCTCGTCGGCTCCTATCCGCAGCCCGAATGGCTGATCGACAGAAAAAAACTCGCAGGGCGCTTTCCGCCGCGCGTGAGGGCGAAGGAGTTGTGGCGGGTCGCGCCGGAATATCTCGATCAGGCCCAGGACGACGCGACCGTGCTCGCCATCCGCGACCAGGAGCGCGCCGGGCTCGACATCATCACCGACGGTGAGATGCGCCGGGAAAGCTATTCGAACCGCTTCGCGACCGCGCTCGAAGGTGTCGACCTCGACAATCCCGGCACGGCGCTCGATCGGAGCGGCCATCCGAATCCGGTGCCGCGCGTCGCCGGAAAAATCCGGCGAAAACACGCGCTCGAAGTGCGCGACCTCGAATTCCTGAAGGCCAACACCGATCGCATGGTCAAAATGACCGTGCCCGGCCCCTTCACCATGTCGCAGCAGGCGCAGAACGATTTCTACGAGAGCGAGGAGGAGCTGGCGCTGGATTATGCCGCGGCGGTGAACCTGGAGATCAAGGATCTTTTCGCCGCCGGCGCGGACGTCGTGCAGATCGACGAGCCCTATATGCAGGCGCGGCCGGAGAAGGCGCGCCAATTCGGGCTGAAGGCGGTGAAGCGCGCGCTCGACGGCGTCACCGGCACGACCGCGCTCCACATCTGTTTCGGCTACGCGGCCATCATCCATGTGCGGCCCGAAGGCTATTCGTTTTTGCCGGAGCTCGCCGACGCGCCGCTGAAGCAGATTTCGATCGAGACGGCGCAGTCGAACCTTGACACCGCCGTGCTTGCCAAGCTGCCGGGCAAGACGATTATCCTAGGCGTCCTCGACCTCTCAGACATGACTATCGAGACGCCGGAGAAGGTGGCGGAGCGCATCCGCAAGGCGCTCCCCTACGTGCCGGCGGAAAAGCTGGTGATTGCACCCGATTGCGGGCTGAAATACCTGCCGCGCGAGGTCGCCTTCGGAAAAATGAAGGCGATGGTCGAAGGCGCCGAGATCGTCCGCCGTGAGTTGCAATGACAGCAGCCGGAGCGGAGTATCCGGCCCGCCGCTATCTCGGCCCGCGCGCCGGAGGCAGGCTCGTAGGCGGACCGGACGCGGGCGCCGGCAGCGGCCAGATGTAAGAATCGGCGCGGGCGCTAGGCGGAAGCTCTGCGTCTTCCTTCGCAAGTCGAGCGGAGATCTCTGTCGCTACCTTGCCCCGCTCTTTGTCGTTCGAAACCTCGCCGGAGAGCCTGTCTCCGCCCATCAGGCCGAGCGCGTCGAGCGGCAGCATTGGGCCAATCAACGACGCCGACGAGGTGCCGGGTGCGCTGAGATCGCCGGCATCCACCGCCGCGAGAAGCGAGGCTATGCCGCCAAAAATATCGTTCAGGTCCTGCTCGACGAAATAGGCGAGCTTGCGCTGCCCGGCGCGCGAAAAATTGAGGCCGTCGTCGGCTCGAAGCTGCACCGGTTGCCCGCTCACGTCGGGCCCGAACGCGACGTATTTTCCCTCCTCGTCGGCAAAACCGTTCCACAGGTCGACGAAGCGGAGGCCCTTGGCCTCCAGCTGCTCGCGCACGATGCCGTTGAAGGCGCTGTAGTCGCGCGACATCAGGCTCGATTCGACCGGCACCAGCCCGCCCCACAGCACCGGTTTTCCGGTCGCCTTCAGGGCATCGGCGAGCGCGGCGACGCGGGTGGCGTAGGCGGTGCGCCAAGCGTCGCTACCGAGCGCCAGATCGCCCGTTTCCGTCTGGATTCCCTGGCGGTCGTTGCCACCGATCAGGATGAGGATCGCGTCCGGCGTCTGCGCGGTCACGATCTCCGCCGCCTTCGCCGGCCAATCGAAGTAGTCGCTGCGCACCAGGCCGGACGAGCCGCTGGTCGCGTCAATGACCACGACATTCGGATTCTCGCGATAGGTTTCGGCGAGCCCCTTGGCGAGCGCGCCGGCCATGAAATCGCCGATGACGAGGGCGCGCTTGGCGTCCGGCGCCTTCTCGACCGCCGCGATCTCGCGCGGCTCCGGCGCCGCAGTCCGCGCCCGCCGCTCGCGGCGCGGCTCGAGCACGGGGGCATCGAAACGGGGAAAA
>CAYTTC010000320.1:0-2538 GCA_964440525.1 uncultured Propylenella sp. | reverse complement strand
CTCGATACGCCGCCTCTCTCAAACCGTCGTCACCCAGATTCACGCATAGCTCCTGAGCAAGCTTCGGCTGTCCGGATCGAACTCTAGCATTTGCGCCACAGATACTATCATGGGCGGTTAGCCCTGTGAGGCCCGAATACCTGACCTCGCCCATGACCGATGGTGGAACGGGAGGCGGGGCACACTTCGCCTTAGCGGGCGAAGCGTCCCTGCATGACCTGATGAGCCAACGGCGCGCGCCGACACATCGGATCTACGAGTCCCTTTCGGGTCGGCCTTTGCTCGCTGCTTCATCTGACGGCGGGGGCATCGCAGCCGATCCAACAGCCCATGCCGCCCAGCGTCCTGCCGCGACGTGCCCGGATCAAGGCTTCGTCGCGGAGTTCGGTCGAGGGACATGAGGTCTCGACCGAAACGCATTGGGACACGGCGTTCGCGCGCAGCCGGCGAGGAGGGGAACACATTGGCGTCGCGCGGTGTGGCTGGCCGAGCCCCGGAGGCACTCGGGTTGAAACTGGTCAATTAGGGGCGGATCAGCCCGAACTGCGGGATGAGGTCGGAGGGCGGCTCAGTCCGGATAGATTTCCTTGCGAAATGTCTTGGCCGAATAGTCGAAGATCACAGCGAAATGCGTCGGCTCATCGCCCTTCGCCTCGCTCGGCCCCTCCTGCATCATCTTCCAGATCATGTTGCAGAAGCCGGCGACGGCGCCGACCGGCAGGTTGTCCGACTTCCGCGTCAGCGGCGGCAGCGCGTGAAAAGCGCGAAAAATGAAGCCCGACCCGTCGACCAGAATCAGGTGGTCGCCGGCCTTGATCGGCGATTTGGCGACGGGCGCGCGGGGAGCCTTCGGCATGGTTCCCATTTCGCCCGCGGCCAGCGCGAATTCAAGCCGCGATCGCCGGAAACCGCCCGCAAGCTCTCCCGGCGATGTTGCTCGCGCTTAACCCCGAATGCCGATCGTCATGGTTCGCGTGCGGATGGTGTAGGCGCCATCCGGGCTGTTTCCGCTGATGAAGCGAAAGCTGCCCTTGATCGCGGTGATCGTCACCTTTCGCGCCGTGTTGTCCGGATTGAAGATGAACGTGTCGATCGTCAGCCGCGAGTTCGGACCGATCACGAGGCGGGTGTTGTCGATAAACGTGATCTGCGCGAGGCCGTTCGGGCTGGCGACGATCTCGTCACCCATGAATACCGCGCCTTGCAATTTGATCAGACGCTCGCCGACGGGGCCTGCGGCGTTGACCGCCGGATCGACCCTCACGGCGTAGCCGCTCGGATCAAGCGCCGCGGCCGATCCCGCAAGCGATATGGTCGCCACCGCAAAAGCTGCGGCTAAGGCGAGATTGAGCCTGCTCTTTGACATCTGAAAACCCTCCCTGCTCGAGCCGACATTGCCCAGATGAACCCCAGTTCCGAGCGTCAGAGTAGCCATTTGGGCTCCCTGCGGCAATTTGGAATACGATAGGAGCCGCTGATGTTGCCTCGACCGTCAAACATGGCCTTGCCCGGCCGCTGACGGCTCTATTTTCCGTCAACAAGGCGCACCTCTCCCGTCGTTTCTCTCCGTACGAATGGCCGTCGAACGTCTCACGCTGGCGCCGGCGGCGGGGTTTTTTCGCGAGCATGTCGCGCGGAAGACTTTCCGCCTACATGGCCCCGAATTAGTTATTGATCGAGCCCGCAACACAGATACGGCGTGTAATCGTTGCGATAGGCAAGAGGGCCTGAGCAATAGGCTCCGCGCTCGACTGTATATGCCGGGGCGGGGGTATAGAACGTGCCCGCAAGATATGGCCAAGGTCCACCGCACGTGTAGCAGAAAGAACATGCCCTGTACCCTGGCGTTAGCGGCTGACTGGACTGCTTGGCAATCGCGTTTCGGGTGATGCCGGCTTTCGGGTTGGGCGGCGTGCCTTGCGCCCAGGCGGACGAAAGGACCACCAGTGCCAGCGCAGCCGCTCCAATTATCTTCCACATAGGTTTTCTCCGGTTGGGGTTCGCAATTGACAACAACATACGCCACCTGAGAGTGCCCCCCGCCACATGGCATCTCGCACCTTTGGAAGCGCCCATCGGCGGTGTCGGAATCAGGCGCACGTCGCGTACTCGCGCTCTCTGTGCCTGACGAGTAGTCGGTGTCGGCTGAACCGTAACTGAATGAAATCGTCGTCGGCGGGGCGCCTCTCGCCTTGAGGCCCTCGGACGGGTGAAGGCGGCTTATATCGCCGGACGCTGGACCTATCCGGCTTTCAGGTCGTAGTCGGCCCGCAGGTCGTGGACGAGCGACGAGAACGCGGCGTGCCGGGTCGCGTTGCCGATGCGGTTGGCGATGAGAGTCGCAGACCAGTCCGGCGGGGTGCCACGAACGCTGACCTGGACCGGCAGCACGCCGAAACGCTCCGCGATCAGGCCCTCAAGCGCCTCGGCGGTCATTGGGGATTTTTGCGGCGCGGGCTTCCGCGCTCGTGTTTTCGATACGCAGCAGCTACGACGCCGTCCGATTTGCGAGGAATTCCTGGGCACAACGCAAGATGT
>CAYTTC010000319.1:0-2542 GCA_964440525.1 uncultured Propylenella sp. | reverse complement strand
GGGGCTCTGCGACAGGGACGCGTTGTCGGTCGGCACCGTGCGCCAGCCGAGGAACCTTTGCCCTTCGTCAGCGGCGACGCGTTCTACGACCGCTTCGTAGTGCGCCCTGAGCTTCTCGTCGCGCGGCATGAAGAAGTAGCCGACGCCATAGTCGCCGCGCTCGGGGAGCTGAAAACCGAGCGAGGCGCATTCCGCCTGGAATAAGTCGTGCGGAATCTGCGCGAGAAGGCCGGCCCCGTCGCCGACCAGCGGATCGGCGCCCACCGCACCGCGATGGGTGAGGTTTTCGAGGATCTGCAGGCCCTTCTCGATGATATCGTGCGAGCGCCGGCCCTTCAGGTCGGCGATGAAGCCGACGCCGCAGGAATCGTGCTCATGACGCGGATCATAGAGACCGCGGAGCCGCTCGGGCGGGAGATCGCGGCCGGTCGGGACGGCGCGTTTGGCCGCGGCGTGCGCTTCCGCCGCCCGCATCCGCCGCGCCGCCGTCAAGCGCTCGCTCATGGCTCCCTCGCCCTCGAGGCGTAGGTTCCCGCCTCATCTCCTCCAGGGGCAACCCGCCCGCGCGGGTCGCACGCTTCTTGCGTGGCTCGATCCACGCCAACTGACACAGACTGTTCGGTTGATGGCCATCCTGCCACCTTGCAACCGAAATGCCACCAAGCGCCGCCTTGCCCCGCGATGCAATCGCCGGCGACTGGGCAGTCAGCTTGGCCCCAGTCGGTTAATGGGACAATATCACTGTCCCATTCGACCATGCCAAATTTCCGCTCTCGCGGCAAGGGCCACTTGGCCGAGGCGCGGCGGAGAGAAAGCGGCGATCAGCCGCCGACGGATTTCAGGTTGCCGGCGGACTTCTTTCCGCTCCGCTCGTCCGTCTGCTCCTCGAAGGAAACCTTTTGACCTTCGCGCAATTCGTTCATGCCTGCGCGCTCGACGGCGCTGATATGCACGAACACGTCCTTGCCGCCTTCATCGGGCGCGATAAAGCCGTAACCCTTGCGCACGTTGAACCACTTCACAGTGCCTATAGCCATCTTGTCCCCCGGACATACCTCAACCTGCCCGGGACACGCCCGGGGACGAAATCTGAAGAGAGCGGCTTCCGGACCGGGACCGAGCCGAATAGAAGCGTTCACGCCAGAGGTCGACGGGTGCAATTTAGAGCGGCGGCGGCGGAGTGTCCATCGCGGCGTCTCAGTCTGTTTCGACGCCAGGCGCTACCGCGCGGTGGCCTCGCAGTAGGCCCTTTCGGCATCGCCGGTCCCCCGGCCCGCTTGCGCTTTCGGCCCTCACCCGGCAATAGGGCGGGATGCAGTTCGCAAGCGACAATTGGACGGGCGTCGCGCCCGCGGTGATCGACGCGGTCGTCCGCGAGGCGGCGCGCTCCGGAGCCTCCTATGGCGCGAGCGAGATCGACCAGGCCGTCGAGGCGCGCTTCGCCGAGATTTTTGAGCATGAGGTGGCAGTCTTCTTCGTGGCGACCGGGAGCGCGGCGAATGCGCTCGCGCTGGCGGCCGTCAGCAGGCCTGCCGGTGGCGTCTTCGCCCATGCCGAGAGCCATGTCGTGGAGGACGAGATCGGTGGCGTCGAATTCCTCGCCGGCGGTGCCCGCGTCATCCCGGTCGAAGGCCCGCTCGGCAAGCTCGACCCCGCGGCGTTGAAGATGGCGGTCGCCCGCTTTGTGCCGGGGTCCGTAAGGACCGGTCAGCCGATCGCCGTCACCATCACCCAGCAGACCGAGATGGGGACCGTCTACAGTGCCGATGAGATCCACGCGATCGCCGCAATCGCCAAGCAAGCCGACATGCCGCTCCACATGGACGGCGCGCGCTTCGCCTACGCGCTCGCGCAGCTCGGCATCACGCCGGCGGAGATGACCTGGAAGGCCGGAATCGACATCCTTTCCTTCGGCGCAACCAAGAACGGCTGCATCGCAGCCGAGGCGCTGGTCTTCTTCGATGCGGGCCTCGCCAAGGACATGCCCTTCGTCAGGAAGCGTGCCGGACATCTTTTCTCAAAATCGCGCTTCGTTGCTGCACAGTTCGACGCCTATTTCCGCGACGGCCTATGGCTCGACCTTGCGCGCCACGCCAATGCTATGGGTGATCGGCTCAGAGCTGGGCTTGTCGCCGCGTCTAACGCGCGCGAGGCCTGGCCGACGCACGGGAACGAGGTCTTCTCGGTCATGAGGCGCGCCGACGCCGACCGTCTCCAGAGAGGCGGTGCGACATTCTACGATTGGCCCGAGCCGCACGGCGCGGCCCTCGGGCTTCGCGAGAACGAGGCGATTTTTCGGCTGGTGACGGCCTTCTCAACCCGGCCGGAGGATGTCGATGCGTTCCTGACGCATCTCCGCGTCTGAAACGAAAAGCGCCCCGGAAAACCGGGGCGCTCGATGAATCAGTTCTTCGACCGATCAAGCGGCCTTGGCGTCGATCTGCTTGGCCTTGGAGCCGACGATTGCGATCTTGCGGGGCTTCATCGCCTCCGGAATCTCGCGCACGAGATCGATATGGAGCAAGCCGTTATCGAGGCTCGC
>CAYTTC010000318.1:0-2559 GCA_964440525.1 uncultured Propylenella sp. | reverse complement strand
GCCAATAGCCAAGCCAGGAGAGGACGACATAGATCCCGACGATCGACAGGATGGGCACGAGGCGCGGCCATAGCCGCTCCCAAACAAGCGCCAGGCACGCACGACTGATCGCACGCTCGAGACGTTGGAGCTTGCCGTCGGTATTTTGCCGGACTTTCAGCGGCATCGACTCATCATACACGCGTTCGCGTTAAGTAGCACGCAACACTGCCGTGGCCAGACAAAGGCGCGTGATTGAAGCAGCGCCGGGCCGGCACCACGTGATTCGCGGAGTCGAGTCGGTTGCGGCTAGGCCGCGGTGGCGGCGCCTGCGGCGAGGGGCGCGACGGGCCGAGCACTGGTGACGGCGGCAAAGGCCTCGATCGGCGCGGGCCTTCCAAGCAGGAACCCCTGCACTTGGCTGCAGGCCTCCTTGGCCAGGAACTGCAGCTCGCCGGGGGTCTCCACACCTTCCGCCACGACGGGAAGGTTGAGGCCGCGCCCGAGGCCCAGGATGGCGCGGACGATCGCCGCCGACTGGGCGTTGCTGTCGACGGACTTGATGAAGGATCGGTCGATCTTGAGCTTGTCGAACGGAAAGGCGCGCAGATTGGCGAGCGATGAATATCCCGTCCCGAAATCGTCCATAGCGATGTGAACGCCAAGCGCTTTCAACTGACGAAGTGTGGTCAGGGCGCGCGTCAAATCGCGCACGAGCGCAGTCTCCGTGATCTCCAGCTCCAGTCGCTGCGGCGAAAGCCGCGTTTTGAACAGGATTTCGTGCACCAGCGGCGCGAAGTTGGGGCTGTGGAGCTGCATCGCCGAGACGTTGACGGCAATGCTCAGCGGACGATCCCAACTCGCCGCCTCCCGACACGCAGTACGCAGGACCCATTCACCGATCTGCAAAATCACTCGCGTGTCTTCGGCGATCGGAATGAAGGCACTGGGCGAGATATCTCCCCGCTCTGGGTGTTCCCAGCGTAGCAACGCTTCGAAACCGACGATCTCCCGGGTCTCGATTTCAGTCTGCGGCTGGTAGACGAGCTTCAACTCACCGCGCGACAGGGCATAACGCAGGTCGTGCTCGAGCAGTCTTCGCTCGCGGACCTGGGCCTCCATCGAGGCTTCGAAGAACCGATAGGTCCCACGTCCGTCGGCCTTAGCGCGATAGAGGGCGGTATCGGCGTGGTTGAGGAGCGAAGTGCGGTCCGAAGCGTCGGCCGGGAAACTGGCGATGCCAATGCTCGTCGCCAGAGGGGCTCCTCTCGCCGCGGCTTCATTCTCGCGCTGCATGGCGTCGAGTATGTCCTCGGCCAAGCGGCCCGCCTGCGCTGCGTCGTGCAGATCCGGAGCAATGACCGCAAATTCGTCGCCGCCGAGGCGAGCCATCGTCTGACCCTCCTTCAACACGGAGGTCACGCAATTTGCGATGGCCTGCAGAACGGTGTCGCCGGTCGCATGGCCAAAGAGGTCGTTGACTTCCTTGAAGCGATCGAGGTCAAGGCACAGCACCGCCAGGCAGCGCTCGGTGACCTTGTGCTGCTCGATCTCGCGATCGAGCCTGTCGTTGAATGCGGCGCGGTTCGGCAGTCGCGTCAGCGGATCGTGATGGGCGAGGAAATTGATCCGCTTTTCGGCCCGCTTACGGTCGCGCAGATCGCGAATGGCGACCGCGATGCTCGGTTTTCCGGCATAGTCCACCGGGCGATGGATCACTTCGATCGGGATCGCGGCTCCGTCCGCTCGCAGGAGCTCCGTCTCGATCGGTTCACCGGCACCGTCGCCGCGCGCTATCTGCGCTCCGACCTCGGGCAGGAAGGCGACGATATCGCGGCCGATGATGGCCTTGGCCGATCCGTCGTAGAGCGAAGCCAAGCTGCTGTTGACCGTGACGATCTTGCCTCCCTGGCATACGAGCAGGCCCTCTACCGCGGCATCGGCCAGGCCGCGCATCCGGTCGACCTCAGTCTCGGCGCGACGGCGCTCGCGGATATCGAGGCCGAGCGCCAGAAACGTCAGCGCGAGAATTGCCAAGCTCGCGGCGGCTACGGCGATCGCAAGCCATTCGTTGGGAATTGCCGATTCCGGAATGATGATCGACGGGTCCGGGATTATCGTCGCGGCTCCCATGGCGGTGAAATGGTGGCTGGCGATGGCAAGAGTCAGAAGCAGCGCGCCGAAGAGGGTGAACCTGATCGTGTGCTTCCTGAGCCCGACCACCAGAGCGACGGCCCCCAGTACCGCACCAAGCGCGATCGATATCGCGACCAGTGTTGCGTCCCATCGGACGTAGCCGGCAATTTCGAATGCCGCCATGCCGGTGTAGTGCATCGCCGCGATGCCGCCCCCCACGATGGCGCCGCCGAGCGCCCGTGCATCTGGCACATTTCGGGTAATTGCCGTGGCGAGGCCGGCGCCGGTCAGCAAAATGGCGGCAACAAGCGAAAGGATCGTCAGGGCAATATTGTATCCGCTCGGTATCCCCGGCGTGAAAGCCAGCATTGCGATAAAATGCGTCGCCCAGATTCCAAAGCCGGTGGAGGTGGCCGCGACGCTTAGCCAGAGATAGCGCGTCGG
>CAYTTC010000317.1:0-2566 GCA_964440525.1 uncultured Propylenella sp. | reverse complement strand
TCCGCCGTTTCTCCAGAGAATGTTGGATCCGGGGTTCTCTCCCTCCGCCAATCGCTTTGTCTGAACGATTCTCCGTTTCGGAAAGCAGACGCGGAAGCGCCTAGAAGGGCGCGATCTCGGCACCTTAGCTTGCGACTGCGAGTGACACCTGCTGGCCAATTTGGCGTTCTCTGTCGCCAACATTCTCCAAAGCTTGCGACTCCAGCCCGGCAGTCGCGAGCTTGGGGAGACGGAATTCCGCACCTTCTAAGCGGCAATAGTTGGCGAGGATCTCGCCTATCGAGGGAAACTTGAACGCCCGCTTTTGACCCGGAGCGGAATTCCAAAAGACGTGGCGCTAGAAAAAGGCCGCCCACGGCACTCGAGGGCTGGCCATCAACGAAGTGGCCCTCGCATAACTGCGCGCCGGTGGCATCACTTATTTGGAAAGATCCGATCCGTCGCGCCAGGCCGTCACACGGACTGTCGGCCGTCCGCTGCAATTTCCTTTGGCCACGGTTCCGCCTATTCTAGGAAGGCAACTCCAACTAGAAGTTTGATCTGCCGATAAATGGTCAATATCGAAAATATAGATCTGTACTCACGGGGCGTCGAACTCCCGGCGGATCGCGTCGGCTTGGTTGTCGCACAGCCCTTCTTGTCCTTGACTACCAAGGAGCCATTTGTCTGCACGCCGGACGCCGTGACGGCACAACTCGCCATGATCGAAAGAACAATCGAAATCGCAAAGACGCGGCCACATGGTCAGCCCAAGACACATTTCACGATTTTTCCCGAATATTCGATCCCCGGCGTCGCCGGCATTGCTGCCATTGATGCAGCGGTCGCAGGCGGGGGTTGGCCCACGGGGACCATCGTTATCGGGGGCGTGGCCGCGCTGACGAAGGATGATTACGTCACGCTGACTGGAGAGCCGAACACATCCGTGAATCTAGCGGCAAACGCTGGCAACAGCGTCAAGGCCAAGGACTGGCTGAACTGCACGATCATCTGGGTAAAGGGGGCGAACGGCATCGTCGAGCGGTGGATCCAGCCGAAGCTCTATCCCGCTTGGGAAGAGCAGAATGTCCACTACCAGCACATGTTTCGTGGCGGCTCGATTTTCATCTTCCGGGGTCGCTTGGCGAATGGCGCGCCCTACCGCTTCAGCATTCTCATCTGTTTCGACTGGATCGCGACGGTGGATGGCAAACTGCTATGGCGCCAAGTGTTAGAAGAGCTAGAAAGGCAAGCCGCGGCTGCGGAGGCCGAATCCTCCCTGTCGTGGTTCTTCGTCGTTCAGCACAACAAGAAGCCGAGCCACGATGCCTTCCTAAACCAGATTCCTCCATTCTTCGATGAGACGTCGATGCCGACGGTGCACCGAAATCGAGCATGCGTAATGTTTTCCAACACAGCCGGAAAGCCCACGCCGGGCAAAACAGACGTGTGTGGCGGCACGAGCCTCGTATTCTCATCGACGACCAACTTTGCAAAGCCGGAATGCTCGATGACGTTTTCGGCCGGCGGACCGTCATTCCAAAACCACAGCACGATCATCAGGGATTACTATGACGTCTTCTTCCGCGAACGCGGGGCATGCATTCTATCATTCGTGCAAGTGAACCCAGGCTCGGTCGCAGCAGGCGCCGCGAACAGAGCCATCGCGGTCGAACGCGCTGAGCTGTTTCCTATAGGCGATGTCAACGATCCGCGCGTACCATCGGCGGCCGTGCCGGCTTCGGTGAAATGGTTGAACGATGAACTCGATGATCTGCCGAGCCTAGCGACTATCCTCGGGACCGCACCCCTAAAGGACGAGGCCGCAGCGATCTTCTGGTTGAAGACGCGGGCACGATGGACCGAAAGCAGCGCCCATGAGCTCTCCGGCAAGGATGGCCAGCCGATCAGGATCGAGATCAGCGCGGCGGATGCGGGCCTTTGATTTGTGACGGTAACTGCTCAGTAGCCGGCAGCCTGCACATGTCGCAGTGCAACGTCGAAAGTCCCTTAAGTCCAGTGACTTAGCGGCTTTCTTGGCTTCCAACCAAATGGCAAACGGTGGTATGCAGTTTGGTGGGCTAAGCCATTGGTGCGAATGTGAAATCCGCAATCGCCTACTATCGGGTCTCAACCCAGCGCCAAGGCCGCTCGGGCTTGGGAATCGAGGCGCAGCGCGCGACCGTCGCAAGGTTTGCCGATGCTGAGGGCATCAGCCTCCTGAACGAATACGTGGAGATCGAAACAGGCAAAGGCGCCGACGCGCTCGATCGTCGGCCTCAGCTTGCGGCCGCGCTCGCCTCAGCCCGATCTGCCAAATGCCCAGTCGTTGTCGCCAAGCTCGATCGCCTCTCCCGAGATGTGGCGTTCATATCGGGGCTGATGGCCCAACGCGTCCCGTTCATCGTCGCCGAACTCGGCGCCGATGCCGACCCGTTCATGCTGCATCTCTACGCCGCCCTCGCCGAGAAGGAGCGCCGCCTGATCGCCGAGCGGACGCGCTCCGCCCTCGCCCAACGAAAGGCGCAAGCAGCGCGCGGCTCGGGAACCCACACAATGCTGCCAAGGCAGCCGCGCTCGGGCGCAA
>CAYTTC010000316.1:0-2573 GCA_964440525.1 uncultured Propylenella sp. | reverse complement strand
GTGATCGCGACCGACGTCGACCGGGCGAAGCTCGACGGGCTGGAAAACAGCGCGGCGCGTCTCGAAGCGTTGAACGTCCTCGATACGCAGGCGGTGGAAAAGCTCGCCGCGTCCGTCGGTCAGATCGACGTGCTCTTCAACTGCGCCGGCTTCGTGCATCACGGCACGGTGCTGGACTGTTCGGAGAAAGACTGGGATTTTTCCTTCGATCTCAACGTCAAATCGATGCACCGAACCATCCGCGCCTTCCTCCCCGGCATGCTCGAGCGCGCGGCGATGCGCGGGAAATCGGGCTCCATCGTCAACATCGCCTCCGGCGCGTCGTCGGTGCGCGGCATTCCCAACCGCTATGTTTACGGGGCGAGCAAGGCGGCCGTCATCGGCCTCACCAAGGCGGTCGCCGCCGACTTCATCAAGAAGGGCATCCGCTGCAACGCCATCTGCCCCGGCACCGTGCTCTCACCATCGCTCGAGGATCGCATCGAGACGCTCGGCAAGGAGGTCGGCGGGCGCGAGAAGGCGCTGGAAATGTTCGTCGGGCGCCAGCCGATGGGGCGGCTCGGGACGGCGGAGGAGATGGCTGCGGTGGCGGTCTATTTCGCCTCCGACGAAAGCGGCTTCACCACCGGCATCACGATTTCGCCGGACGGCGGGTTTTCACTTTGACGCGCGACAGCGGAGAGCGCCGCGGAGCACTGATTGCCTCGGCGCTCATTATTTTCGCGACGGTGGCGGGATGGCTGCTGATGCCGAAGATCATGCTCCTGGTGAGCGGTGGCGGACCGTTCGTCGGCGTCGCCATCGCGATACTCTTCATGCTCTCCTTTTTCGCCGTGCTATGGCTTAGGGCGCGCTACCAGCGCCGCATTGAAAGAGACTGAACGATGCACATCCTCATCACCGGCGCGGCCGGCATGATCGGCCGCAAGGTCACCGAGCGGCTCCTCACCGACCAGCGCGTCGGCAGGCGCGAGATCACCAAGCTCACGCTGCACGATATCGTCGCGCCGGACGCGCGGCCGACCTCCCATACGTCGATCCGGCCGATCGCCGGCGACATCTCCGACCGCCGTCTGATCGACAGGCTGGTCTCCGAGAAGCCCGACATCGTCATCCATCTTGCGGCGATCGTATCGGGCGAGGCAGAGGCGGATTTCGACAAGGGCTATTCCGTCAACTTCGACGGCACACGGCTTCTATTCGACGCGATTCGGCTGCAGAACCACAAGCCGCGCGTCATCTATGCCTCGTCGATCGCCGTCTTCGGCGCGCCCTTTCCCGAGCCTATCCCGGACGATTTCCACCTGACGCCGCTCACCAGCTACGGCACGCAGAAGGCGGTTGGCGAGTTCATCCTGAACGACTATACGCGGCGCGGCTTCTTCGATGGGATCGGGCTGAGGCTCCCGACCATTTGCGTGCGCCCCGGCAAGCCGAACAAGGCGGCCTCAGGGTTTTTCTCCGGCATTATTCGCGAGCCGTTGAACGGCGAGGAGGCGCGGCTGCCGGTCGCCGACACGGTGCGCCACTGGCATGCAAGCCCGCGCTCGGCGGTCGGCTTCTTCCTCCACGCGGCGGAGATGGACCTTGCGCCGATCGGACCGCGCCGCTGTCTGACCCTGCCGGGTGTGGCGGCGACGGTCGGCGAGCAGATCGAAGCCTTGGGCAAGGTCGCAGGCGACAAGGCCGTCAAGCTCATCCGCCGCGAGCCGGATCCGGTCGTGGAGAAGATCGTCGCTGGTTGGCCGACCTGGTTCGAGGCAAAGCGCTCGCGCGCACTCGGCTTCAAGGCGGACGACAGTTTTGAGGCGATCATCCGTGCCCATATCGACGACGAGCACGGCGGGCGGGCTCCGATCATGGCGTGACGGCCGGCTTTCTGCGCAAAACTCTCGCGCCGTGCTAGAAGGCAAGGGCAAGCCGGGCTGTGGCGATGGCTGATGCGAGCGCTGTGAAGGGAGTACGTGCCCGGCGTCGAAACAAGCCACGCTCGCGGCTGCGGCGGGCGCTGCAGCCGCTGTGGCTCCTGATCCTGATCCTAATCGCGCTGCCGCTCGTCCTCCTTCCGCTCTATTCCGTCGTCAATCCGCCGGTTACCACGGTCATGCTCCTGAAGGCTTTTGGCGGCGCCGGTATCGACAAGACGTGGACCGACATCGGAGAAATCTCGCCGCGGCTGGTGCGCGCCGTGCTCACCTCGGAGGACAGCCGCTTCTGCTCGCATCGGGGCATCGACTGGGTGGAGGTGCAGAACGCAATCGATGATGAGGACGGCCGCTTTCGCGGCGCGAGCACCATCACCATGCAGACCGTGAAGAACCTTTTTCTGTGGACCGGGCGGAGCTGGATCCGCAAGGCGCTGGAGGCGCCGCTTGCGCTCTATGCCGAGCTTTTTCTCTCCAAGCGGCGGATCCTGGAGATCTATCTGAACATCGTAGAATGGGACATCGGGGTCTACGGAGCCGCGGCCGCGGCCGAGCATTATTTCCGGGTGCCGCCCGCGAAGCTTTCCGGCGGCCAAGCGGCGCGGCTGGCCGCTGTGCTGCCATCGCCCGCGACCCGCGATGCCGCCG
>CAYTTC010000315.1:0-2577 GCA_964440525.1 uncultured Propylenella sp. | reverse complement strand
AGCAGCCTTTTCTCGTTAACCGGGGCGCCCCGGGTCCGGGAGCGAATTCGCTCATCGCGTTCGCCGGCTTGTGGGAAACTTGGCATGGCACCGACGGCAGCGAGATCGATACCGCGACGATCGTGGTGACCGACGCGAACGAGCAGTTGCGGCCAATCCACAACCGCATGCCCGTCATCCTCGCGCCCAAGGACTTCGAGACGTGGCTCTCAAACGAGACCGATCCGGCGGAGGCGGAGGCGTTGCTGAGACACGCGCCGGACGATTTTTTGCTCACGCCCGTCTCGACGCGCGTCAATTCCGCCGACAACGACGATCCGGGGCTGTTGGAAAGACTGGATGACGCGCCCGAGACAGCTGAGGCGCTGGAGCCGGCCGAGCCGGAGCAGATGCGGCTTCTCTAACCTTGTCTCTAGACGGCTACGATCTTCCGCATCAGGAGCGCGACGAGCTCGGCGTGGGTGAGAGAAGGCGCTCGACCTTCCTCATATGACACGACCGGGATTGAGGATGTTATTCGGGTCGAACGTCTTCTTGATCTTCCGCATCATCTCGAGCTCCACCTCGCTCTTCACGCCCTTAAGCAGCTCGCGCTTGTAGCGGCCGATGCCGTGCTCGGCGGCGATCGAGCCGCCCATTTCCGCGACGATGGCATGCACGATCGCGTGGATCTCCGGCGCGCGCGCGCGAAAGTCCTTGGCGTCCATCCCCGGCGGCTGCGAGAAGTTGAAATGCAGATTGCCGTCGCCGAGATGGCCGAAGGGCACCGGATGAATTCCGGGCACTGCCGCGACGACGGCGGCGACGCCGCGCTCGATGAAATCCGGCACGCGCTCGACCGCGACGGAAACGTCGTGCTTGATCGAGCCGCCGGCATGTTTCTGCACCTCGCTCGCCGCGTGGCGCATGCGCCAGAAGAGCTGCGCCTGTTCGAGCGAAGCGGCGATCGTCGCATCGAGCACACTTCCGTCTTCGAGGCCCGACGCGAGCGATCGCTCGACAAGCTCGTGCGCGTCAGAATCCCCGCGTCCGGAGGAAATCTCCATGAGCACGTACCACGGGTGCGGGCTCGCGAGCGGATCGCGCGCGCCAGGAAGATACTCTCGAAGGAACTCGATCAGGATGCGTGGCATCAGCTCGAAGGCGGTGAGCCCGCTTCCGGCCCGATCGCGCGCGTGCTTGAAGAGTTTTAGCGCCGCGGCCGGACTCGCCACGCCGGCCAAGGCGACCGCCTGCCCGCGCGGCCGCGGGAAGAGTTTTAGCACCGCTGCCGTGACGATTCCGAGCGTCCCCTCGGCGCCGATGAAGAGCTGCTTCAAATCGTAGCCGGAATTGTCCTTCACAAGGCTGCGGAGCCCGTTCCAGATCTCGCCCGTCGGCAACACCACTTCGAGGCCGAGCACGAGGCTCCGCGTATTGCCGTAGGCGAGCACCGACGTGCCGCCGGCATTGGTGGAGATGTTGCCGCCGATCCGGCAAGAGCCTTGCGCGCCGAGCGAGAGCGGGAAGAGCATCCCGGCCTCCGCCGCCGCCTCCTGCAGGCGCTCCAGCACGACGCCGGCTTCGGCGACAATGGTGCCGCCCTCCGCATCCACGGCGCGAATTCTATCGAGCCGCTCGAGCGAGAGCACGATTTCGCGTCCGCTTTCGTCCGGAGTCTGCCCGCCGACCAGCCCGGTATTGCCGCCCTGCGGGACGATCGGCGTGCCGGTCGCGTTCGCGAGCTTCAGGATCGCAGCGATCTCATCCGCCGATCCGGGTCTCACGACTGCTGGCGTGCGGCCAAGATAGTGGCCGCGCAATTCTGTGACATAGGGAGTTTTCTCGAATTCCGCCGTCAGGACGTTGGCCACACCGACGATTCCGGCAAGCTGCGCGACGAGGTCCGGTGGGGCGGCGGGCATTTCGGGGGAATCGCTGTGCGTCGGCGGTCTGCCGCCGAGCAACGTAAACGGACAATGCTTTGAATCAAGTAACCCGGTCGGTTAGCCGGCGACCTGCCTCCGTCGAGGCGGCTTGCTGGGGGAGATTCCCCATGCCATTAACGGACTTGGCGGGCTTCTCCCGCCCCAAAGCAGCCCAAGAAGGCCGGGATGGAAGCGTCGATCGAGGGTGTCATGCGCGGCAAGCGCGGCCTCATCATGGGCGTCGCCAACAACCGCTCACTCGCTTGGGGCATTGCCTCGACGACCCGCGCAGCGGGGGCGGAGCTTGCCCTCACCTATCAAGGCGACGCCCTGAAGAAACGCGTCGAGCCACTCGCCGCCGAGCTGCAGGCGCATGTGGCGGGGCATTGCGACGTCACCGATCCCGCGACGATGGACGCCGTCTTCCAAAAAGTCGAGGCGCTGTGGGGCGGCCTCGACTTTCTCGTCCACGCTATCGCCTTTTCCGACAAGGACGAGCTCACCGGCCGCTACGTCGACACCAGCGAAGAAAACTTCAAGAAGACGATGCTGATCTCCTGCTATTCTCTGACGGCGCTCGCGCAGCGTGCCGAGAAGCTGATGACTGCTGGCGGCTCGATCCTCACCCTCACCTATTACGGCGCCGAAAAAGTGATGCCGCACTACAACG
>CAYTTC010000314.1:0-2580 GCA_964440525.1 uncultured Propylenella sp. | reverse complement strand
GCTTTGAAGGCTGGCGTTTTGCAATCGCTCCGTTGAGCTTTAATCGGCACTGCGCTCCTGTTGGCTGAGCGATGTCTTTGGTGTCGCGGATTCGCGATCAGCCCTATCTCTTGTTGACGCTGACCTCCCTCTTCTGGGCAGGGAACGCCATTGTCGGCCGCGCCACCGTGCACGCCATCCCGCCGGTGGCGCTCGCCGAGATCCGCTGGACGCTGGCGTTTCTGGTTCTCCTCCCCTTCGTCTGGCCAACGCTTCGCTCCGAGATGCCGGTCATTCGCCGCCACTTCGGCATACTCGCGCTCCTCGCTGCCACGAGCGTCGGCGCCTTCAATACGCTGCTCTATTGGAGCCTGCTGCACACGACGGCAATCAACGCCACACTGATGCAATCGGCGGGACCGCTCCTTATCGGCCTGTGGAGCCTCTTGCTCTTCAGGGAGCCGCTCACACGCGGTCAGGTCGGCGGAATTCTGGTGTCGCTGCTCGGCATTGTGACGATCGTCAGCGGCGGCGATCCGTCGCGCATCGCGCGGCTTTCACTCAATGCCGGCGACATCGCGGTGCTCGTCGCCATCGGCATCTACAGCCTCTATTCGACGTTGCTCCGCAAGCGGCCGACCATGACATCGCTCTCTTTCGCCGCGGTCACGATCGGGATGGGAGCGCTGATGCTCTTGCCGCTCGCACTGGCGGAATATGTGTCGGGCGCACGGATCGCGCCGTTGACGCCTGGCGCCGTCGCCGCCATCGTCTATGTGACCGTCTTTCCCTCGATCCTCGCCGTGCTCTGCTACAATCGCGGCGTCCAGCTCATCGGAGCCAACCGCGCGGGGCCGTTCCTCCATCTCGTGCCGCTCTTCGGGGCGGTGCTGGCCATCGTCTTTCTCGGCGAACGGCCGGGCCTTCATCACGCGATCGGCGCGATCCTCATCGTCGGAGGCGTCATCGTTGCCGGAAGCAGGGCGACGGGCACCAGCAGGAATCGGGTGGCGGAGCCGGTGGAGCGCTCCTAAACGGACGTATGGTCGACACGCTGCCACGACTTGACGGACGTAGCTGGGTCCTTCTCCTCGCGCTCGCGCTCCTGTGGAGCGCATCGTTCATATTCATCAAGGTCGCGGCCGAGGAGATCCCGGTCTTCACGCTGGTGCTGGTCCGCGTGGGGCTCGCGGCGCTGGTGCTGCATGCTTTCGTGCTCCTCAGCGGACGGCGCTATCCAAGGCGACCTGCGGTACTCCTGCGCTACGGCGTCATGGGTCTCATCAACAACGTGCTGCCTTTTGCGCTCATCGTCTACGCTACTGCGAACATCGGCGCCGGCGCCGCCTCGATCTTGAACGCGACCTCGCCGATCTTCGCGCTTCTCGTCGCGCACGTCGCCACGGCCGACGAGAAGGTGACGCCGGCGAAGCTCGTCGGCATCCTGCTCGGGATAGGGGGTGTGGCGGCAATGGTGGGCCCGCAGGCCGTTGCCGGCCTCACGGGAAATACCGCGGCCGCCGTCGCGATGCTTTTGGCGTCGTTCTTCTACGGGATCGCGGCCGTGTTCGGGCGAAGCTTCCGTGGCATCGATGCGACCGTCTCGGCGACCTGCCAGCTCAGCGCCTCGACGCTGATCCTGCTCCCGGTCGCGCTGGTCGTCGACCGGCCATGGACGCTGGCCATGCCGGGCGCGACCGCGCTCATCTCGGTGGTCGCACTCGCGATCCTTTCGACGGCGCTAGCGTATGTGCTCTATTATGCTCTCATTCAGCGGGCGGGCGGGACGAATACGATCCTCGTCACGCTGCTCATTCCAGCTGGTGGCGTTTTTCTCGCCTGGGCGATCCTCAGCGAAGCATTCACGCCGGGCGAGGCTGCCGGCATGCTGCTCATCGGTTTGGGGCTGGTCGTGATAGACGGGCGGGCGCTTCGCCGCTTGAGGCGGCCGCCGCCTTCCGCCGACGCGGATCCTGTCAGGCCGGGCTCGGCGCCATGAGTGTCGCGCGGCCGCGGTCGCGGTCGCGCGTTGCCTTCAACATCGCCTTCTGCACCTTTTCGAAGGCGCGCACTTCGAGCTGCCGCACGCGTTCGCGGCTCACGTCGAACTCCTCGGAGAGCTGCTCGAGCGTGAGCGGGTCGTCGGAGAGCCGGCGCGCCTCGAAGATGCGCCGCTCACGCTTATCGAGAACGCCGAGCGCCTCGGTCAGCATGACGCGGCGCTGATCAAGCTCGTCGCGCTCGGCCAGCAGCTCCTCCGGTGTCTCGGAATCATCGGCAAGCCAGTCCTGCCACTCGCCAGAATCGCCTTCGGTAGCGCGGATCGGCGCGTTCAGCGAAGCGTCGCCGGAGAGGCGGCGGTTCATCGACACCACCTCCTCCTCGCTGACATTCAGTTTTTCGGCGATCTGCTTCACCTGGTCGGGCCGGAGGTCGCCCTCGTCGAGCGCCTGGATCTGGCTCTTGGCTTTGCGGAGATTGAAGAAGAGCCGCTTCTGGTTGGCGGTCGTCCCCATCTTCACCAGGCTCCAGGAGCGCAGGATGTATTCCTGGATCGCCGCCTTGATCCACCACATGGCGTAGGTCGCGAGCCGGAAGCCC
>CAYTTC010000313.1:0-2595 GCA_964440525.1 uncultured Propylenella sp. | reverse complement strand
GGCTCAGCCTGGAGCGCGCCCTCTCCTATATCGAGGATGACGAGCTGGTCGAGGTCACGCCGAAGTCGATCCGGCTGAGGAAAACGATCCTCGACCCGAACGACCGCAAGCGCGCGGAGCGGGCGAAGGCGGCGAGCGCGGCCTGACATTCTAGCCCGCGTTGCCCAAGGCCGGTGAACTAGGAGGGGGCGGCTCAAATGGATCAGATTTCAGCTTACCTTCCGGGCATCCTTCTCGCCTACTCGGCTTTCTTTCTCGCCATCGCGAGTCCAGGCCCAAATGTCCTGGCGGTTATCGGCACCTCCATGAGCGTCGGCAGAAAATCGGGCATCGCGCTTGCGCTCGGCGTTGCCGCAGGCTCGTTTTGCTGGGCCATGTTGGCGGCGATCGGTCTTACTGCCCTCCTCGCCTCCTACGCCTACGCGCTGACGGTCATCAAGATCGGCGGCGGGCTCTACCTTCTCTGGCTGGCCTACAAGGCGTTCCGCTCCGCTGCCTCTCGGCATGACATCGAGGCCACCACACTTTCCGGGGCGACCCGCAGCCCCTTCGGCTATGCTGTTCGCGGCTTTACCATTCAGATGACCAATCCAAAGGCCGCACTGGCCTGGATTGCGATCATATCGCTCGGCCTTCAGGAAAACGCACCGGTCTGGGTCGGGTTCTCCATCGTGATCGGCACCTCAATTCTTTCTGTGCTCATCCATTGCGTCTACGCGCTGGCCTTCTCCACGCCCGTGATGGTGCGCCTCTATTCGACGGCGCGCCGATGGATCCAGGCCGCCCTCGGCGCTTTCTTCGCCTTTGCCGGGATCAAGCTGCTCACCAGCCGGCTGTAGGCGCCGCGGATCGATCAAGGAGCCGACATGTCCGACGAATCGACAGGCGCAGCCCGGACCGACCCGACCGCCCCCTTCAAGGTCGAGGATGTTCCCTGGGAAGAGTGGTCGCATGGCGAACGCTTCAGCAGCCGCTTTCGGGCGCTCGGGGCATTTGGCGGTTGCTCGCATTTCGGCACGGCGCTGGAAGAGCTGCCGCCGGGCAAGCAGTCGTGCCCCTTCCATTTCCACATGCTCGAGGAAGAGCACATATGGATTCTCGACGGCCGCGCGACCCCGCGGTTAGGGGACAAGACCTATGAGGTCTCGGCGGGCGACTATGTCGTATTCCCGGCCGGGCAGAAGGAAGGCCACTGCCTCGTCAACACTAGCGGCGCGGTTTGCCGTTTCCTCATCATCGGCGAGCGCAATCCGAACGACGTGATGGTCTATCCCGATTCCGGCAAGGTGCGGGTGCGATCGCTCGACGAGAACTATCGCCGTTCCGCGACCGTTGACTATTGGGAGGGCGAGCCGACCGAGCCGCTATGAGGCAGCGCTAGCCGCGCTCTGCCGGTTCAGAAAACCGTCCACGACGCGCTGCAGCAGCGGCGCGTAGTCGCGGAAAGCGCGCGTCTTCATCTCCGCCACCTTGCCGCCCTCGTCCCAGATGCGCACTCGAACCGCCTCGTCGTGGAAGGGATTCTCGCGAAACCCCGCCACCTCTTTCTCGCTCATTGGCCCACCCTGCAGCGACAGCGTGTGCACGGAGGCCTGCGAGAGCTTTCCGAAATATGTCGGGTCCGTGGCGCACAGGTAGCGCTTCGCCGCCACGTGCAGGCGCACGCATTCGGTGACGAGCAGCGGGAAGAAGGGCGCCAGCACTTCCGCGCCGGCATCGTCGTGGTGCTTGTCCTCCACGTCATCGGGCGAATACGTCCCGAACTCGCTGGTGAAATGGCCGATGTCGTGCAGCAGCGCTGCGGCGACGAGCTCGTCGCCTGCGCCCTCCGATTCAGCCAGCCAGGCGCCCTGCAGCATGTGCTCGGCGATCGTCACCGGTTCGCCGAGATATTCCTCCGCGCCGCGCCGCTCGAAAATTTCGGCGAGGAATGGCACGATTGTCTCGCGATCGAGTTTCTGCCGGCTCATTCGGCGGCCTCCCGCAATTCGTTTTCCTCGATCGCGGCCAGCGTGGAGAGGAGCCCGTCCTTGTCGGGATAGCAGCCTTGCAGCCAGCGTTTCCCCGAGCCCGAAAAAGCCTTGCGAGCATGCAGCACGCGCGTGTTGTCCACGATGAAAAGCTCTCCCGGCTGCAGCTTGAAGGTCACCTCCATGGCCGGATCCTCCAGAATCTCCGCGAAGCGTCGGTAGGCGGCGTAGAAATCCGGCAAGTCGTCGTAGGGCACGTCGACAAGGGGCGCCGCCGAACGGTTGTTGAAGCGGATGGCGATCATCTCCCCGTCCGGCGACAGCTCGATGATGGGCCTTTTCGCCTTCAGCCGGACGCTTGCCGAGCCGGCATATTCAAAGCGGGCGCAGTGACGGGAAAGAACATCGAAGCCGCGCGGGCTTTCCGCCTTCAGGCGCGTGGCAACCTGAAAGCCGTCGACGACAGTGGAGTCCCCGCCCTCCACCGAATTCTCCAAGCATGCCAGGATCTGCATGGTGGGAACCGGGTCGCGGTAGGGGTTGTCGGTGTGCGCCTGAAGGCCGAGATTTGTATAGGCGAGATTGTTCGGATTGACCTCGGCGCGCACCTCGAACCAGCGGCCGT
>CAYTTC010000312.1:0-2599 GCA_964440525.1 uncultured Propylenella sp. | reverse complement strand
GGAAGCGGTGGCGCCGCCTCGTCGTCGCGATACGGGATGCCGAGCCCGCCGCCGAGATCGACATGCTCGATTGCATGTCCGTCGGAGCGCAAGTCCACGACGAGCTCCGAGATGAGGCCGAAAGCGTTGTCGAAAGGCTGCAGCTCCGTCAGCTGGCTGCCGATATGGGTATCGATGCCGACGACCCGGATGCCCGGCATTACGGCGGCCTGGGCATAGATCTGGCGAGCTCGGCCGAAGGGCACGCCGAACTTGTTCTCCTTGCGCCCGGTGGAGATTTTCTCGTGCGTTTTCGCGTCCACGTCCGGATTGATGCGGATGCTGACGGGCGCCACGACGTCGCGCTCCGCAGCGATCCTGGAAAGGAGCTCGAGCTCCTGCTCCGACTCCACGTTGAAGCAATGGATTTTCGAATCGAGCCCGGAGGCAAGCTCGCGCGCGGTCTTGCCGACGCCGGAGAAGACGATCTTTTCCGCTGGAATTCCTGCGGCGAGCGCGCGACGCAGCTCACCCTCCGAGACCACGTCGGCTCCGGCGCCCAATTGTCCGAGCGTGGCGATAACGGCCTGATTGGAATTGGCCTTCATCGAATAGCAGATGAGATGATCGAGTCCGCCAAAAGCCTCGTCGAAGACGCGGTAGTGGCGCGTGAGCGTTGCCGTCGAATAACAATAGAACGGCGTGCCTACCTCCGCCGCGATTCTCGGCACCGGCACGTCCTCGGCGTGAAGAACGCCGCCGCGATGCGCGAAGTGGTGCACGACGGA
Organism: uncultured Propylenella sp.; assembly: GCA_964440525.1. GTDB lineage: Bacteria > Pseudomonadota > Alphaproteobacteria > Rhizobiales > Afifellaceae > DASWJZ01. The sequence continues at coordinate 1,832 of CAYTTC010000312.1, read as the reverse complement.
CTCTAAAGAAGGAAGTCGAGGAGAAACCGGCGTCGCGGAGCGGGCGGGGCTTGGCCCTCCGGCGCCAACACAACCGGCGCGCCCGGATCGAGCGGCGACATGGTGTCGTCTACCGGAACGGCGGATGCGGCCTCCCCAGCGCCGGCTGCGGGTCGCGCGCCCGGCTCCTCGAGCGCGCCACGCCGCCCGCATCCGGAGAGCGCGGCCAGGGCTAGGAGGACGATGATCAGCGTTCGGACCGGCATGATTTTCCCCGGAGAAGCCCGACTATAACGGACGCGCCGGTTCACGCATCCCGATTCTGGCCTGCGTTCTCGCCGGCGAGCCGCTCCTTCCAGGCAACCGCCGCGGCGCGCACATTGGCGGGCGCCGTGCCGCCCTCGCTCGTGCGGCTCCTGACCGAGGCCTCGACGGAGAGAACGCCGTAGACCGCTTCAGTGATTGCCGGGTGGACCGCCTGCATTGCATCGAGCGGAAAATCCTCGAGCGCGACGCCGCGCTTCGCCGCTTCCGCGACAATCTGGCCGGCGACATGATGCGCCTCGCTAAACGGTAGATTCGCTTCGCGCACCAGCCAGTCGGCGAGATCGGTCGCAGTGGAATAGCCGGCGCCCGCCGCTGCGCGCATCGCGGCAAGATCGGGCGTCATATCGGCGACCATCCCGGTCATGGCGGCGAGCGACAGCGACAGGCTCGGCAGCGCGTCAAAGACCCGCTCCTTGTCCTCCTGCATGTCCTTCGAATAGGCGAGCGGCAGCCCCTTCATGACGACGAGAAGGGCGGTCAGTTCGCCGATGATGCGACCGGTCTTGGCGCGCACGAGCTCGGCGGCGTCGGGGTTCCGTTTTTGGGGCATGATCGACGAGCCGGTAGTGAAGCGGTCGGAGAGATGCACCAAGCCGAATTGCGGCGTCGCCCACAGCACGATCTCCTCGGCGAAGCGCGAGAGATGCACGGCGCAGATCGAAGCCGCGGCCAGCGCTTCCAGCGCAAAATCGCGGTCGGAGACGGAATCGAGCGAATTCGCGGTCGGGCGGTCGAAGCCGAGCGCGGTCGCGGTCGCTTTCCTGTCGATCGGAAATGCGGTGCCGGCGAGAGCCGCGGCGCCGAGCGGCGATTCGTTCAGCCGCGTACGGCAATCGGCGAAGCGGCCACGGTCGCGCGAAAACATTTCGACATAGGCGAGGAGGTGATGGCCGAAGGTGATCGGCTGCGCGCTCTGCAGATGCGTGAATCCGGGCATCACCGCGTCGGCAAAGGTCTCGGCTTTCGTGGCGAGCGCCGACTGCAGGGCATGCAGCTGGCCGTCGATCTCGTCGATGGCGTTCCGCACCCAGAGCTTTAGATCGGTCGCCACCTGGTCGTTCCGCGAGCGCGCGGTGCGGAGCCGCCCGGCGGCGTCGCCGATCAATTCACGCAGCCGCGCCTCGATGTGCGTGTGGATATCCTCGAGCGCGCGTGAAAAAATGAAGTGGCCGGAGGCGATCTCCGCCGCGATCGTGTCCAGACCCGCGACGATTTGCTTCGCATCCTCGGCCGAAATGATGCCTTGATCGGCAAGCATCCGCGCATGGGCTTGGCTGCCGGCGATGTCCTCGGCGAAAAGCGCCTTGTCGAAGTCGATCGAGGCGTTGATCTCTTGCATGATGGCGTCCGGGCCTTCGGAAAACCGGCCGCCCCACATTGTCTTCGTCATGGTCCCTCGTGAGGTGCCGCTCGATGGCCGAAAGGCGAAAACGCTTTGTCTGGAATGCCCGGCTTGGCGCGGCTGCAATCGCCGTCGCGGTCGCGCTTCTGGCGGCGGTATACGTGACGCTCGGCGGCCAAGGCAA
>CAYTTC010000311.1:0-2630 GCA_964440525.1 uncultured Propylenella sp. | reverse complement strand
CGTGCCTGCTATGGGCCCAGCACTGCTTCGATGGCGGTGCGTGATCCAGGACTCCCAGCGGCTTACCTTATAATAACGCCCGTCGAGGCTTGGCGGCAAAACCGGACTAAACGGTCGTATGTTTACGGATCCGAACCGGAATTGATTTTGCAGCGGGGACGTGGCTCCGCAGAGCGTGGTGCCAAAGAGGAAGCAGCGGATTGCATTCAGGATAGTAACCCGCACAACTTCCATGCGGAATGTCGTACTGCGTCGCGCGGAAACCGCAAACCACCCGGTCAACACCATCACCCGCGTCGCCTACTATGTCGACGATTTCGCCGTCAGCGATGCCAAGGCGCTCCATATCGGCCTCATGCATCAGTACGACTTCGCGCGTACCATAAATGCCGCGCAACCGGTCCTCATATCCGTAAATCGTCGTATTAAACTGATCGTTGCTGCGGACCGTAATTAATGTCAGCACGCCGTCCCTGCGCTGTGGCAAGTCAGGATCCTCGGAAAGACATGATGGCGCGATGAAATTGGCCTTTCCACTCTTGGTCTTCCACTTGCGCTCTCGCGCGGGAATGGGTCTGTCGAATCCCCTTGGGTTAGAGATTCTCGAATTGAAATCGGCGAATATCTCAGAGTACGTCGTAGCAATGGCGTCACGCACAAGCGCGTAATTGTCGCTCCAAACATCCCAGTTGGGAGTGCGGTTGTTCCCCAGGGTAGCCTTGGCCAATTCAGCGACAATCTTCGGTTCGGAAAGTATGTTGGGGCCTGCGGGTTCGACTTGCCCATGCGAAGCGTGGAATCTGCCGGTCGTGTCCTCCACCGTTACGAATTGGCTGCCACTAACTTGCCGGTCGATCTCAATGCGGCCCAGACAAGGAAGCAGAAACGCCTGCCGGCCATGGATGACAGCGCTTCGGTTTAGCTTGGTGAGGATCTGGACGGTCAGCGGCAGCTTTCGCCACGCCTGTTCCATGGCGACAGTTTCCGGCACTGCACGAATGAAATTGCCGCCGAGACCGATAAAAGCGCTTACCTTTTCATCAAGGATGCCCCGGCACGTCTCGACAGTGTCCAGGCCCTTCATCCTCGGAGGCTCAAAGGAGTACTGCTTGGCGAGCTGATCGAGCGGCGCAAGCTCCGGTTTCTCGGTTATGCCGACTGTCCGTTGGCCCTGGACATTGGAGTGACCGCGGACAGGAAAAATGCCGGCGCCTACCTTTCCGATGTTGCCACGCATCAGCAAGAGGTTGCTGAGCATCTGAATGGCGAGCACCCCTGATCGGTGCTGGGTGAGACCCATGCCGTAACAGGCGATCACTGCGTTTGAATGCGCATAGACGTCGGCCGCAGCCTCGATCTCTTCGCGCTTCAGACCCGAGCAGCTCTCAATCTCCGACCAGTCAAAGCCGCGAACAGCCTCCTCAAATGCGTTATACCCATCCGTGTGCTCAGCAATAAAATCGATATCGAGTAGCCGTTCGTTCTGATGGGACTTCCGCGACTGGTCGTCAGCAGAAATCAGCGCCTTGCAGAGCCCAACAATCGCCGCGAGATCGCCACCAGGGTTTAGTTGGTGATATTGCGTGCTGATTTTTGTCTCCGAAAGCGTCAGCATCTGTGCTGGAGACTGAGGATTGGTGAAGCGCTCGAGCCCGCGTTCTCGCAGCGGATTGAAGGTGATGATGGGCACACCACGCTGGCGCACCTCTTCCAGCTGATGCAACATGCGTGGGCTACTCACCCCGACATTCTGGCCGAAGAAGAACATACAATCGGTGTGGTCGAAGTCCTCGATCTTCACCGTACCTATGGGCACACCGATCGTTTCCGGCAGAGCGACAGACGTGCTCTCGTGGCACATGTTTGAGCTGTCCGGCAGATTGTTCGACCCGTACATGCGCGCAAACAGCTGATACATGTAGGAGGCTTCGAGCGAGGCGCGGCCTGAGGTGTAGAAAATGACGGATCTCGGATCGAAGCCCTTTAATGCGTCTCCGATCGCTGCGAACGCCTCTTTCCACACGATCGGCCGATAAGTGTCACTCGCAGGATCGTAGCGCATTGGCTCGGTGAGGCGCCCCACCTCTTCGAGATCGTGGTCGGGCCAACTCTCAAGCTCGCTCATTGTGTGTTCAGCGAAGAAATCTGGTCCGCAGCGCTTAGACGTAATTTCCCAGGCCGTCGCCTTCGCGCCATTCTCGCAGAATTCAAGTGGGTGAGGATCTCCCGGCTTCGCGTAGGAGCAGCTGACGCAGGCAAATCCTGAAGGTTTGTTCTGATGCAGCAGCGAGAGCGGCCCTTTGATCGGTATGCGTTCGCGAAAGAGGATTTCGCTCACGGCGCGCGCTGAGCCCCAACCGCCCACGGGACCCCAATAGGGCTTGATCGTAACGCGCGGCGCCATCGCTATCTCCGGCTGACCATGATCGTTCAAGTCTCTCGTGATCTGGGTTCACGATGCTCATCGGCGACGCCGACACGATGGAGATAAACGAGTTTCCAGCCCTTCCATCCTGTGAAAAGCAAGATGCAAACCACGATGAGAGAGAGCGAGAGCCCGGTCGGAACGATGGCAGCCTCGCCCGATGTGTAACGCAGGTACCAATTGTACAACTCAATAAGGACAGCGA
>CAYTTC010000310.1:0-2636 GCA_964440525.1 uncultured Propylenella sp. | reverse complement strand
TGGGCGAGGCCGTTCGGGCCAGCGACGATTTCGTCGCCCATGAACACCGCGCCCTTGACCTCGAGCACACGAGACCCCTCGCCGCCCCTGGCCGACACCGCCGGATCCACACTGACGGCGCTGCCGCTCTGCTGAAGCGCCGTCGCCTGACCCGAAATGGCGGTGCTCGCAAGAAGCGACAGCACCAGCGACCGAAACGGTACGCGTCGATACATGAAACCTACTCCACAAAGACGCAACTTCCTCGCTCGATCCTAGGGATTAGCGAGTTGACGATCTTAAGCCTGTGACTTGCGGTTTCCCCGGTAACAACCCGTTATGGTTAACATCGAGCGCCATATTAGACCACTCGCGCATTTATCTTGCAAGATCAAATGCTAGGCGAGTTGTCGCGGCGCCACAACTGCCTGTGCCGAACGCGCCGGTTATGGATAGCCGCTCTTGCTGGTATCTGGTTGAAAACATTGGTAGCGGAGGAGGGACTTGAACCCCCGACACGCGGATTATGATTCCGCTGCTCTAACCAACTGAGCTACTCCGCCACGGCCGCGCCGCATATACGTTTGGGCTCCCAGGGGGTCAAGCATTGCGGGCTGCGTTGCGTTCGGGGCGGCGGCGTTGCGCTCAGCCTCCGGGCAGCTCCGCCGCGACATTGCGGGGGCGTTTGTCCTTCGCCGCCGCTCTAGGTTAAGATCGCGGCCGTCGCGTCGGCCCGCGCCACTGCGCGTCCGCCGGCATTCGGGCGGGGGATCGGATGACCGGAGCAACCGTCAAGACCATCGCCGTCCATCTGCCGACTGCCGGGGTCTGCCCGCGGCTGCTCGACGCCGCCATCCCGCTCGCTGCGGCACATAGCGCAACGCTCATCGGCGTGCATGTGCAGCCGGCCGTGGTCGTCTATGCCGACGCCACAGTCTCCATGAGCACCGAATTCATCGTGGCGCAGCAGGAGGCGTTCCAGGAGGACGCACGCGCCGTGGAGGCCGCCTTCCGCGCCCGCGTGGAGGCCGTCGGCACCCCGCATGAATGGAGTACCACCGACACAGGCGAGGAGCCTACGATGCGGGCGGCTTCGACCGCCTGCAACACGGCCGACCTAGTGGTTGCAACGCAATATCACGACAGCATTCCGGCAGCGGCCGGCTACAGCCCCGACGAGCTGGTCCTCGGCACCGGGCGCCCGGTGCTCATCATTCCAACCGCCGGCGATCTCGCGCCGGTCGGTCGGCGTGTCCTCATCGCCTGGAACGGATCGCGAGAGGCCTCGCGCGCCGCGTTCGATTGTCTGTCGCTGCTTCAGCCCGAGGCGGAAATGCGGATCATCGTAGTCGACAATCCACGCGGCAACGCTACACTGACCGCCGTCGCCCGCGCCCTCTCGCGGCACGGAGTAAAACCCGTCCCCGTCTCCGTCTCGAAAAGCGAGGGCCGCTCCTCGGGGGAGGAGATCCTGAACTATGCCGGGGAGTTCGGAGCGGACCTTCTGACGCTCGGCTGCTACGGCCATTCACGGCTGAGGGAGACGGTGTTCGGCGGCGCAACTACACGCATCTTGCGGGAGATGAAGATGCCGGTTCTTATGGCGCACTGACCTTCAAAGGCGCTTTAGCACCGAAGAGTTTCCCGCCGGATCAGATGCGGCCCGTCAAGAGCAGGATGATCAAGACGATCAGCACGATTCCGAGTATGCCGGAGGGGCCGTATCCCCAGCCGCGGCTATGAGGCCAACTCGGAATCGCCCCGATCAGAAGCAGAATGAGAATGACGAGCAGTATGGTTCCAATCATCGTATGCCCTCCAGCGGCGGCGTCCTGCGACCTTTGACCTTGCCTATTGCTACGGGACGTGTGCGTCCCGCATTGCCACCAAAAACGCGGAGGAGCGCACGCGGTTCCCAAGGCGGCAAACTAAGTGCGCGTTCAGCCTGGGACGCGATGCGTTCGGCTCGTCCAGAATCGGTGACTGAATCCTCAAGGAGTGAGTATGAAGCCTGACGTTCTTGTCGCCGGAGGACTGTTGCCGCATGTCACGGAGCGGCTTTACCAGCTCTACAATGTGCACGCGCCCGACGACGGAAAATCCATGGAGGAGCTGCTCAGGGAGGCTGGCGGGCGAATTCGCGCCATTGCGACCGGCAGCCACTATCCGGTCCGCGCGCCGCTGATCGACGCCTGCCCCAAGCTCGAAATCATCACTTCGCTCAGCGTCGGCACCGATGCCATCGACGTGGCGCACGCCAGGCGACGGGGCGTGATCGTCACCAACACGCCCGACGTTCTGAACGACGACGTAGCCAACCTCGCGGTGGCGCTGGTGCTCGCCACTACTCGTCAGCTCGTCGCCTCTGACCGTTATGTGCGCGACGGGCGGTGGGTCAGCGAGGGGCCGGCGCCGTTTGCTCGCGGCATTGCCGGGCGCCAGATCGGCATGGTGGGGCTTGGCCGGATCGGCAGCGCCATCGCCGAAAAACTCGAGGTGTTCCACTGCAAGCTCGCCTATTTCAGCCGCAACGAAAAGCCGGGCGTCCCCTACCGCTACTATTCCGACCTGGTGGAACTGGCGCGCGACAGCGCCGTCCTCGTCGTCGTCGTTCCCGGCGGCAAGGCGACCGAAAAGCTGATCGACAGGCGCGTCAT
>CAYTTC010000309.1:0-2645 GCA_964440525.1 uncultured Propylenella sp. | reverse complement strand
GTCAGCTTTGGACCACGATCGCACAGAACAAAGTCATGGTGGTCGACGGCGTCGTGAGTTTTTGGGGCTATGTGTCTTCGGCTGAAGAGCGGAATGCCCTACGGGCCGCGGTAGAGAGCATGCCTGGCGTGAGAAGGGTGGAGGACCATACGGTGCTCATGCTCGGAGGGCCGATCTATTGGGACTGAGAGCTTCCGACGAGATCGATGGATAGCCGGATTCGGAGGAGGAATCGAGCCCGGGTCATCGCTCATAGACGCTCATCAGAATGAATGTCAGCGCCTCTTGGCCGTCATCAAAGGAAACACAACCCGCAAGTCGAGCCGCAGATTTCTTTCCGCGGGATGGCTTGCTTCTCCAATGCCGAAGCGGAAATCTGCGAGCGGATGAGGCATCTCGAACGTCTTCATGACCGCATCATTTCCTGCCACGTGAAGGTCAATGCGCCGCATCATCACGGCCGCCGTGGCGAGATCTACCTGTCACGATCGACGTGAGAGTCCCCGGCGGAGAGGTGGCGATGAGCAACGCCCACGAGCTCAATCATGCTCATAAGGATCTCTTTGTGGCGCTTCGCGACGGTGCTGCAACCCGGAACCAAGGTGCGGTTGGCCGAACGCGAGGGCGACAAGGGTCCACTCGCCACTGCCATACTGTGTGATCGTTCGCCGGTCTCTACAGGCGCTGCCCTTCCTGCATCAGATGGATTGGAGGCGGGATCGGTTCGATAGGCTCAACCTCAGCATCGAACCCACGCGCCTTCACGATGATATAGCAACCCTTTTCGGGGCTGATATTGATCCCAACGGCGTTGGCGGTTCCTTGATCAGTCGGCTCCGGATGTGATATCGCGTTCGGCGATGACAGAAGAGTTCGGCGTCGACGTTTCGCTTCGCGACCTGATTGCCTGGACGCGAGCAGCTTGATCCCGCGAATCCGGAGGCGGCCGTCCTAACGGGATGGTGTTCGCCACTATGAGGCATCTAAGCCGCAACGCGTAGGATGCGCAGAGCCTCCGCGGCACGTTGGTCTGCTTCACCCGCTGCGTTCAGCCGGACCCAGCGCAACGGTCCGACGTCGTGGCTGATCTGCCGCCGGACGATCTCCTCCGTAGCGTCGGAGGCGTCACCGATACGCGCCCGAACCCTGCTGACGAGCACCTCGACGGGGGCGTCAAGCCACAGGCCCAAGAAGGGGGCGCCGGCTGCCGCTGCCGTGGCTTCGATGCTCTCCCGCTCCTCGGGGTGGGCGTGCACGGCGTCCACGATGACGCTTTGGCCTGCAGCCAGCACGACCTCGGTTTTTCCGCCGAGCGATGCATAGACCGCATCCGATGCATTCTGCGTATAGGAGTCGGATGGTAGCCTGTGCGTCTCACCCACGCCTGCGAGCACCTTGCGCTCTATATCGCTGCGGAGATGGATCGCGCCCGGCGGCCGACCGACGTAGGGTGCGATCGCGGCCGCCAATGTCGTCTTGCCACTGCCCGAAAGGCCACCGACGGCGACGACGCGGGGCGCTTGCGGCTCGAGAAAGCTCGCAGCTGCTGCGAAATACCGACGCGTTTCGGCCGCCAGGGTCTCGCGCTCCTCGCGCGCGAGATGCGGCAGCGAAGCGGCAATCACCTTTGCCCTTATTGACGCGCGGATCGAGAGAAACAGCGGCAGGGAGGCGAGACCTCGGATTTGGGCCTCGTCACTGCCCCAGAGATAGCGGTTAAGAACGAGATTGGCCTCGCACTTGAGGCAGCGTTCCCACAGATCCATCAACAGAAAGGCAAGGTCGTAGAGGACATCGCCGGTGGCGATCGCGTCATCGAATTCAACGGCGTCGAAGAGCGTCGGTTCGCCGGCGAGAAGCACGATGTTTCTGAGATGCAGGTCGCCGTGGCAGCGTCGGACGTAGCCCGCGCGGCCACGTTCGAGCAGCAGCTCCCACTGGCGGGCGAGCACCTCCTGCGACCGCGCGGTCAGCGCCCCCCCCCGCTCCTTTGGAAAGAGTTCGGGACTCTCGTTGAAGGCGTCCTGGTTCTGCTGCAGATAACGGCGGAGCGATTCCGCCGAGGGCGCGCCCTCGCGGAGCGGAGCTCGGGCATGCGAGGCGAGGATCGCTCGCACGAGCTTGGCCAGCAGCGCCGGCGACAAGCCCTCTCGTTCTGCGACATGGTCGAGTGTCTGCTGTTCGTCGAAGCGGCGCATGTGCACGGCCCACTCGACGGCTTCGCCGGCGCCGCCGAGCTCCAGACTGTCTTTTCCGCGGGTGATCGGCACGGCGCCCAGATATATGGTCGGAGCATCGGCGGTATTGACGGCGATCTCTGCCGCGCAGGACGCTTTCCGCTTGGCGAGCGTAGAAAGGTCCATGAAGGGGAATTTCACGGCACGCTTCACCTTGTAGGCGTTCTCGCCGGCAAGAAAGACCACCGCTCCGTGCGTGTCGATGCGTATGGGCTGCGTGCTCAGCCCGTGCGTCCTGGCGTCGGCCAGAAACTCGAGGACCTCGCTCTGATCCGCAACCACATGTGCCTGACTCGCAGCCCGGGTGGCGGCATTGTCGCTGGTCATGCGGCGCCAACTAGGCAACTGCGCGATGCCGGGATCAGCTCCGTCGGGCGATCTGAGGCCATAGGCTCCGCAGCGGCAATG
>CAYTTC010000308.1:0-2660 GCA_964440525.1 uncultured Propylenella sp. | reverse complement strand
TCCCCGCCCATTGAGGGCGTCGGCCGGCGTTACCGATCGGGGTGGGGATGCGGAGCCCAGGCGGTTCGGAGGAGTAACGCCCTTCGCCCGTCTGACTCGGGCGCCCAAGCCGTCCAGCCTTGCCGTAATGTGCGAACTGTCGGCCGCATCGGGTAGAAGCACGGAGACCCGGGGCAGGGACGGAGCAAGCGAAAAGACTCCGCGCGGGGCGCCGGGTGGTGCCTGCACATCGTTCTTTCGCGGTCGCAAGACCGCGGCACAAGGTGCCGCAAGGCGCCCCGCACCCTCCTTACCTCCGGGCCGAAAAGCCGCGGGGTGATCAGACGCGTCTGCACGCCTCCGCGGCTCCGACGGGGCAGTTCTCTTGGAGCGAATATTGCGGTCTTCGGCCGGTCGCCGAAGACCAGCGCGTCTTAGGCCATCGCCGGCGCTTTGCTGTCGTCGGGCAAGGCGAAGCCCGCGAACAGGATGACGATTGCGAGCGCCACGTGCAGCCAATGATCGGCCATGTTCATCGCGATCATGCCGAGGAGCATGTCGCCGCCCATGAAGAGACCGAGGATCGCGACGATCGCATAGACGACGCCGATGATCTTGAGGCCGAGGGCGCTGCCGAAGCTGTAGACCCCCGCGAGAATGACCGCGCCGCTGATGAGATGGACCAGATTGTGGGCCGTATTCACCACGAAGAGGCCGGTCGGTGAGGCCAGCGGATTGGGAATGAAGCCGAGAATGCCGACCAGGATAAAGACGATTCCGATGACGAGTCCTGCCGTTCTTGTGTTCATGAACTTTCGCGCCTCCTTGGAAGGGGTTGAGACAACCCCCAGAAGAATCATGACAATCCCACGCTGAAAACGGCCTGCGCTCTTTTGCGGGCGTGCTCAAGATATGGCGGCCTTTGTGCGAAAGTTTTAGGCATATGCTTTTTTGGCCGAATGCCGCGTCGGTTGCTTTGCGCCGGTCCAAGCAAGTCTCCCTTGACTCCTCTTCAGCCTGTGGCAATCTAGAACAAAGATAGAACAAAACAGTTTTGAGACCGCCATGGCCATGATCGCCGCGGCGCATGCGGAGCTTTGCCGCCTGCGCCGGGACATCGCCCGCATTGAAGGCCGCCTTGCCGAGGATGACCGGCTGCCCGACGCCGTTCTTCCGCGCATCGAGTCTATTCCTCTGGCCGTCCATGCCGCTGCGACGCCGCAGTTGCGCGAAAAATTTCGGGCGCGCCTCGAACTCGGCATTGCAGCTCTCGACACCGTTCTGGATGGCGGGCTGCCTTTGGCGGCGCTGCACGAAATCCGCGCCGATGAGAGCCGTGACGGCGGGGCGGCGAGCGGTTTTGCGCTGGCGCTTGTCGCGCGGCTTACCGCTTCCGGCGGCGCCTCCTCGATCGTCTGGATCGGCGAAGCGGATCTCCGCCGCGAGGCGGGAGGGCTTTACGCGCCGGGGCTCATCGCTCTCGGCCTTGACCCGGCCCGTGTCGTCGAGGTCGCTGTTCGCACGGAGAAGGAGGCGCTCTGGGCCTTCGAGGCGGCGCTCTCCTGCCGCGGGCTCGGGGTGGCGGTCTGCGAGCTAAGGCAGGCTTCGCTCGATCTCTCCGCCACCCGCCGCTGCGCGCTTCGCGCCCGCGAGGGGGGCGTCACCGGCTTTCTCCTGCGCCTGGGGAATGCTTGGGCTGAGCCGAGCGCGGCGGAGCTGCGCTTCGGCGTGTCTCCGGCGCCGGCCGGCGAGATCGGCCGCTTCGCTGCCGGAATCGGCCGCATGGCTTGGCGCCTGAGGCTGGAGAAGAACCGCCTCGGGCCGACAGGCGCCTTCACGGTGGAGTGGAATGCCCATGAACGAAGCTTTGTCGAACGGGGAGAGGGGACCTGCCGCGCGGATACTCAGCCTCTATCTGCCACGCCTCCCCACCGACCGCCTTATCCGGCTGCGGCGGAAAGGAGAGGCCTTACAGAGCCGAGCCTCAGGCGCGTCTCCTGAGGGCCTGTCTTCGGAAAAGACGCCGCTCGCCGTCGTGGCGAAGATCAAAAGCGCGCTCCGCATCGTCGCTATCGACCAAAATGCCGGGCGGCGGGGAATCCGCTTGGGCGCGAGCCTTGCCGATGCGCGCGGCGCCGTCCCCGATCTTTGCGTTGCCGAGGCCGATGAGGCGGCCGACCATGCGCTTCTCGAAAAGCTCGCCGATTGGTGCGACCGCTATACGCCGCTCGTCGCGTTCGATCCGCCGCATGGCCTGTTTCTGGATATTTCCGGCTGCGCGCATCTTTTCTCCCGAGGTGACGACAATGGCGAGCAGGCCCTCCTCGCCGATTGCCTCGACCGTCTCGCGGGCCAAGGCTTCGAGATCCTCGGCGCTATCGCCTCGACGGCTGGCGCAGCCTGGGCACTCGCGCATTACGGCACGGGCAGATGCGTTCCCGCGGGCGGAGAGACTGAGGCGATCGCCGATCTGCCGGTAGCGGCGCTCCGCATTACCAGGGAGCAGAATGCGCTCCTCGACCGCCTTGGCCTGAAGCGAATCGGCCAATTGATCGGCAAGCCACGGGCGCCGCTTGCCGCTCGGTTCGGCATTGACCTGGTCACCCGCCTGGACCAAGCACTCGGCCACCTGGACGAGGTGCTGTCGCCGCGCCGGCCGGCGCCCCGGCTTTCCGCCGAGC
>CAYTTC010000307.1:0-2684 GCA_964440525.1 uncultured Propylenella sp. | reverse complement strand
CTCTTGAGGGCCGGTGAACGCGACGCCGACGTTAAGGCCGCGCTGCCACAGAAGCCGCACCGGAACGATCGTATTGCTGGAGATGAGCATCAGGCGGAACTCCTCGGGAAGGGCGAAGGCATCGCCGAAAACAAGGTGCGCGCCCCCCTCGCTGATGTCGCGAACCGTGCAGTCGATCGTCGTCCAATCGGTCAGGAGGATCTTCGCCTGCTTCAGCGTGCGCTGGCGGTGGGCGCTCCGCTTGTGGGCGCCGCCGTCGCCCGCGACCGGAGGGCCTGCCGCATCCGAACCGTGGTCGTCAACCTGATGCATGGCGCTGCCTTCGTCACCGGGTAACGGAGCTGGGCATGCAAGGTTCTGTTCCATTTTTATTAAATAGGGACAGGAGGCCGCCCGCGCCCGGCCTTTCGCTGGACATGGTTAGATAAGATTTACGGCGCTGCTGCGGCGATTCCGACCGCGAGCGACCGGCGGACATGGACCGCCGGCCGGGTGGGTGAAATATTTCCCGAAACGCCAAGGAATGGGCCGGTGAGCTTCGTCTCATGCCACAGATGCTGAAAACGACCGACGACAGCGAGCTGGCCGCCGCTGCGATCCGCGGCGACCGCGAAGCGTTTCGCCGCCTCGTCGAGCGGCACTACGACATGATCTACCGGGTCGCCTATCGCTACGTTGGCTCGGCGGCCGACGCGGAGGATATCGCACAGGACGTCTGCATTACGCTTGCGACGAAGCTCGCGCGTTTTCGAAATCGCAGCCGCTTCTCGACCTGGCTTGTCAGCATCGTGATCAATCGCTGCCGCGACTTCCTTAGGCGGCGCAAGTCGTCCGCGGCGCTGGTCGAAAAATACGCGGTGCTTCGGGCGTCGGATGATGCCGATCAGGTGGATACCGACAAGCGGGCAGGCTGGCTGCGGGCAGCGCTACAAAGCCTTGAGCCGAGTCTCAGAGAAACGGTGCTGCTCATCCTCGGCGAGGATCGTTCGCATGCGGAGGTCGCAAAAATACTCGGTTGCGCCGAAAGCACCGTGTCGTGGCGCGTGCACATGGCGAAGAAGCACCTGAAAGCCCGAACGGACAAAGACGATGAATGAGCTGGAGAGATTGAAGCAGGCGCTCGACGAGGAGCGGATCGCGGCGCGTCCGGCGGCGCGCGAGGCGACCGTCCGAGCGGCGCTTGCCGCCTATGATGCGAAATCGCAATCGACCCGCCAAGGATTGGGCTTGGTCGACCGTCTCAGGAGTGCGGCACGTGCCGCATCCGAAATCCTGACGGGAAGACGAGCCATGCGAATGACCCCAATCTCAATGCGACACGCGCTTGCCGGCGGCGTAAGCCTTGCCGTGCTCACCCTCGCCGTGATGACCGCGGCAAATCTGCAGACGATCGAAGGTTTTGGTTGGCGCGACGCGCGCGAGCCGATCGGCGTGCCGCCGGTGGAGCGTGACGCGGACGCGGTGAAGCCGGACACTCTTCGGAGAGCCGATGCCCCGGCCGATGCCGAAGCGAAGGTCACTGAAGAGTTTCGTGAAAGGCAGGAGCTTGCGGCCGACATGCCGGCAGAGGTCGCGACCACGGAAGCGGCTTCGTCGTCGCTCGACGAGTCGTCGGCGGCATCGCTGCCTCTTGCCTCTCCGCAGCCCGCGGAAGAGGCGCTCGCCCGCAACATGGCCGCCCCGATGGCGGATCAGCTCGCCAGCGGGTCTGCGGCGATGGTGGGGAGCGAGACTGGCGCGATGCTGGAGCCGGTGCCGCAGCCCGGCTATCACGACCAGGGCCGCGACCAGTTTGAGACGATCGAGACCAATCCGCTGAAAGTGACGGCGGAGGAGCCGGTCTCGACGTTCTCGATCGACGTCGATACGTCGTCCTATTCGTTCATGCGTGCATCGCTCAGCAACGGCGTGCTGCCGCAGGACGATTCGGTCAGGGTCGAGGAGCTGATCAACTACTTCCCCTACGCCTATCCGGGTCCGGACTCGGCGGAGGAGCCGTTCCGCGCGACGGTGACGGTGATGCCGACGCCGTGGAATGCCGGCACCAAGCTCGTCCATATCGGCATCAAGGGTTTCGACATTGCGATGGCCGAGCGCCCGCATGCAAACCTCGTTTTCCTCATCGACACATCCGGTTCGATGGACGAGCCAAACAAGCTGCCGCTTCTCATCAATTCGATGAAGCTCCTTGTCGACGAGCTGAAGCCCGACGACAGCGTGTCGATCGTGGTCTACGCGGGAGCCGCCGGCACGGTGCTCGAGCCGACCAAGGCTTCGGAGAAGGGGAAGATCCTCTCGGCGCTCGAAAATCTCTCGGCGGGCGGCTCGACCGCCGGAGCGGAGGGCATCCGCCAAGCCTATGAGCTTGCCAAGCAGAATTTCGATGCGAATGGTGTCAACCGCGTGATCCTTGCCACCGATGGCGACTTCAATGTCGGCATCACCGACGTCGACGAGCTTGAGGGCTTTGTCGAGCGCGAGCGCGACAGCGGCGTCTTTCTTTCGGTGCTTGGCTTCGGCATGGGGAACTACAACGACGCGTTGATGCAGGTGCTGGCGCAGAACGGCAACGGCGCGGCCGCCTATATCGACACGCTCGGCGAAGCGCGAAAAGTGCTCGTCGAGGAATCGACCTCGACGCTTTTTCCGATCGCCAAGGACGTGAAGCTGCAGGTCGAGTTCAA
>CAYTTC010000306.1:0-2730 GCA_964440525.1 uncultured Propylenella sp. | reverse complement strand
CACCATCGGGTCGTTGAGCTTGTCGTTCTTGTAGTAGAATTCGATGATGGAGCGCGGCAGGGCGGTGCCTTCCTCCAGGCCGAGCCGCTCGGCGAGCGAGCCCGCCGCGACGTTCCTCACCACCACTTCGAGCGGGATGATCTCGACCTCGCGGATCAGCTGCTCGCGCATGTTGAGCGCGCGGATGAAATGGGTCGGGATACCCATCGCATTCAAATGATTGAAGATATACTCGGAGATCCGGTTGTTGAGGACGCCCTTGCCGTCGACGATCTCGTGCTTCTTGGCGTTGAAGGCGGTGGCGTCGTCCTTGAAGTGCTGGATCAGCGTGCCCGGCTCCGGACCCTCATAAAGGATCTTGGCCTTGCCCTCGTAGATGCGGCGGCGGCGGTTCATGGCTCTCATGGATCAGGATATGTGGACGCGTGCGCCGGGTCAGGCAAGTGGCGGAATCGCTCAGCCGACCCGTTTGGAGCGCGAAACCTAGCGGAAAGGCTCGGTGGATACAATGCGGCGTGACGCGCGGAACCCGGCCATGTAAACGAACGGGTCGTTGCGCGGGTAGCGCTCCGCCGCTAGGGAAGGCGCGGAAGCTCGCCGGGAGAGATGGATGACCACCTTCGATAAGCGCAAGGAAGGCTACGAGAGCAAGTTCGCCCACGACGAGGAGCTGCGGTTCAAATCGACCGCCCGGCGAAACAAGCTGCTCGGGCTTTGGGCGGCGGAGAAGTTGGGGAAGAGCGGCGACGACGCCCAGGTCTATGCGCGCGAGGTTATCCGCGCGGACATGCAGGAGGCGGGCGACGACGACGTCATTCGGAAAATCCGCAGCGATTTCGATGCCGCCGGCGTCGAACAATCCGACCACCAGATCCGGCGCACCATGCAAGAGCTGATGGCCGAGGCGGTTGCTCAGATCGAAGCCGGCAACTAGCGTGGCCCAACCCAGCCTTCGACCGCGCCTTCAGGCCGGCGAGACCCTCTTTACGGCCTGGTCGGCCATTCCCGATCCGCTCGTCGCGGAATTCGTCGCGCGGGCCGGCTTCGATGCCGTCACCCTCGACATGCAGCACGGCTGCCACACCACCGAGAGCATCATGCGCGGCATTGCCGCGGTCACACTTGTCGGGAAGCCGGCTGTAGTGCGCATCCCGATCGGTCGCTTCGAGACGGCGAGCCGGGCGCTCGATTTCGGCGCCAGCGCGGTGATCGCGCCGATGGTGAACTCGGTCTCAGACGCCAAGGCCTTTGCAGCTTCCATGAAGTTCCCCCCGCTCGGCGAAAGGTCCTGGGGGCCGACGCGGGTACTCGCGCTGCATGGAATGGCGAGCCCGCAGACCTACCTGGAAGCCGCGAACCACGACACGCTCGCCATCGCCATGATCGAAACGCGGGCGGCCCAGGCTGCGCTCGACGACATTCTGGCGGTCGATGGCATCGACGGGGTGTTCGTCGGCCCGTCTGATTTTTCACTCGCGCTCTCGAACGGCGCGAAGATTGATCCCAACAACGGCGAGATGCTCGCGGCCGCCGGCGAAATCGCGGCGAAGGCGGCGCGCGCCGGCAAGATTCCGTGCACGCTCGCGATCACCGCCGAAGCAGGTCGCCGCGCTCGCGAGCTCGGCTTCCGCCTGATCGCGCTGGGCAGCGACCTCAACTATCTGACCAGCGGCGCGAACGCGATCATCAGCGGCGCCCGCGCCTCGGCCTGACGTCTGCCGATCGGCGCGAAGGGCGTCGCTCTCACGCGCCTACTGGGAGGATTCCGGGGCGGCGGGCTTTGACGTCGCCTCGCTTGGGGGCGTGGCGACGAGCCATAGCGATTTCCTCGCCCAAGGGGTCGCCGGCAGCACGGCCAGCGCTACCGCAGTGGCGGCTTCGGACTTCTGAAGCCGATGAGGAAATGAGAGGACGCCGCTTGCGCGGCGTCCTCGTCGGTAAAGCCTAACCCAACCGCTGTTGCTACGGCGAGGGGGCCGGAGCGGGCTCTGGGGTCGGTGCCGGAGCGGGCTCAGGCGTCGGTGCGGGCACTGGCGCGGGCTCAGGTGCCGGTGCTGGCTCGGGAGCCGGCGCCGGAGCCATGGCCGGCTCTTCCGTCGCGGCAGGCGCCGGAGGCGGCGGGGCCTCTTCCTTGCCGTACATGAACCAGCCGATGATCAGCACCGCGATAATGAGGGCGCCGACAATGAAATAGAGGGTGCTGTTCGATGACCCACCCGGACGATTGGCAGCCATGCCGAATTCCTTTCCCACGAAAGTAGCTCCGCCCAAAAAACGTTGCGGGCGAGGCATCGTTCCACGGTCTCTTACGATTCCGTTACCTCCAAAGAACTACGCCGACGAATAGTCGGGAACAAGGGGCAAGGCTCGCACTCTCCCAAGAATCCAGCCGCCGGTAGCAGTTTTTTGATTACCGAGGCGGCGGGAGCCCTGTCGCCGCCTCGCCGACAGCTCAAAAGGAGCCGAAGACACGCTGGAAAATCGTATCGACGTGCTTGGTATGGTAGCCAATGTCGAACATTTCACGAACTTCGGCCTCGGATAGCACGGCGCGGATGTCCTTGTCGGCGAGAAGCTCGGTGAGGAAGTCGGCGCCGCCGTCCCAGACTTTCGCGGCATTCCGCTGGACGACGGCATAGGAGGTCTCACGCGAAAGCCCGGCCTGCGTGAGCGCCAGAAGCACGCGCTGCGAGTGGATAAGCCCGCCCAGCCTATCGAGATTCTTCCGCA
>CAYTTC010000305.1:0-2732 GCA_964440525.1 uncultured Propylenella sp. | reverse complement strand
CCGCCGTCCAGGCAGTCCTGCTCGACGGCTACCGCGTCGAGATCGAGATGTGGGCCGTAAAGCCCGCAAGCTGATGGGCAGGCAAACGTCTTAGTAGAGACCAGCCCTCCGCCGGCAACAGCCAATCTCGGTTTTTGCAATCGATCGACGGAGCCGCTACACACGCCGCCATCTTGCCAGAGAATGTTGGATTTCAAATATTTGCGGCGATCGGAGGCGGGACCGTGCGCCGGGATGCTCTTGGCGGGAGATGGTTCTGAGCAATCCGAAGAAAGCAAGCCGGTGTGCGGTACTTGTGGCGCTTCTGGTCGCCGGCGCAGCGGCCGCGGCGATCCAAGAAACCGCTGAGGCCGACGCGACATGTCTCGGCACGACCGCTGAGGCCATTGCGGCCGAGGTCCTAGACGCCCGTTCCTTGCGGCTCGAAGACGGGCGGGTTGTCCGGCTCGCGGGGATCGAGCCGTTCGGATTGCTCCTCCCGGAACCGGGTGATGCCGACGCAAAGCTGCAGCGCCGGCTGGCAGATCTAGTTTCCGGAGCTACGATCAGGATTCTGCTCGTGTCGGCGGAAGCGGACCGGTATGGGCGCCTTCCGGCTATGATCGCGGTCGGAGGCTTGCTCGTGCAAGAGAAGATTGCACATGACGGGCTCGCGATCGCCTTCGCCAGTGGCGAGCCCCTCCCCTGCTTCGATCGCATTCTCGCGGCCGAAGCTGCGGCTCGCCGCGCGCATCGGGGCTTCTGGATGGGTCAGCGCCTACCCGCAGCGTTTCCCCGGGCGCTCGCCGCGCGGATCGGCCGTTTTGCGATCTTCGAGGGGCGGGTCGTGTCGGTCGGGAACCGGCGCGCGCGGAGTTACCTCAATTTCGGGACCTGGTGGTCGGAGGACGTGACCGCCGAGATCGCGGCCGAGGACCGGGAGCGTTTCGGCGGCGAGGCGGAGCTCGGCGCGCTCGCCGGGCACCGGGTCCGGATGCGCGGCTTCCTCGAAGAGAAAAGCGGGCCGATGATGGTCGTCCGCTCGCCAATGCAGCTTGAATTGCTCGATAGGCCCGTCGGCGCAGATGGGAGCGCGCCTTGATTTTGCCGCGCAACGTGCGCATTTGCATCGCCATGCACCGAAACTTTTTGGTCGTCCTGGCCGGCGTGCTGCTCGCCGGCTGCCAGTTTGCTGGCCGGGCTCCGGATCGCGTGGAGCCGGTCGCCGTCGTCGCGCCGCGCAGCGCGCCGAGCGCCGCCGAGGAGGCTATCGGCGCGCGGGAGAACCCGCGGGTCGTCGCGGAGTATGGCGGCGTCTATTCGGACCCGGCCGTGGAGGAGGCCGTCGCCCGCGTCGTCTCGCGCCTCGTCTCCGCCTCCGACGACCCGTCGCGGCGCTATAAGATCACCATTCTCAACTCGCCGGTCGCCAACGCCTTCGCGCTGCCGGGCGGCTATCTCTACATCACCCGCGGCCTGATCGCGCTCACCACCGAATCCTCCGAGCTCGCCGCGGTGATCTCGCACGAGATCGCCCACGTCCTCCTAAATCACGCGCTCGACAGGGCGAAGGTCGTCGAGCAGGCGGATATTGTCGAGCGCGTAGCGACGGACGTCCTCTCCGACCCGCGCGCCAGCCAGTCGACGCGGGCCGGCTCGCGTCTCACGCTCGCGACTTTCTCGCGCAACCAGGAGATCGAGGCCGACAAGATCGGCATCACGATTGCCGGACGCGCCGGCTTCGATCCATTCGCTGCGTCACGCTTCCTCGGCAAGCTCGAAGCCTACGCCGCATTCCGCTCCGCCATGGGCCGCCACGACGACGCGGCGGGCTTTCTTGCCTCGCATCCGGCGACGCGCGAGCGGCGCGACCTGGCGGTCGTCGTCGCCAGACAATTCGGCGCGCCCGGCATCGGCGAACGCACCGAGGACCGCTATCTGCAGGCGCTCGACGGCATGGTTTTCGGCGACGATCCGTCGGAGGGATTCGTCCGCGGCAGAGAATTCCTTCACCCAAGGCTCGCGATCGCATTTCGCGTGCCGCTGAATTTCCGCCTCGAAAACACCAAGGAGGCGGTGTTGGCGGCGGCAGGCGAAGATACCGCGATGCGCTTCGACGGGGTCACGGTCGACGCCGACACGCCGCCAGCGACCTATCTCGCCTCCGGCTGGATCAACGGGCTGGTGGAGGGCTCGGTCAAGGAAGCGAGCGTCAACGATTTGCCGGCGGCGACCGCCGAGGCGGCGGCGGGCGACTGGGTTTTTCGCATCGGCGCGGTTCGGGTCGGGGGCAGCATGTACCGGCTGATCTTCGCCGATCGGAGCGACGGAGCGGCGATCGATCAGGCGCTGAGTGAGACGCTCGCGTCGTTTCGCCGGATGACACCCGCCGACCTCGCCCGATTGAACCCGCTCCGCGTCGACGTGGTGGCCGTCCGCGGCGGCGAGACGGTCCCGGACCTGGCGCTCAGGATGCAGGGGACCGAGCGCAAGCTCGAGCTTTTTCGGCTGTTGAACGGCCTCCAGCCCAGCGATGTTTTGGCACCAGGACAAGCGGTGAAGATCGTCATCGACTAGAGTCGGCGACCCCGAGGGTCTCTCGATCAGCGCGGTTGCTGCGTTTCCGTCGCAGGAACCGCGAAGCGCGAAAACGCCGCTGCCACTTTCTCATAGACGGCGCGCTTGAAGGGAACGATCAGCTCGGGAACGCGCTGCAGCCGCTCCCAGCGCCAGGCGCCGAATTCCGGCTTGTG
>CAYTTC010000304.1:0-2739 GCA_964440525.1 uncultured Propylenella sp. | reverse complement strand
GGCATGCCCGCCGCGCCGTCGCCGCGCAGCACGTAGATGTGCAGCGTATTGAAGGTCTGCGGATTCTGGTTGTAGCCCCATGCCGGGAGCTGCGTGACGATCCGCCCGCCGCGCGGCGCTGCTGTGTTGACGTAGTCGAACTGCTCGAAGCTCGGGCCGTATTTCAAATCGCCGATGACGGCGATGCCGTGCGCCCGGGATGTCTCCTGTGCGAGTGACCGAAAGGGCAGAAGCGGCGCGCACGCGGCCGCCCCCGAAAGCTTCAGTGCCGCGCGTCTGCTGATGCGGTTCATTGGCCGGCGACCTTCTGGGCTTTCTCCTCGTCATACCACCAGATGTCGGGGAATCCCGGCGTGTAGACCGGGATATTGTCGGGGTGGCCGAAACGATCCCAGCGGGCGGTGCGATAGACGTCGCTGTAGAACTGCGGGATCACAAAATGATTCCACAGGAGAACCCGGTCAAGCGCCTTCGTCGCTGCGACCAACTCGTCGCGATCCGTCGCATAAATGACTTTCTCGACCAGCGCGTCGACACCGGGATTCTTGATGCCTGCATAGTTTCGCGAATTCTGCTCATCGGCCGACTGGCTGCCCCAGTAGCCGCGCTGCTCGTTGCCCGGCGAAAGCGACTGTCCCCAGCCGGCGACGATCATGTCGAAGTCGCGCTTGCGGATGCGCTCGATATATTGCGGCGTGTCCACCGAGCGGAGCGTCAGAGTGATGCCGATCTTCGCGAGATCCTGCTGAAAGGGGAGCATATAGCGCTCCGTCGACGGGTCGTTGGTCAGCATCTCGATCGTGAAGGGCTCGCCGGTGCCCGCCTTCACCAGCTGCCGGCCGCGCAACTCGTAACCCGCATCCTTGAGGAGGCGGAGCGCCTCCCTCAGATTATTGCGCTTCGCCTCCGGCGTATCCGACAACGGGTTGGTGTAGGGCGTTGTGAAGACCTCGGGCGGAATCTTGTCTCGGACGCTTTCCAGGATTTCCAGCTCGCGCCCCTGCGGCAGTCCGGAGGAGGCGAGCTCGGTCCCGGCGAAGTAGCTGTTGATGCGCTTGTACTGCCCAAAAAAGATCGTATCCTTCAGCGCCTCGAAGTCGAAAGCGTAGTTCAGCGCGAGACGCACGCGCTGGTCAGCGAACTTTTCACGCCTCAAATTGGGGATGAAGGCCTGCATCGTTCCCGATGCCTTGTCCGGGAAAGTCTCCACGACGACCTTGCCCTCGGCCACGGCGGGGAACTTGTATTCGGTCGCCCAGTTCTTGGCGGAATTCTCGGTCCGCCAGTCGTACTGGTCGCCCTTGAACGCTTCGATCAGGACGGTACTGTCGCGGTATTCCTCGAAGCGGATTTCGTCGAAATTGTACACTCCGACGTTCACGTTGAGGTCCTTCGCCCAGTAGTCGGGCACGCGCTCGTAGACCACGGTGCGGCCAGCGACGAACGATTTGATCCGATATGGCCCGGAGCCAAGCGGCGGCTCGAGCGTCGTTCTCGAGATATCCCGCTGGCGCCCCTGTGCGTCCTTCCCCTCCCACCAGTGCTTCGGCATCACCTGCAGCTGTCCCATGATGTGCGGAAGCTCGCGGTTGCCGGGCGCGTCGAACGTAAAGGTGACCTCGTGCTCGCCCGTCACCTCGGCCTTCGCCACGTGGCTGTAATAGAAGCGCTGGTTTGGGTTGTTTTCGATGCTTTTCTGGAAGCTCCAGACGACGTCCTCTGCCGTCACCGGCTCGCCGTCGTGCCAGCGAGCCTCCGGCCGCAGCCGGTAGGTCACGCTCGAAAAATCGGCGGGGTATGTCACCGCTTCGGCCAGAAGCCCGTACTCGGCGCTGATGTTGAGCTCGTCATAGGACGAAGTCATCAGCGCGTCGTAGAGGTAGCCCATGCCGGCGGCGGGTGTTCCGGAGGTGTCGAGGATCGGATTGAAGGTGTCAAATCCGCCCTGCGAGCCGAACCGCGCGACGCCGCCTTTCGGCGCGTCAGGGTTGACGTAGTCGAAATGCGGAAAGTCGGCCGGGTATTTTGGATCGCCGGTAAGGGCGGTGGCGTGCCGCCAGACGATGTCCTGGGCCTGGCTCGCGGCAGGGGCGATGGAAAGGAAGAGGGCGGCGAGGATCAGACGAATCCGCATTGGCATCAATCCCGTCGAGACGGCGAACCGTCCTGCAATCTCCAATCTGTCATATAACGGAATGCGGCCGCGACCGCACACCGCGAAATCCGCACATGACGAAAGTTTAAGCCAGCGCGACGCGGCCGGCGCGCCCGCGAAACTCTCAAGAAAATCCCGGCTACACGCGGAAATACGCTGCGGGCTACTCGGTGAGCGTCTTCAGATAGGCGATCAGATTCGCCCGGTCGGGTTCTTTTTTCACCCCGGGAAACGCCATCTTCGTGCCGGGAACCCCGCCCTTCGGGTCGGCAAGATAAGTGTCGAGCGCGGCCTCGTCCCATTTCTTGGCGCCGCCCTCGGAGAAGGCGACCATTGCCTCTGAATAGGAGTAGTTGGGAACCGATGCGATCGGGCGATTCGCGACGCCAAACAGATTCGGGCCGACCTGGTTCGGACCGCCGTTCTCGAAGCTGTGGCAGGCCGCGCAGCGCTTGGCGAACGCCGCCCCCTTGGCGGCATCGCCAACCGCCGGCGGGGCCGGAGCTGCTTCCGCTGCTGGGGCCTCCGCCTGTGCGACGGCCTGCGGTGCGGCTGCGGGTTGCTCGGCTGGCGCCTCGGCGGGG
>CAYTTC010000303.1:0-2740 GCA_964440525.1 uncultured Propylenella sp. | reverse complement strand
TCGGCAAGGTGAAGGCGCTGGCGCGCCGCCATGTCCACTACGGCGTCGAGGAGGGGCATTACGCCACCGTCGGGCGCGGCGCTGATCTGGACGCTCGAGGTCGGGCTTGGCGAAAAATTCACGCCGGAGCTCCGTGCCGCCTGGATCGCCGCCTACACGGTCTTGAGCGGCACGATGATCGAAGCGGCGCGGGAAGAAGCGCTCGTGGAGGCGGCGTAGAGCGGGCCAAGGGAGGCGAGTATGTGCGCCAGGCTGCCGCGTGTGTGAAGATGCAGGCCGGCGGATTGGATCGGGCCTGACCTCCTCGCAGCCTGGACCGGAGGGTGGATGCCTTCTCGCTGTACTAATCTTATGGATAGTCGAGCTGCGCGCGAGTCACCTCAGTCTCAAGAGTGGATTCCAGCATGACCTCGACTTGATCCGCCTTCTTGTTGTACTGCGCCATCGCGTTCGCTCCTGGCGTAGCCCCGGGCGGCAACGGCGTGGACATTAGCTTACCGTCGCTGTCGGTATCGGTATTTTGCGCCAGGGCTGTCGTTACCTTCGCTCCCATCTCTCGCAACTCGGTTATCGCCTTGTCCAGGTCTGAAACCGATGGAGGACGCACCAGCGATCCTGCGATGTATACGACCTGCGACAGGCCCAGGATTCCAAGGAGAGTCTCGGGCACGGTGAAGCTCTCGAGCCCGGTTCCACCGTTGACGAGGAGCGCCACCGCCACCACGCCGCTGAAGAGCAGCGTCTGCAGTTTGTATATGTCGAACTCCCGGCCGCTCGTCATGAGGTCGGTCCAGCGCGGAGTATCCTGGCGAGTGATGGGAAGGACTTTCTTCTTCACGAGCCATGCCCAGTTTTCGAACTGAATGCGCTCACTGCTTGTCGTGGTCTTCTGGGCCACGGCGGCGCCTACAGCCGATATGCCCAGCAGCATCGCGACCGTCGACGAGAAGTTTGGCAGGAAGCCGGCCGTGAGCACCAGTGTCAGCACCATCCCTGCCACAAGCAGCGTGAAGAGAAGGACTTGAAGCTTTTGAATGCTGCCCTTGTTGAAAGCGTTCGCTGTAAGAACCACGGGGTCGAGGTATTCAAGCCACTTGAATTTTCGCGGGTTATCATAGGCGGGCCATTTCGGGGCGAGTGGATGTGGAGCGCCGCGTGTCGTGTAGATTGCGCTGGCAAAGGCGATGTAGAGCAACACGAGAGCGAAAACCGAAATTACCTTGGCCAAAATCGGGCGGCTGACGCGAGGGCTGATAATCGCCCACGCTTGCGCATCTTGTTTGGTACCTTGGCCGCACAGGCGAATAATGAATGTGCGTGTTTTCCAGAAGCCGTTTGCTCGTTCCGGGACAGTGAATCGCACGACGCTGTCGGCAGCGGAGTAACCCTGAGCCTCGTAGCTCGTCCCGGCTGGCGCTATTGAGGTCACTGCAACAGCCGGCGGCAACGGCTTTTGGAGGTCCCGGGAATCGACCTCGAAAACTCTGACGATTGATGGCTTTTCCCATCTGACCAGGACCTGGGCAGTGCCCCCATTGGGCACGAACCTGGTCGTAGCCGCCGCGTCGATCGGCGATCCTGGCAAGCTTGGCAAGCTTGGCAAGCTTGCCAGATCACATTCCTGGGCACGAAGCGGTTGCGTCAGACAGAGCGCTGACAAGATGCCAAGGCTCATGACCTTGACCGCAATATGCCTCCTCCATGCACGCATTTGGGCTCCCCCCTCACCCGCAATCGTCGCAAGTATATCGCGCAGGTACTCAACCACAAGGGATACGGCGGAGCGCTGGCTCGGAGGAGGGGCGCTGCCGCTCCGTCGAGAGGCTACCTTCAGGGGCGAGCGGTGCTGGACTGGCGCAGATCACGCCTCACCATACCCACCTCCTGTCGGCGTCCTCACAATAACTGCGTCCCCCGCCTCCAGCACTGTCTGATCCGCACCCTTTAACTCCTCCACCCTCCCATCCTTCCGCCGCACGAACGTTGCCCCGAGCTCCCCCGGCTCGCCGCCGAAGAGCCCGTGCGGGCGGACAGTGCGGTGCGATGAGAGAATCGCGCAGTCCATTTTTTCCAGGAACCGCAGCGTCCGCATCGTCCCCGACCCGGCCGAACATTTTCCGCGCCCGCCCGAGCCCCCGCCATCCTCGCGTCTCCGGATGTGGAAATCCTCCAACAATACCGGAAACCGCATCTCCAGCACCTCCGGGTCCGTGAGGCGCGAGTTGGTCATGTGCGTATGCACCGCGTCGGTGCCGTCAAACCCCTCGCCGCTGTTGAACACCCCGGCCGGCGAGCCCGAACAGATCGTCTCGTAATATTGGTAGCGGTCGTTGCCGAAGGTGAGATTGTTCATCGACCCCTGCGCCGAGGAAAGCGCACCGAGCGCCCCGAAGAGCGCATTCGTTACGTGCTGGCTCGTCTCGACATTTCCGGCGACGACCGCGCGCGGATATTGCGGCGCCAGCATCGAGCCCTCGGGAATCACGATCTCGATCGGCTCGAGGCACCCGGCGTTCATCGGGATGTTCCCCTCCACCATGACGCGGAAGCAATAGAGCACCGCCGCGCGCGTCACCGGCGCCGGCGCATTAAAATTGTTCGGCTTCGCCTCGCTCGTGCCGGTGAAATCGACCTTGGCCAAGCGCCTTGCCTTGTCGACGGTGATCTTGACCTTGATCACCGAGTCCTGGTCGGTGAAAACCTCGAATTCGGAATCCTTCAAATTCTCGATGACGCGCCG
>CAYTTC010000302.1:0-2749 GCA_964440525.1 uncultured Propylenella sp. | reverse complement strand
CAGCGTTCGGTGCGCTTGCCGGCGCGGTCTTCGTCGCCGGCTACAACGCCGTTCTCAAAAGGGCGGCCTAAATCACGGCAGACAGGAGGAGGTCAGTCGGGCCTGACGTGGTCGGGCCCGACTGTCCGCGCGAAGGCCGCCGTATGAAATCTGATCTGCGCTTCCGGATAGCGCCACTCCGGTCCCACCGGGCAGGCGTTGCGCGCGTGGCAGCCGACCGAAGTGCAGTCCGCCTCTGGTCTTGCGAGGTGATCGGCGCAGGCCGCGACATCGTAGGCCGAGCCGGTGAAGGCGCCGACCGGACAGGCCGAAAGGCACGGTTTTTCGACGCAGCTTTCGCACGGGCTCGGCGCCTCTGATCGCGGCGGCAGATCAAGCCGCTCGGAAAAGAGCAACGCGGCCCGATAGGCGTGCCACAGCCCATAGTCCGGATGGATCAGGATGCCGAGCGGCGAAGGATGCACTGCTTCAGCGCGAAGGGCCCAACGCTGGAACGGAGGAGCATCCGGGCCGAAGGGGTAAACTGCGCGGGCACCGAAGCGCTCCGCGATCGGATCCACGACGCGTTTCGTCCAGCGGTCGAGCGGGCTTGGCGCGCCATCGATATGCGGTAAAAAGGCCTCCCACATCGCCGCGCCGGCATTGCCGAGGAGGATGACGGTGCCAACGCCGTCGAAGCCCGGCTCATCCATCTCGGGAAGGAAGCCGCCGCGGGGGAGCAGGCCAAGCAGAGACAGAGATGATGCGACCAAATTGACGTGAGTTTTCACGTCGCTAAACCAGCTAGGAGTCGGCCGCGGAGGCCGTAGATAAGGCTCGACGCACCGCATCTGGCTCACGGTCGATGACCTGCAGCAACGTCGCCATTGCCGCGTCCGGCCTTCGCCGGCCCTGCTCATAGGCTTCCATCGTGCGTGCAGGCACGTGGAAGCGCCGCTCGAACTCTTTGGTGGACGAGGCCACCTTTCGGCGAATGCCCTTTATGCGGGTCGGCGTCAGCACGTCATCGGCGACGTCGTAGCTCTCAGCGTCAACCTCACCGCGCAAGAACGCGGCCATCTCTTCAAACGCCTCCACCAGGTCGTCTCCGACATGCGACCCTTTGGCCTGACGAACCATCACCGACCTCCTTTGATGCTCAATCGCCACAAGAATCGCCTTGCGCTGATCTGTCGAAAGGTCGTCACGCTCATTCTTTGAGTAGGCGGTCATAATGCCTGGGCCGACTCGGAATCCCTAGGGGGTCACGCAAACGCATCCGGCATGGAGGCTTTCTTCTTGGCGATGAAATCCTTCAGCGCCTCGTCGATGCCTTCGTCGAGCGGCGGGGCTTCGTAGTCGGCGAGCCATTTCTTCCATATCGGATTGGCGCGCTCTTCGGCCGTCTTCTCGCCCTCCGCCAGCCACTGCTCGAAGGAATTGTTATCGGCGATGGTCGAGCGGTAGAAGGCTGTCTCGAAATTGTCCTGCGTATGCTGGCAGCCGAGATAGTGCGAGCCCGGCCCGACCTCGCGGATGGCGGAGAGCGCCTGCCCGTTCTCCGAAAGATCGACGCCCTCGGCAAAGCGTTGCAGCATGGCGAGCTGATCGCAATCCATGACGAACTTTTCGTAGCCGGAGGAAAGCCCGCCTTCGAGCCAGCCGGCGGCGTGCAGCACGAAATTCGTGCCGGCGAGGAGCGTCGTGTTGAGTGTGTTGGCGCTCTCGTAGGCCGCCTGCGCGTCCGACACCTTGGAGGCGCAGAGGCCGCCGCCGGTGCGGAAGGGGATGCCGAGCCGGCGGGCGAGTTGCGCCGCGCCGTAGGAGACGAGCGCGGGCTCCGGCGTGCCAAAAGTCGGCGCCCCCGACTGCATGGAGATCGAGGCAGCGAAGCAGCCCATGACGACCGGCGCGCCCGGCCGGCAAAGCTGCGTCAGCGCGGCGCCGGCGAGCACTTCCGCGAGCACCTGCGCGAGCGTTCCGGCGACGGTGACGGGCGACATCGCGCCGGCGAGGATGAAGGGCGTGACGATCGTCCCCTGCCCCGCGCGCGCATAGACTTTCAGCGCGCCGAGCATGGTCGCGTCGAAAACCATCGGCGAGTTTGCGTTGATCAAAGAGATCATCACGCAATTCTCGGCGACGAACTCCTTGCCAAAGAGCATTTCCGCCATCGTCACGGAATCCGCCGCGCGCTCCGGATGCGTGACCGATCCCATGAAGGGTTTGTCGGAGTAGCGGATGTGCGAATAGACCATGTCGAGGTGCCGCTTGTTGACGGGCACGTCGACCGGCTCGCACACGGTGCCGCCGGAATGGTGGATGGCCGGCGCCTGATAGGCGAGTTTTACGAAATTTCGAAAATCCTCGATCGTGCCGTAGCGGCGGCCTTGATCGAGGTCGCGCACGAAGGGCGGGCCGTAGACCGGCGCGAAGACGGTGTTTTGGCCGCCGATCTCAACGCTGCGCTCCGGATTGCGCGCGTGCTGCGTGAAAGTCGCCGGCGCGGTCTTGAGGAGGCTGCGGCAAAGGCCCTTCGGAAAATGCACGCGCGCGCCCTGCACGTCGGCGCCCGCCTCTTTCCACATGGCGAGGGCCTCTTCATCCTCGCGGAACTCGATGCCGATCTCTTCCAGGATCAGGTCGGTGTTCGCCTCGATGAGCGATAGCCCCTCCTCGTCGAGCACCTCGTAGTTCTTCAGTTTGCGGCGGATGAAGGGAAGCTGCACGCGGCCGCCGGCCTGCCGCCGCGCCCGCCGCGCCTCCGGCC
>CAYTTC010000301.1:0-2753 GCA_964440525.1 uncultured Propylenella sp. | reverse complement strand
CCTGCCGGGCTTCGGCATGATCAGCCATGTCGTCTCGACCTTCTCCAAGAAGCCGGTCTTCGGCTATCTCGGCATGGCCTATGCGATGGTGTCGATCGGCCTCATCGGCTTCATCGTGTGGGCGCACCACATGTTCACCACCGGCATCGACGTCGACACCCAGGCCTATTTCACCTTCGCCACAATGGTGATCGCCGTGCCGACCGGCGTGAAAGTGTTCTCCTGGATAGCGACGATGTGGGGCGGCTCGATCTCCTTCAAGACCCCGATGCTGTGGGCGGTTGGCTTCATCTTTCTTTTCACGATCGGCGGCGTGACCGGAATCCAGCTCGCCAACGCGGGCCTCGACCGGGCCATGCACGACACCTATTTCGTGGTAGCGCACTTCCACTACGTGCTGTCGCTCGGCGCCGTCTTCGCGATCTTCGCGGGTTGGTACTACTGGTTCCCGAAGATGACGGGCTACATGTACAACGAGACGATCGGAAAAGTGCATTTCTGGCTGATGTTCATCGGCGTGAACCTCGTCTTCTTCCCGCAGCATTTCCTTGGCGTTGCAGGGATGCCCCGCCGCTACATCGACTATCCGGACGCCTTTGCAGGCTGGAACTTGGTTTCTTCCTGGGGCTCCTACCTCTCCGGCGTCGGAGCGCTCGTCTTTCTCTACGGAATATTCGAGGCGTTCAGCCGCAAGCGCGCGGTTGCCAATAACCCCTGGGGCGAGGGCGCGACGACACTCGAATGGCAGCTTCCCTCGCCGCCGCCCTTCCACCAATGGGAAGAGCTGCCGCTGATCAGGTAGTACGCTTTGGCGCAGCGCATCAGAACTTGCTCGTCGTCATGACGGAAGCGGCAATGACGGTCTTAGACGGCACTGAAGAAGTCTTGGTCGATGACGGCGGCGCCGACGTCGAGGACTACGCCGCGCTTCTGAAGCCGCGCGTCATGTCGCTCGTCGTATTCACGGCGCTCGTCGGCATGGTCGCGGCGCCGGGCACGCTCAATCCGGTGCTTGCATTCATCGCGCTTCTGTCGATTGCCGCCGGCGCCGGCGCGGCGGGCGCGCTCAACATGTGGTACGATGCCGATCTCGACGCCCTGATGCGCCGCACGCGAACGCGCCCGATACCGGCGGGCCGCCTCGATCGCTCCGACGCGCTCGGCTTCGGCATCGTGCTCGCCGCCTTCTCGGTCGGCATCCTCGGATTGGCCGCCAACTGGCTCGCCGCCGCGCTCCTCGCCTTCACTATCCTCTTCTATATCGTGATCTATACGATGTGGCTGAAGCGCTGGACGGCGCAGAACATCGTCATCGGCGGCGCCGCCGGCGCACTGCCGCCGGTGATCGGTTGGGCGGCGATGACCGGACAGGTTTCGCTCGAGCCGCTTGTCTACTTCCTCATTATCTTCATGTGGACGCCACCGCATTTCTGGGCGCTGGCTCTCTTCACGCGCGACGACTACGCGCGGGCCAGCATTCCCATGATGCCGAATGTGGCTGGCGACGAATCGACCAGGCGGCAAATCCTCGTCTACGCGGCGCTGCTCGCGCCGATCGGCGCTCTTCCATGGCTGCTCGGCCATGCCGGCCCGGCCTATGGCGTCGTCGCGACCCTTCTCGGCGCTGAGTTCATTCGGCGCGCCGCGCTCCTTTGGCGGAGGCGGGACGCCGACCGCAATCGCGCCGCCAAGAGCCTCTTCGGTTATTCGATCGTCTATCTCTTCGGACTTTTCAGTGTGCGGCTAGTGGAATCTGTCTCGGCTGGACTGATCGGTGGCTGACCAGAATGAGGCTCGGCGGCATCTCACTCCCGAGCAAGCGAGGCGCCGTCGCCGGCGGTCGGTGGCGATCGCGGTGCTTCTCGCCGTCCTCGTCGTGCTTTTCTACGTCATGGCGCTCATGCAAGGGCCGAGCATCATGAATCGCCCGCTATGACCCGGCACTGGCAATGAGTCTAAACCTGCGGCCCGATCGCAACCGAATTGTCGCGGCGGCGCTTGTCGCGATCGTCGGCGGCATGGTCGGCATGAGCTTCGCGGCGGTGCCGCTCTACAGCCTCTTTTGCCGAGTGACCGGTTATGGCGGCACCACGCAGCGCGCCGCTGCCGGCGCCGACCGTACGCTGGAACGCGAAATCGTGGTGCGGTTTGATGCGAACGTGGCTGGGCTTCCCTGGACGTTCCGGCCGGAAACGCCACAGGTCAAATTGAAGCTCGGCGAAACCGCACTCGTGAACTTCATTGCCGAGAACACCGGCGCGGCCGCGACCGCCGGCACCGCGACCTTCAACGTCCAGCCGGAAATTGTCGGGCTCTACTTCAACAAGATCCAGTGCTTCTGCTTCACCGAACAGGAGCTTCGGCCCGGCGAGCGTCTCGAAATGGGGGTGCAGTTCTTCGTTTCGCCAGACCTGGCGGACGATCGCGAACTGAACGGTACACGGACGATCACTCTTTCCTACACGTTCTTTCCGGTTGCTGGAGAGAGACAACCGGTCGCGCAGGCGGCCGGCGACGAAGCCGGAAAAAGCATGTAGAAGGGCGGCGGCTCGCGGGATCGGCCGAGCTGCGAAGGGGACGGGACGGGGCGATCATGGCTGAGGCGCACGCGAAGCACCACGATTATCATCTTGTCGACCCGAGCCCGTGGCCGATCATCGGGGCCGTCTCGGCATTCGCGCTGGCGCTGGCGCTCATTTTCGCCATGCACGGGCAGATCAGCTATTGGTGGCTCACGCCCGGCGTGCTCGGCG
>CAYTTC010000300.1:0-2760 GCA_964440525.1 uncultured Propylenella sp. | reverse complement strand
GTCGGCTGCGCCTATGCTCCCATCGCAGCATAAGCACACAGTCCGGGAGGCCAGCCATGACCGAATTCTCCGTCAACACCCACCGCTTCGACCCCTACAAGAACTTCAAGTTCCGGGTGAAGTGGAAGAACAAATACGTTCCCGGCATTTTTCGGGTGAGCGGGCTGAACCGCACGACGGCGGTCGTCGAGCACCGGGACGGCGGCGACGCCAATCTCGTGCAGAAATCGCCGGGCACCACCACCTTCGCGCCGATCACGCTTGAGCGGGCGCGCACGCATGACACCGCCTTCGAGGAGTGGGCCGACAAGGTCTGGCAGCTTGGCGCCGCGTTAGGCAACGAGATCGCGCTCAAAAACTATCGGCGCGACATCGTGATCGAGGTCATGAACGAGGCCGGCCAGGTGGCGTTCGCCTGGAACGTTTTTCGCTGCTGGCCGCAGCACTACGACGCCTTCGTCGATCTCGACGCCAACAGCGACGCCATCCTGATCGAACGCCTGGTGCTAGCCCACGAAGGCTTTCAGCGCGACCTCTCCGTCACCGAGCCAACGGAGAAGTAGTCAGCACGACAGCGAAGCCGCCACGACGCCAACCTTCTCCCGAGACCGGGAGAAGGTGTGGTCCCCCGGTTTAACCGGGGGAAGGCGACGGATGAGGGTTCAGGCCGAAGGTTTGCTCGTTGGCCGAACAGAGGCGAGTCCCCTCCCCCCTGTGGGGAGGGATTGGGGGCGGGGTCTCTCCGCCGCACCTTACGTTTGACGCCCCTCACCCAAACCCCCTCCCCACAAGGGGGAGAGGGCTTCGATCTTCACCGCTGCGCCACAAAATTTATCCCCCTCCAAGAATCCTCCCCTACACTCCCCTCGCCGCTCTTCACTCAAGGGTCCGTGTAGCTACCGGAGCGTCATGGGAAGGGCGGGCGGTCCGCGGCGGGTCGGCATTCCGAGCCGGCCCGACTCGGTCGGCTCCAAAACTCCGCCCGACCGGCACTACGACCGGTCTGCGGCTCGTTGTCCGCCTTAAGCCTGTCTGGAGGCGCCCATCCGCGCATCAGGCAGGCGGAGAGCAGGAGGACCGGGGTCGAAACGCCGCGCGGGGCGCTGAAGAGGCGCCAGACAAAACTACAATCGAGGTGCTTCGTCAGCGCCCCGCTCCCTTGTCGTCCTCCAACCCGGTCCGTCAAGCCGCGGGTCGATCGCGCGTGCCTGTCGACCGCCACGGTGCCGTAAGAATTGTGTATTATTCTGATGGCCTGGTGCCGCCGCAGCACCACAGGAATCGACCATGGCCATCGAGCTCATAAAGCCGCGAGAAGCGCCCTCCCCGCCAGCGCCGACTGCCGCGAATGAAGCCGGCGTTGTCGCCGCGAGCGTCTATGCTGGAGGGCGGCGCGTCTCCGATATCCCGATCGAGGAGGCGGGCGCGTGGGCGAAGCGCCCCGGCCATGTGGTGTGGATCGGCCTCTACGAGCCCTCCCCCGATCTCCTCCGCCGTGTTCAAAAGCAATTCGACCTGCACGAGCTGGCGATCGAAGACGCCGAGCAGGCGCACCAGCGGCCAAAGATCGAGCAATATGGCGAGGCCCTCTTCATCGTCGCGCGCACCGCGCAGATGACCGGCGGCCGCATCGCCTTCGGCGAGACGCATCTCTTCGTCGGGCGCGGCTACATCGTCTCCGTCCGCCACGGCGCCTCCGCCTCCTATTCGACGGTGCGGCAGCACCTCGAGGCCTGTCCGATCGTGCTTTCGAACGGCGAGGATTACATCCTCTATTCGATCCTCGATTTCATCGTCGACAACTACATGCCCGTGACCGAGGCGATCCACGCGGAGATCGACGAGATCGAGGACAAGGTTTTTGCCGCGACGCTCGAGGGACCCGCGATCGAGCGGCTCTACATGCTCCGCCGCGATCTGCTGCGGCTCCGGAACGCCGCCGTGCCGCTGATCGAGGTGTGCAAGCGGCTCGAGCACGCTGAGGCGCGGCGGGTCGATGCTTCCATGCAGCCGCTTTTTCGCGACGTGACCGACCATGTGCATCGCGTTCAGGAAGAAATCGATTCGCTCCGCGAGGTTTTGGCCTTCGCCTTCGAGGCGAGCCTGATGACCGGCCAGGCGCAGCAGGCCCACATCACCAGGCGCCTTGCCGCCTGGGCGGCGATCCTGGCCGTCCCGACCGCCATCGCCGGCATTTACGGCATGAACTTCGGCTTCATGCCCGAGCTCCAGTGGCGATTCGGCTATTTCGCGGTGCTCGGCACCGTCTTCACTATCTGCGGCATTCTGTTCTGGCGGTTTCATAAGCACGGCTGGATCTGAGCATTTGCCCAAACCCCGGAATTCCGCCCGCGGGGCCGTAAAGTTACTGAATTATTAAGGCCTTGAGCCTTTGCGGCATTGCAGCCATGCGTTTGCTGCAGTGCACAATCCTGCTCTCCCGAACTATATGCCGAGGTGACCGCAAGGGATGCGGGCGCCCGCCAAGGGGTGGGCGAAGAAGGATGAGAACCATGCCGCGCAATACCAACAACACCGTCTACAGCCGCTACCGCCGCTGGCGGCGCTATCGCGAGACCGTTCGCGAGCTGCAGGGGCTTTCGGGCCGCGAGCTGAACGATCTCGGGATCAACCGCACCGACATCGGCCGCCTGGCCCGCGAGGCTTCGCGCCTCTAAGGGCAAGTATCGACCAAGGCGGCAGCGAAAATGCCGAGGAACAGGCCGGGGGCGCCAGTCGCCCGCCGGCCTTTTCATTTTT
>CAYTTC010000299.1:0-2769 GCA_964440525.1 uncultured Propylenella sp. | reverse complement strand
TATCTCCTCGGCGACTATCGCGAGCAGGAGCGCTGGGGCCGCATCCGCGAGCTGATCGACGAGCGCGAAGGGCGCTGAAAAAGCCGGAAAACCGGGCTCAACGGGTTTGTAAGCAGGCAGTTGTTAGGCCCACCCCTGGTCGACTCTTGCTTTCGTGTGGCTGCGTTCCTAATAAGGAAGGTGACGGATTCCTCCTTGGGCCGTGGACCGGCGCGGATGTGACGCGAAGATTTCGCCACCCGCAATTTGCCGGACTTCGCCCAGGTCGAAGACGGGTTGCTGCGCCACACAGCGCAGGAGCCGCGAAAACGGGACGTTTCGTCCCGGTTGCCCCGAAAGGCCTGCCGATGCAATTCCGGCACCCGACTTCCGCACTACAGCGACATCGCCCGGCATTCGGCCGGCGGCTTTGTGGCGCCGGCTCGGTCGGACCGAATCGCAACCGTTGGGTGCGCCTTTCCCCCACCAACAAAGTTGGACCCGATTTCGCGCGCGGCGTTCCGCGCCCGGGTCCGGAGTCATTTTTCTATGTCAAACAAGATGCTCATCGATGCGACCCACCCGGAGGAGACCCGGGTCGTCGTGCTACGCGGCAACCGTGTTGAGGAGTTCGATTTCGAGGCGGCCGACCGCCAGCAGCTCAGAGGAAACATCTATCTCGCCAAGGTAACGCGGGTAGAGCCCTCGCTGCAGGCGGCCTTCGTCGATTACGGCGGCAACCGCCACGGCTTTCTTGCCTTCTCGGAAATCCATCCCGACTACTACCAGATCCCCTTCGCCGACCGTCAGGCGCTGCTGCAGGAGCAGGCGCGCGAAGACGCAGAAGAGGCCGAGCACGACGACGAGCGGGCTCAGCGGGACGACGAGCAGATTCAGCGCGAGGACGAACAGGACCGGCGCGAGGACGCAGAGGCCCGCGGGGATGGAGAGGCTTCGGCAGGCGCCGATGCCGCCGGGGAAAGCGCCGCATCGACCGACCTCGAAGAGGCCCCCGCCCCGGCGGAGGCCGTCGCGGCCGATGCCGCCCCGGCTGAATCTATCAGCGAAGCGGCAGAACCTGAGTCCGACGACCAGGCCGAAGTGAAGGCGGCTGCGGATGAGAATGGCGACGCTGTCGAAGTCGAGCACGAGGAGGAGAAGGTCGAAAGCGTCGGCGCCGAGGACGCGCTCGAAGAGCTACCGACGCGAAGAAAGCCGCGCCCCCGCCAATACAAGATCCAGGAGGTGATCAAGCGCCGCCAGGTCCTGCTGGTGCAGGTCGTCAAGGAAGAGCGCGGCAACAAGGGCGCGGCCCTCACCACCTATCTCTCGCTCGCCGGCCGCTACTCGGTGCTGATGCCGAACACCGCGCGCGGCGGCGGCATTTCTCGAAAGATCACTACCCCGCTCGACCGCAAGCGGCTGAAGGGGATCGCTTCCGAGCTGGAAGTGCCGGAGGGCATGGGGGTGATCCTCAGGACCGCCGGCGCCAACCGCACCAAGAGCGAGATCAAGCGCGATTTCGAATACCTCCTGCGGCTCTGGGAAAACGTGCGCGAGCTGACGCTCCGCTCCACCGCGCCAAAACTCGTCTACGAGGAAGGCAGCCTCATCAAGCGCTCGATCCGCGACCTCTATTCGCGCGAGATCGACCAGGTCGTGGTCGCCGGCGACGACGCTTATCGTGAGGCGAAAGACTTCATGCGCATGCTCATGCCGAGCCATGCGCGCAACGTCCAGCTCTACAAGGACGTCGTGCCGATTTTTGCGCGGAACGGCGTCGAGGCGCAGCTCGATGCGATGTTCTCACCCCAGGTGACTTTGAAATCGGGCGGTTACATCGTCATCAACCAGACCGAGGCGCTCGTATCGATCGACGTGAATTCGGGACGCTCGACGCGCGAGCATTCGATCGAGGACACCGCGCTCAACACCAATCTCGAAGCCGCCGAGGAGATTTCGCGCCAGCTCCGCCTGCGAGACCTCGCCGGCCTCATCGTCATCGACTTCATCGACATGGAGGAGAAGCGCAACAACCGGTCGGTGGAGCGAAAACTGAAGGACTGCCTCAGGGCGGACCGGGCGCGCATCCAGGTCGGGCGCATCTCGCATTTCGGGCTCATGGAAATGTCGCGCCAGCGCATCCGCACCGGAGTGCTGGAGAGTTCGGTGGTGCCCTGCCCGCATTGCCGCGGTACCGGCCAGGTGCGGTCGGTCGCATCGCTGTCGCTGCAGATTCTCAGGGCGATCGAGGATCATTTGCTGCGCCACAGCGGACATAATCTTCTCGTCCGCACCCGCGAGGAGGTGGCGCTCTATGTGCTGAACCAGAAGCGCCGTCATTTGGCCGAGCTCGAGACGCGCTTCGGCCTGACGATCATTCTGAGCGGCGAAGCGCCGGAAAACGGCGCCGGCTTCACCGTCGAACGCGGCGCGCCGGTCGAAGACCGGCCGGAGCGGAGCGCCGCAATAGCGATGACCGACATGCCGGAGCCGGTCGAGCCCGTCGAACCGGAGGAGGAAGACGAGCCCGAGGCCGAGCGGGAGACCGAGGCCGTCGCCGAGGGTCGCGACAAGCGTCGGCGCCGCCGCCGCCGGCGCGGCAACGGCGAGGATCGGCACGAGCGCCATCACGCCGAGCCTGCTCTGAATGATAACGAAGCGGAGACCGTGGGGGCGGAACCGACCGAGGGCGTCGTAGAGGTCAACGCCGAGACGGCCGACGACGCGGAAGGCCGCGACTCCCGCCGACGCCGGCGCGGACGCCGTGGCGGTCGGCGGCGCGGCCGC
>CAYTTC010000298.1:0-2769 GCA_964440525.1 uncultured Propylenella sp. | reverse complement strand
CACGACCGCTATTTCCTCGACAATGTGACCGGCTGGATTCTCGAGCTCGATCGCGGACGCGGCGTTCCCTATGAAGGGAACTACACTGCATATCTGGAAAAGAAGGCGAAGCGGCTGGCGCAGGAGAAGAGCGAGGATTCCGCGCGCCAGAAGGTCATCGAACGCGAGCGCGAATGGATGGGCCGCTCGCCCGAAGCCCGCCGGGCGAAATCCAAGGCCCGCATCAAGGCCTATGACGAACTGTTGAAGGCCAACGAAGCGCGCCTGCAAAGCCGCGATGCGCAGATCGTCGTTCCCCCGGGTCCGCGCCTCGGCGACCTCGTGATCGAAGCGGACCACCTCTCGAAAGGCTATGACGGCCGCCTCCTCATCGACAATCTCTCCTTCAAGCTGCCGCCCGGCGGAATCGTCGGAATCATCGGCCCGAACGGCGCCGGCAAGACGACGCTGGCGCGCATGCTGACCGGCGAGGAACAGCCGGACGCCGGCGCGATCCGCCTCGGCGAGACGGCGGTGCTCGGCTATGTCGACCAGAACCGCACGCTCGACCCCGACAAGAACGTCTGGGCGGAGATTTCGGGCGGCGAGGAGATCATCACGCTCGGCAAACGCGAGGTGAACTCACGCGCCTACGTTTCCGCCTTCAACTTCAAGGGCTCCGACCAGCAAAAACCGGTCGGAAAGCTTTCGGGCGGCGAGCGGAACCGCGTGCATCTCGCCAAAATGCTGAAGTCGGGCGCGAACGTGCTTTTGCTCGACGAGCCGACCAACGACCTCGACACCGAAACGCTCGCCGCGCTGGAGGAGGCGCTGGAGGACTTTGCCGGCTGCGCGATCGTCATTTCCCACGACCGCATGTTTTTGGACCGCCTCGCGACCCACATCCTCGCCTTCGAGGGCGATAGCCACGTCGAGTGGTTCGAGGGTAACTTCGAGGCCTACGAGGAGGACAAGAAACGCCGGCTGGGCGCGGAAGCGGTCGAGCCGCACAGGATCAAATACAAGGCGTTTTCGCGGTAGTCGCGCCGCGGTGTGTCGCGGGTGCCCCGCTCACTTGCAATACCATTCCTTCGTGCCCGCTTTCCTGTCGACGAAGTGCCATTTGGCGTGCTGGCCGGCGCCGCAATTGGGCGGCGGCTCCGCCGGCCAAGAAGAAGAGCGGCTCACGCGGACGGGCTTCACCACGGGGACGATGTCGGGCCTCGGCAGCGGAATGCGCGGGGCGAGAGCGAGATTCTGCGCGTGCTCGGCCGCGGCTTCCTCAAGTTCGGTCTGATCCGCATCCGCCACTGAAGCGATGAGCTCGGCGGTCGCCGCACAATCCGCGGAACCAAGCTCGGAGCCTTCAGCCTGGGCTGCGCTCACCCAATCACGCGGGCATATCGCTGCGCTGCTCGTCCAGATGGAGGGTACGGTGTCGGATACCAGCCCTGTTTCATCGGCCGACGCAAGCGTCGCCACAGGAATCGTCGCCGGCGCATCATGGACGGCAATCATGGGCCCGCCGATCGCCTTGGCCGCTTCAGGATCGGGCACCGACGCGGTCGTTAGCGGGGCAGCGGACGTGGCTGGTACCAGCGTTCTCTCGGTTCGCAAGTCCGGCATTTCAGGCACGATTGGCGGAGCATGCGTTTCACTCGTTGTCGCCTGGCCGGCAGGTTCATGCACCGACGCTATCGTCGTCGGGGCGGACGCAGCAGGCTCCGGCACCCTCTCCGCCTGCAACTCTGGTGCCGCAGGCAGGACGGGTGGAGCAAGCGTTTCAATCGTTGCCGCCTGAGGGGCAGTCGCATCCACCGACGCCATCGTCATCCGGGCGGATGCGATCGGCTCCGGCGCCACCTCGGCTCGCAATTCCGAAGCCGCGGCAACGACGGGCGTGTCCATCGCTGTCGTGAGCTCCGCACTCTCGCCAGCCCGCCCTGGTGGCGGCGCGTCGGCTCCAAAGCGCAGTGCGTCGCTCGAGACGACGGCCAGGATCGTCGCAACAAGCCCGACCACGCCGGCGCTTCTGATGAGAAGCGGTTGCAGGTCACGCCAGCGCGGCAATAGCTCCGCATCCGACCAGCGCGTGACCGGTCTTTCTCGCAGGCCGTCAGGCCCATAACTCCAACGGGTACTCACAACGCAAACCTCGGATACGCCGGCTCCCCAATATCCTTAACGAAAAATGAAGAAGCGAAAAAGGCGATCTTGAGGCACCGAGGCAACCAGGGGTTTTTTCCACGCCACACTCAGCCGACAACAAGGAGCGGAATTGCGGGCCTTTTGGTCGGCTCGCGCGCCACGCGTGGCGCGCGAGCCGATCGTGGCAACCCGCTCCGCTGCTCACCGAGGATCAAGGGGGCAGGCGCAGGAAGGCCGGCGAACGAGCCGAACAGGTCGCGCACTTGTGATGGTCAGGCGGAGCGCCCCTCCCCGGCCTTGTGTGGGGCGGGTCGAGCCGCTAGATACGCGGCCTCCCAATCGACCAGGACTGTTCCGCGGAGGGATGCCAGAGTGGTTGAATGGGGCGGTCTCGAAAACCGTTGTGCGGGCAACCGTACCGGGGGTTCGAATCCCTCTCCCTCCGCCAGTCGCTTTGCGCGAACTGTTCTCCGCTGAACCTCGTCCGCTGAAAATCGCCCAGAGACGCGCGGTCTCGCAATACGAGCTTGCGACTCCCACCATCGCCAATTGGGTAATTTGGCGTTCTCTGGGGCGGATATTCTCCAAAGCTTGCGACTCCGCGTCCGGAGTCGCAAGCCGCTAAGACATTGAAATCGCACG
>CAYTTC010000297.1:0-2781 GCA_964440525.1 uncultured Propylenella sp. | reverse complement strand
GCATTTCGCGTTTCGCACCTGGTGAAGCTTCCTTCGGTTTTCTTGCGGCAGGTTTCTTCCCGCCCGCTTCGATGCCGGGAGTAATAGCGCCGCTCTGCGGCAATCCGTTTTCGTCGGGAGCGCAAAATGGTTTCGTGGGGCCGCTGTTGTTTTGCTTGCCGGGGCCGTATGTTTCTTGCGCCCTGTTGGCGTGGGTCATGCCAAATATCTGACTTTGCTGCGCTTTGTGCGGTCGCCTGAGCCCTCTATATGTTTCGCGGCCGGGAGATCTCCGCTGTTTCAACGTGAGGGGCCATGACACGCCGCTACAGGGTCTTCGACGTCTTCACCGACCGGCCGCTTGCGGGAAATCCGCTCGCCGTCGTGCTCGATTCGGAAGGCCTCGATAGCGCCGCGATGCAGGCGATTGCCCGTGAGTTCAATTTGTCCGAGACCGTCTTCGTGCTGCCGAGCGAAAATTCGGCGCATTCCGCAAAAGTCCGCATCTTTACTCCCACGCGGGAGCTGCCTTTCGCCGGCCATCCGACCGTCGGCACTGCAGTCTGTTTGGCGCTAGAGCGTTTCGGTGGATCCGGTAAGCATGACGCCGTCATTGTGCTGGAGGAGGGCGTCGGGCCGGTCCGCTGCGGCGTGAGGCTCTTCGATTCCGGCGGCTTCGCGGAATTCGATTGCCCCAAACTGCCGGAGATCGCAGGCGAGAGCGGCGCGAAGGAGTTCATCGGAGCGGCAATTAGCGTGGCGCCGGTCGAAATCGGTTTCGAGAACCATGTGCCGAGCGTCTGGTCCGCCGGCGTGCCGTATCATCTCGTGCCGGTCCGGAACATGGCCGTCCTTGCGAACTCGGCGCCGAGTCGCGCCGCGTGGCAACCGGCCTTCGGAACGGGCGCGGCCTTCCTCTACACGCGCGAGACCGAAGGCCACGACCACTCCTTCCGCGCTCGCATGTTCGCTCCGGAGGTCGGCATAACGGAGGATCCCGCCACGGGCTCGGCCGTCGCGGCATTCGCCGGTGCGGTGCGGGTGTTCGACGCCCTGCCCGACGGCAACCACAGCGCCATCATCGAGCAGGGCTTCGAGATGGGCCGCCCGTCGCTCATTCGCCTGGAGATGGCTGTCGCCGGCGGCGCGCTTACGGCGGTGCGGATCGGCGGCAATGCGGTGCAGGTCGCCGAAGGGTCGCTGATGCTCTGAACGATAGAGCCGACGCGAGGCGGAGCGGCCGAGGCCGCCCCGCGCGCAAACTACTAGATCCCGAGAAGCGCTTTGGCCTCGGCCAGGGTGTCCACGGATTGCTTGTGCTGGCCGGCATTGTGGTACTCTTCGCCTTTGGCGCGAAGGTCCTTCACCTTGGCGAGATCCGCTTCGCTGAGCGTTTCCGTCTGCAGCGCCGCGTCGATTGCGGCCATGTCGGCGGGGCAGTGAAACGCATAGGCGGGGCTCGCCGCTGCGAGCAGAGGCGCGAATACCAGTGTCGCTCTCATCAGATTCTCCCTGTGGCCGCCCTTTGCGGCCGCGGAGCGATTCTTGCACCCCGCAGGGCCGCGTGTCTGCCCTGTTCACCAGGAAGCTCGGATCACGAAATCCTGAGGATCGCGTGCGCGGTACCGGTGTTCGACGAGCTGCCCGACGGCAGGAAGTGTCTCCAAACTGAGACACTACCGACGCCTGGACGCCGTTGCGGGAATCCGAGGAAGCCGCTAGAAAGCGGATTCGAGGTTTCGAAGGCCAGCCATGCGGTTCGACGTTTTGCCGCTGCATCTGAAAGCGCGCATCGCGCGCGGCCTTCCGCTCGCCCTCGCTCTCCTTCTTAGGCGCCCCTGAGCGCCGGCAGCCCGGGTTCCTCGTGTGAACCGCACAGGGCGGGCCCTCAGGGGGACGATCGAGAGAGCTGAGACGAGACCTGCGGCCGAGCCTGCCGCCCCGATCCTGAAGGACCTGACGCGATGAGCGCACAACCGGATTCGAACCGCGTTCTGATCTTCGACACGACGCTGCGCGACGGCGAGCAATGCCCCGGCGCGACGATGACTTTCGAAGAAAAGCTCGAGGTTGCCGAACTCCTCGACGACATGGGCGTCGATATCATCGAGGCCGGCTTTCCGATCGCATCGCAGGGCGATTTCGATGCGGTGAGCGAGATCGCCAGGCGTGTCAAGAAGGCCGTCGTTGCCGGACTTGCCCGTGCCATCTCGGGCGACATCGCGCGCGCCGGCGAAGCGGTGCGCCATGCCCGCCACCCGCGCATCCACACCTTCGTATCGACCTCGCCCATCCATCTCACCCATCAGATGCGGAAGGGTGAGGACGAAGTGATTGAAATCATCCAGGCGACCGTCGCGCAGGCGAGGAACCTCGTCGACAACGTCGAGTGGTCGGCGATGGATGCGACCCGCACCTCGATCGACTATCTCTGCCGCTGCGTCGAGCAGGCGATCCGGGCAGGTGCCACGACGATCAATCTACCCGACACCGTCGGCTACGCCACGCCGGACGAATACGCCGCCATGTTCCGTGCGGTCCGCGAGCGCGTGCCGCAATCCGACAAGGCGGTCTTCTCTGTCCATTGCCATGACGATCTTGGTCTCGCCGTCGCCAATTCGCTCGCCGGCGTGCAGGCCGGGGCGCGGCAGGTCGAATGCACGATCAACGGGCTCGGCGAGCGCGCCGGCAACGCCGCGCTCGAAGAGGTGGTGATGGCGCTGAAAACGCGCGGCGACGCGCTCCCATACGTCACCGGCATCGACACGACGCAGCTGACGCGCGCCTCGCGGCTCGTCTCCG
>CAYTTC010000296.1:0-2799 GCA_964440525.1 uncultured Propylenella sp. | reverse complement strand
TTGGGCTCGCCGGTTCCCTTCTTGGCGGCTGCTCGATGTTTGGGCTGGGCGGCTCGAAGCCGGAGACCACGGCAGCGACCC
Source organism: uncultured Propylenella sp. (assembly GCA_964440525.1). Taxonomy (GTDB): domain Bacteria; phylum Pseudomonadota; class Alphaproteobacteria; order Rhizobiales; family Afifellaceae; genus DASWJZ01. The sequence goes on along the minus strand of CAYTTC010000296.1, from coordinate 2,718 downwards.
CGGCTGCCGCTACCGACGAGATCGATGTTCGCCAGTATCTCGGGCCGGACTATTGTCCGGAGCTCCGCGTCCTCAACGGCGCAGAGCTCGTCCGCCGCTACGAACGCGGCCACGAGGACGATCCGAATTACGTCATCTGGCAGGCCTCGGTCGGCAAGACGGCGCGCGAATGCCTGTTCGACCTGCAGGGCGGCCTCACCCTCAAGATCGGCGTTTCCGGCAGGGTGATCGCCGGCCCGAAGGGCGGCGCGGGCCCGGTCACGGTTCCGCTCAAGATCGCCGTCGTCAAATATCGGGAGGCGGTGCTCGCCACGGAAAGCTACGCGGTCGAGGTCGCCATTCCGCCGCAGGGCTCGACCGCCTTCACCCAGGTGAAAGAGATTCTCGTGCCCTCGCCTGGCAGCGACCGTGACTACATAATCTACGTGGGATTTGACGTGGGCGAGTGGGATGCGCTGAACGGAGAGGCCGCGGCGATCGCCGTGGTCGAGGAGCCGCCCCCTCCCGACGCCGCGCCACTTCCGAGCGCGCCGCCGACACCCAGCGTACTGCCGACACCCACCGACGGGTTTGTCCTCCAGTAGCTGCGGCCGGATTGACGGGGCGAGCGTTTGCGCCCAAGAGTCGCGGCTAGCGGATTCCAGTCGTGATCCGCATTCTTCCGACGCAGCGCGGGAGAGACCCTGCCGACGATTGTCGGCCGGGCGCCGAAGGAGCAACCGCCCCGGAAACTCTCAGGCGACGAGGACCGCGCAAAGCGAGCGACGCTCTGGAAAGCGGCTGCCGGGCTTCCGCCTGGTAGCCCACCGAAGGAGTAACCGGCGGCCGCAATGCGGTGGTCGGGAATCTCTCAGGTCCTCACGACAGAGGGGGCACGGATGGGCGCGGTCGCGTCCTCGTGCAACGCTCTGGGGCGGGGACCCGATGGCCGCAGACACACATGCCACAGACATAGGCGCGCTCCGCCGCACTTCGCTCTACGAGCTGCATGTCGAGCTCAGCGCGCGAATAGTGCCCTTCGCCGGCTATGCGATGCCGGTGCAATATGAGGGCATTCTCGCCGAGCACCGCTGGACGCGCGAGCATGCCGGGCTCTTCGATGTTTCGCATATGGGGCAGCGGTTCCTCGTCGGCCCCGATCACGCAACGACCGCCGCGGCGCTCGAGCGCTTGACGCCCGGCGAGTTCGGGTCGCTCGGCCTCGGCCGCATGCGCTACACGCTGCTTCTTTCCGAGTCCGGCGGGATTATCGACGACCTGATGGTCACGCGCTCCAATTCCGCCGAGGACGACGGCGTGCTCGGCCTCGTCTTCAATGCCGGTCGCAAGGATGTGGACGACGCATATTTCAGGGCGCACCTGCCGGCTGGCGTCACTCTCATGGCGGCCGACGACCGGGCGCTGCTGGCCCTGCAGGGCCCGGAGGCGGCGAAGGTCATGGCGCGGCACTGCCCGAAGGCCGGAAACCTCGTCTTCATGACCGCGACGAGGGCCGAGTTCGACGGCATCGACTGCGCCGTCTCACGCTCCGGCTATACCGGCGAAGACGGCTTCGAGCTCTCGATCCCGGCGGAAAACGCGGAGACGGTCGCGCGAACATTGCTCGGCGAGCCGGAGGTGAAGCCGGTGGGGCTTGGAGCGCGCGATTCGCTCAGGCTCGAGGCGGGATTGCCGCTCTATGGGCACGACCTCGACGAGACGACGTCTCCGGTCGAAGGGGATCTCGGCTTCGCCATCGCCAAGCCCCGTCGCACTGCCGGCGGCTTTCCCGGCGCCGCGCGCATCCTGAAGGAGCTTAGGGACGGTCCGGCGCGGAAGCGCGTCGGGATTCGCCCCTCGGGCCGCGCGCCGGTGCGCGAGGGAGCAAAAATCCTCACACCCGACGGCCGAGAGATCGGCATCGTCACCTCAGGCGGCTTCGGCCCGACAGTGAACGCGCCGATCGCCATGGGTTATGTCGAAACACGATTTTCCAAACCGGGGACCGAGGTGTTGACCAGCGGCCGGCGCGAAAACGAGCTCGCCCTGATCACAGCGCTTCCATTCGTCCCTCACCGCTATGTCCGTTCAAGGAGCTGAAGAATGCCCGCCACGACACGCTACACGCGCGACCACGAATGGGTGCAGCTCGACGGCGATACCGCCACGATCGGGATCACCGCCTATGCCGCGAAGCAGCTCGGCGACGTCGTCTTCGTCGAGCTGCCTGCGGTCGGCCGCGCGGTCAAGAAGGGCGAAGGCGCCGCCGTGGTCGAATCGGTGAAGGCGGCAAGCGACGTCTACAGCCCGATTTCTGGCGAGGTCACGGAAACGAACGCTGCCCTGGAAGAGAACCCGGCTGCAGTCAACGAGGCGCCGGAGGCGGGCGGCTGGTTCCTCAAGCTCAAGGTCGCCGACAAGAGCGAGATCGACGGCCTGCTCGACGACTCCGCCTACCGCGACTTCATCAAAAGCCTCTGAGCCAGAAACATGGCACACGAGTATCACGCGACGATCGTCTGGCGGCGGGAGGGCGAGGATTTTTCGAAGGGCCGCTACAGCCGCGGCCATGAGTGGCGCTTCGACGGCGGCGTCACCGTTCCGGCTTCCTCCTCACCGTTGTCGGTTCCCCTACCCTTCTCGCGCGAGGACGCGGTCGATCCGGAAGAGGCGTTCGTCGCGGCGCTTTCGAGCTGCCACATGCTGACCTTCATCGATCTCGCGCGGCGCGCCGGAGTG
>CAYTTC010000295.1:0-2802 GCA_964440525.1 uncultured Propylenella sp. | reverse complement strand
AGCAACTGCAGAAATGGAACCCGGAGAACAAGGATGCCGTGCTCAGCACCTATTACCGGCTAAGCGCACCCGCCGGAGCACCGCTCGCGAAGGGCACAATTCTCGTCTGGCCGGAATCGGCGTTTCCCTTTCCGCTCACCCAGGACGCCGGTGCGCTGGCGGCTATCGCCGAGCTGTTGCCCGCCGGCACGGCGCTCGTCACCGGCGCTTATCGCGAGGAATATCCGCCGAACGGCGAGCGGCAGGTTTACAACACCATCTACGCAATCGGCGAGGACGGAACGATCCTCGACGCCTATGACAAGGTGCATTTGGTGCCTTTCGGGGAATATTTGCCGGCGGGCGATCTGCTTGGCCGCTACGGAATTCAGCAATTGGTGCCGAGCGCCTTCTCGCCTGGCCCGTTTCGGCGACCGCTCGCATTGCCGTTCGCCCCGCCGTTCCTCCCGCTCATCTGCTACGAGGTCATTTTCTCCGGCGAGGTCGTCGGCGAGGGTCCGCGGCCGGCTTTCCTGCTCAACCTGACGAATGACGGGTGGTTTGGCCGCACCACCGGCCCCTACCAGCATTTCCATCAGGCGCGCGTGCGGAGCGTGGAGGAGGGATTGCCGCTCGTGCGCGCCGCGAATACCGGGATTTCGTCGGTCATTGACCCTTATGGGCGGAATATTACGCTCGCCCGCCTGGGCGAAGCGACGATGATCGAGGCTCGCCTTCCCGCTTCGATTCCACTTCCTTTCTACGCTCAGTGGCGCGCCCTAGTATTCCTGCTATCTCTGGCTGTCTGCATGTTGACAGTTACTACAAAGATTCTTTACCGGGCGTCCGCTGTATGATTGACTTGTTCATCTACGGCGTCGCACGGCTCGCCTTTTGGGCGAGTCGGTTCGCTGATCTTCCACCTGGTGCCGTCAGCACTTGGTTCACCGGGGCGGGGGCTCCGAACAATCAGTAACGGATTCGTGAGGGCGCTGTGATCGAGGGTCCACAAAAAACGGGCAAAAAACCAAATCCAACAGACATCTATGTCGGCGGCAGAATAAGAATGCGGCGCAAGATGCTCGGCCTCAGCCAGGAGAAGCTTGGCGAGAAGCTCGGCATCACATTCCAGCAGATCCAGAAATACGAGAAGGGGACGAACCGCGTCGGCGCGAGCCGGCTGCAGGCGATGTCCGACGCGCTCGAAGTGCCGGTGGCGTTTTTCTTTCCCGACCCGAGCCCGGCCGCGCATGGCGGCATGAAAGAGGAGAGCGCCACCTTCATGATGGACTTCATGTCCACCTCGGAGGGGCTGGATCTCAGCCGCGCCTTCACCCGCATCAAAAACCCGAAAGTGCGGCGCAAAGTGGTGGAGCTGGTGCGCGCGCTGGCGGAGGATCAATCCGCCTGACCGCGCAGCCGCGTCCGCGCGGCGACGGCTAAACACCTTGACGACACGCGAAGCGGTGGGGAACAGTCTCGGCCCGCGACCGCGACTGCGCGGCCGATCGCCATCCCCACGCAAAATCGTCATCAAGGGCCCGCCATGTCACATCGCAACTACCTCTTCACCAGCGAGTCGGTTTCGGAGGGCCATCCGGACAAGCTCTGCGACCGCATCTCCGATGCTGTCGTTGACGCGCATATCCGCGCGATGCCGGAAGCGCGCGTCGCCTGCGAGACGCTCGCCACCACCAACCGCGTAGTCATTGCGGGAGAGGTGCGCGGCTCAAAAAGCGTCGACGCCAAGATGGTCGAGAGCCTGGCGCGCGATGCAATCCGCGACATCGGCTACGAACAGGAAGGCTTCCATTGGCAGCACGCGTCGATCGAGGTGCTGCTGCACGAGCAATCGGCCGACATCGCGCAGGGCGTCGACAGCAAGGACAACAAGGACGAAGGCGCCGGCGATCAGGGGATCATGTTCGGCTATGCCTGCCGGGAAACGCCGGAGCTGATGCCGGCGCCGATCCTCTACGCCCACAAGATCCTGCGGCTGATGGCGGAGGCGCGGCGCTCGGGCCGCGAGACGGCGCTCGGCCCGGACGCCAAGTCGCAGGTGACCATCGCTTACGAGGACGGGGTGCCGATCGGCGTCAACTCCATCGTAGTTTCCACCCAGCATGTCGATCCGAAGCTTGAATCGGAGGACGTCCGGGAGATCGTCGCTCCCTATGTGCGCCAGTCGCTGCCGGAGGGCTGGATCAACGGCAAGACCACCTGGCACGTCAACCCGACGGGAAAATTCGTCATCGGCGGCCCGGACGGCGATTGCGGACTCACCGGCCGCAAGATCATCGTCGATACCTATGGCGGCGCGGCGCCGCATGGTGGCGGCGCCTTTTCCGGCAAGGACCCGACCAAGGTCGACCGCTCGGCGGCCTATGCGGCGCGCTACCTCGCCAAGAACGTGGTGGCCGGCGGTTTCGCCGATCGCTGCACCATTCAGCTCTCCTACGCGATCGGCGTGTCGAAGCCGCTGTCGATCTATGTCGATCTGCATGACACCGGCCGGGTCGAGGCAGGCCAGCTCGAGGTCGCGCTCGGCGAGGCGATGGATCTCTCGCCGCGCGGCATCCGCCAGCATCTCGCCCTGAACAAGCCGATCTACGCACGCACCGCCGCCTATGGCCATTTCGGTCGCGAGCCGGAGACGGACGGCGGATTTTCCTGGGAGAAGGTCGACCTCATCGACGCGATAGAGGCGGCGCTTTAGGTCGGCTTCAAAGTTGAACGAGGGCGGAGGGAGTTGGCGCCCCGGTATGTCGTCATTGCCGGTCCTCCGGTTAAACCGGAGGATGACCCGGCAATCCATTCCGTGAC
>CAYTTC010000294.1:0-2816 GCA_964440525.1 uncultured Propylenella sp. | reverse complement strand
GCATGGTGGTGACGCCCGACATCAGCGCCTCTTCGATCTGCTGCGGGCAGATGAAGTGGATATGCGCGTCCATCGCGCCCGCAGTGACGATCTTGCCTTCGGCGGCGATCGCTTCGGTGCCCGGGCCGATGATGATGTCGACGCCCGGTTGCGTGTCCGGATTTCCGGCTTTGCCGATCGCGGCGATTTTTCCGTCCCTCAGGCCGATATCGGCCTTCACGATCCCCCAATGGTCGATGATGAGAGCGTTGGTGATGACGGTGTCGACGGCGCCGCCGGCGCGGCTCACCTGGCTCTGGCCCATGCCGTCGCGGATCACCTTGCCGCCGCCGAACTTCACCTCCTCGCCATAGGTGGTGAAGTCTTCCTCGACCTCGACAAAGAGCTCCGTGTCGGCGAGGCGGACCTTATCGCCGACGGTCGGCCCGAACATCTGGGCATAAGCGGCGCGTGTGAGAAGGGCGGGCATCGGGAACGTTCTCTATCGGGTGAGTTTCGTGAAGTTCGGGCTTTTGGCGGCATCCTTGTCAAAGGTGATCGTGCTCGCGCAGCCCATCGCCTGGTCGATCTCGCTGATGAGGTAGTCAGCAAAATCCGCGCCACCTGAGCGATATCGCTCAAAGGCATGCCGGGTTGCTTCCGGAAACAGCAAAGTGAATTCTGGTGCGCCCAGAATGCCTGCCAAGCGCGCACAGATTTCCGCACGGTCGAGCTTATAGGTGCGGCGGAGCGTCCACACGAACTCGGCAAGCACGATTGGATTGACGAACACCGGCGCTTCGGACCTCACGAGCTCACGTGCCAAATGTGCTTGCCGCGGATCGTCATCGTCGGCGCCGAAGAACCGAAGCAGCACATTGGTATCGATTCCGATCACGGCTTTGGACGGCGGCTGCGCCTTTCCTGATCGGCCATTGCCTCGGTTATGGCTTCGTCGACGTCGGCCTGTTCGAGCGGTCGTCCGAGCGCCGGGAGTTTCAGCGTGTCGAGACTATCAAAGATGCTTCGCCGCCGCCGCGGCTCGACCGTGAGCTTGCCGCTCTCGGTCAGGCTGAACCGCAATTTATCGCCGGGCTGGAGATCCATCCTTTCGCGAATTTCAGCCGGAATAGTCACTTGTCCTTTGACGGTGAGCGTCGTATCGCCTTGGTAAGGCATCCAACGTCCTCCTTTCCAGCTTTCTGAGTATTACATAGCACTTTAGGACACCGATCACAAATCTCCCATCAGGGATTGGCGGAATCCGAACACTCGCCGTGCGCCGCCGTACGGCACTAGCGTCACGTCGCGCGTTTGCCCCGGCTCGAAACGCACGGCGGTCCCGGCCGCGATGTCGAGCCGCATGCCGCGTGCTTTGGCGCGGTTGAATTCGAGCGCCGGGTTCGTCTCGAAGAAATGGTAGTGCGAGCCCACCTGGATCGGCCGGTCGCCCGTATTGGCGACTGAGAGCGTGACGGTTTTCGCGCCGACATTCAGCTCGATTTCGCCAGCAACAGGAATAATTTCGCCTGGAATCATCATGTCCTACCTTATCGGCTCGTGGACGGTGACGAGCTTGGTGCCGTCCGGAAAAGTCGCTTCGACCTGCACATCGTGGATCATCTCGGCAACGCCCTCCATCACTTGTCCGCGGGTGACGACATGCGCGCCGGCTTCCATCAGCTCCGCGACGGAGCGGCCGTCGCGCGCGCCTTCCACCACGAAATCACTGATCAGCGCGATCGCCTCCGGGTGATTGAGTTTTACGCCCCGGTCCAGGCGCCGCCGCGCCACGATCGCGGCCATGGAGATGAGCAGCTTGTCTTTTTCACGCGGCGTGAGGTTCATGCTTTCAGATCCGCCAGAATTTCGGGAGGCTGGCGCCGTCACGAAGCGCGACGAGCGCCGGGACAAGCGTGTGCCGAAGTGCCTCGCCGGTCTTCGCAGTGAGGCGGACAAGGAGCTTGCCGTTCCAGGCGCTGACGCCGCCGCTATCGCCGACGATCTCACGGAGCGCCGACAGGTCTCGCGCTGGCTCCTCCGTTACGAGCAGGATCGTGGCCATGGCGGCGGCGCCGGCGAGCACGGCGGGCCTGCTCAAGAGATCGGCATCAGCCCAATCGAAACGCAGATCGTCCGCGAAGATCAGCCTGCCATCCCGCCGAATTCGCCAGCGGTCGGTGAAGAGCCCCGAGCGCACGGTCTCTCCGCGCGCGGAACGGCCAAAGATCGCCGCCTCGACGATGAGAAGCTCGGCGCTGGGAGAAAGATCGGCCTCGAGACGTCGCGCCAGCCTCGCCCCGTCGAAGAGAATCGTCTCCTGCGGCAGCCAATCGAGACGCGCGCCCTCGGCCAGGGTCAGGCGCGTGCCGATCTCGGCCGATCCCGACGCCGAGCGGTAGATTTTCTCGCAAGCCTGGGTCGTCACGACGGCGTGGCAGTTGGTCGCGAGCGTGACCTCGGCCGACATTCGGTCGCCGCCTGTCAGACCGCCCGCCGTATTGATGAGCACCGCCAGCGGCGGCTCGTTCGCAGGAACATGAGGCAACCTCACCTTTGCCGCGCCGGATTGAAAAAGCCGATCGAGGCGCGTTCCGCCGCGGCTCCATTTGAACGCGATCCGCGCCGCTCCCTCGCTCCGCTGCAGGCGGGGAGGGGCTTCGGCCGAAAACTCAGACGGTGAGGTGGCGGCGAACGGCAGGGTCATCGAGATCCGCGGCGGTACCCGAAAAAACGACCTCGCCACGATCCATGATCGCGATCCGATCGGCAAGCTCCCGAGCGAAATCGAGATATTGCTCGACCAGCACGATGGCGAGGCCGGCCTTTTCCTTCAG
>CAYTTC010000293.1:0-2817 GCA_964440525.1 uncultured Propylenella sp. | reverse complement strand
ACAGCCGGTGCAGCCCGCCCGACATCAGGTCGTTCATCAGATCGTAGCGGTGCGCGACGCTCGAAAAGACGTCGTCGACCATCGCCTGCTTGTCCTCAAGCAGGACGCTCTCGAAGCCGAAGGGGGCGCTCTTACTCATGGCTCGGCGGAAATTGCTGTATGAAGCCGGCGCGACCATAAAGGAACGCGCCTTGCCGCGCCATTAAGGCGGGAAACGTGGGGAAAACGATCGATGCCCGAGCTTCCCGAGGTGGAGACGGTCAGGCGCGGACTGGCGCCGGTTCTGGAAGGGGCCGAGATCGAGCGGGTCGAGCTACGGCGTGCCGATCTTCGCTTTCCCTTTTCGAGGCGCTTCGCAGCGCGCCTAAAAGGACTGCGGATCACCGCGCTTCGCCGCCGCGCCAAATATCTCTTGGCCGAGCTCGACGACGGAACCGTGCTCCTCATGCATCTCGGTATGTCGGGATCGTTCCGCATCGAGAGGGGCCGCATCAAGGCGGGCGGCCGCCAGAGCGCACAGCGGGTAAAGAGCGACCCCTTATCCTACGAGCGCCAAAAGACCGCCGCGCACGACCACGTCGTCTTCCACCTCACCGATGGATCGCGCGTCGTCTACAACGACCCGCGCCGCTTTGGCTTCATGCTCCTGATCCCGCGAAAAGAGTTTGACGCCCATCCGCTGTTGAAAAACCTCGGCCTCGAGCCTACCGGCAACGAGCTTTCGGCCGAGGCACTGGCGCCGCGCTTTGCCGGACGCGCCGCGCCGCTGAAGGCCATCCTTGGCGACCAGCGGGTGATCGCCGGCCTTGGCAACATTTATGTCTGCGAGGCGCTCTGGCGCGCGCGCCTGTCACCGAAGCGCGCTTCTGGCACAGTCGTACGTGCCGACGGTGCGCCAAGCGAGCGGCTCGTGCGGCTGGTCGAGGCGGTGCGGGCGGTCATCGCCGAAGCAATCGCCGCCGGCGGCTCGTCCTTGCGAGACTATGTGCAGGCGAACGGCGAGCTCGGCCTCTTCCAGCACCGCTTCGCCGTCTACGACCGCGAGGGGAAGCCGTGCCCGCGGCGCGACGGCAAAATCCGCCGTATCGTCCAGTCGGGCCGATCGACCTTCTATTGCCCGGCATGTCAACGGTAAGAGTTCCGTAGCCCGCATGGAGCGGAGCGAAATGCGGGGACCCATCTACCCGGCCCCGTTCAGTCCCGGATTACGCTTCGCTCCATCCGAGCCACGCGGCGCGCTTTTCGCGAGCAAGGACCAGAAGGCGGGCATGGCGGCGTTCCTCGAGAAGCGGCCACTGCAATTCCGCGGACGCTGACCGGATTGCCGTGCTTTTTCTTGACGAAAGCCCGTCAGCCGCCTATAGGGCTGGCCGCTGATCCGCGGCCCGTCGGCCGCGGTTGTCGTTTTGCCGCCTTGCTCTCGCCGCTGCGTCGCGAGCCAAGCACCGGCGACGCGCTTCAGGACTCAGGAAGGCATATGGCAAACACCACTTCGGCCAAAAAGGCCGAGCGCAAGATCGCACGCAGGACATCGATCAACACGGTCCCCCGCACGCGCATGCGCAGTTTCATCCGCAAGGTCGAGGAGGCGATCGCCTCCGGCGACAAGAACGCGGCGCGGGCGGCGCTCACCGCAGCACAGCCGCAGATCATGAAGGCGGCCACCAAGGGCCTTGTCCATCGCAACGCCGCCTCCCGCAAAGTATCGCGCCTTAGCCATCGGGTGGAAGCGCTCGCATAAACTGCAATCGCTCGCGAGGCATGTTCAATCCGGCGCGCGGACCAAGGCCTTCGTTAGTGCGAGATATAACAAGAGCTTATCCATAGTAGCCGCGGATGCGCGATGCCGGCGCGCTGCTGCAGCGAGTCGGATCGCCAAAACCCGCTCCAAATTCTTGAGTTATATCAGCTAGTTACGGAGGGTGCCAAACCGGGACCCGGATTTCTGCGCGGGTTACGTCGAGTCAAGATGCGCGGCGAAAAAAAACTTGGTGTGCAATATGGATCACTTCAAAGGCGCACGCGGTGCGCAATGATTTGGAGTCGCTTGGGTTTGCCATTGCGCGATCGGTAGGCCACCCGTCCCCACCTTTCGTCGACCCCTCATATCATGCATTGACTGGTTTACTGGCGACCTCCCTTTGCTATGGTCAGGCGGACGGTGCGAGCCCGGCAGCGGAACGAGTAAGAAGAGGCGGCGGAAGAAAAGTCAGTTTGCATCCTTCCGCGTGAAGCAGTTTTTTCGTTCCTCGCCAGGTCGAGTTGCCTGGGACGTGCGTCTCTCCCTCCGGGGAGGTCAACGGCATGCTCTTCATGTCTTGAGGGGCTGTCACATCAATTTTGATCCGCGTAGGTGGCACGGCTGAAATGAGCTTCAGCCGGCGGCGGGAGCATTGTGTTCGATGGTGCGGGGATATCAAGCCGACGTCACGCCTGAGGAGGCCTGGAGCACGCTGGCAAGCGAGCCAGGCGCGGCGCTCGTCGATGTCCGAACCGCGGCCGAATGGAGCTATGTGGGGCTGCCCGATCTAACAAAGATCGGTGCGCCGCTGCTCCGCGTCGAATGGCAGGGCTTTCCCTCTGGAGAGATCATTCCCGCATTCGCGGAAACGCTGGATGCCGCGTTGAAGAAGCAGGGCTCGCCTCCCGATGCTCCGGTTTTCTTCATCTGTCGCTCCGGCGCGCGCAGCGCTGCCGCGGCGGCGGCGATGACCGCCGTTGGTTATTCGCGTTGCTACAACGTCGCCGGCGGCTTCGAAGGGCGGCGCGATACGGACGGACACAGGGGAACGATCGAGGGTTGGAAGGCGGCGGACC
>CAYTTC010000292.1:0-2843 GCA_964440525.1 uncultured Propylenella sp. | reverse complement strand
GAAGTGGGTGGCCGTCCGCGTCATGTCCGCTAAGAGCCCGAACTCGGACATGCTCAACGCGCGCGGCGACTTCTGAGAAGCGCCAACAGCGGACGGCGCCCAAATTCGCCGCTGTCATTCCGGAAGTCCCGCCTTGCGGCATCCGTCCACGAAATGCTCAAGCGTGGCCACGTCACGGAGCGGTTGCGAAGCGACCCAGTGGCTGATTGTGAAGTGGGGGTTGCTCACCAGGAACATTTCCACCTCCCGCCGCGCCTCCTCCAGCCTCCCGAGTTGCGCCAGGCTCGCCGCCAGGAATTTGCGCGATCCGGTCCGATATGTCTCTTCGTGGTGGAGAGTCACGACGGCGGACTCATACTGGCGTGCAGCGTATTGCGCCTGCCCAAGGAGCAGGTAGTACCAAACCGGCGGATACGGGTTGAGCCGAAACGCCCTCCGGATCTGCTCGAGCCCATCCGTCACCCGCCCCGCCATGACTGAAATATCCGACAGGTCCGCCCAGGCATCGGCGTCGTTCGGATCGAGCTGAAGCGCGGCCGCGAATTCGGCATCCGATTCCGTCCACCGCCGCTCGTACGCGAGTATCACGCCGAGCACCCCGCGGCAGCCAGCGTCGTTCGGGTCGAGCGCGACGGCCTTCTCCGCCAATTCCAGCGCCAGCCTTCGGTTTGGATCCTCCGGTTCCCCGAAATGCACCCACCCGATCCACCGGTTGGTGGCAAGCAAGCCGTGCGCCTCGGCATAGACTGGATCGAGGGCGATCGCCCGCCTGAGCAGCAGATAAGCTTCCTGCGCCGCCTGCGGCGACTGGTCGTTCAGGATGCGGGCGCGCACGCAGAGGTCATAGGCCTCAAGGCTCTTCGGACGTTTGCGGGGCGGCGGCCCGGCCAACCGCCCCACCAGAGCCTCGACGATCTTGCCAGTCACCTCGTCCTGGACTGCGAAGATGTCCTCCAGGCTTCTGTCGAAGCGTTCCGCCCAGAGATGGCTCCCGCCAACCGCATCGATCAGCTGGACGTTGATCCGCACTCGTCCAGCGGCCCGCCTCGCGCTCCCCTGCAAGAGATAGCGGACGCCAAGGTCTTGCGCGACCCGGCGCGCGTCCACGGATTTCCCCTTGTAGGCAAAGGTCGAATTGCGGGCGATCACGAACAGTCCGGCATTCCTGGATAGGTCTGTGATCAGATCTTCGGTCAATCCGTCTGCAAACGACTCTTGGTCGGAGTCATTGCTCATATTTGTGAAAGGCAAGACGGCAATCGACGGCTTGGCCGGCAATCGCAACGGCTGCTGATCCGACCCGTCGCGCTCCCGCGTGGCGGACACCTGCGAACGCACACTATAGACATGCAACGGCTCGGATATGTTCTTGACCGCGTGCGGGCCAAGTTCGTCGAAGCCAACTTCGACCTTTCGTTTGACCTGGTCGTAGACACTGCGAGATACGCAAATGCCCCCCGGTTCGGCCAATCCCTCAAGTCGAGCCGCCACGTTGACGCCATCGCCGTAGAGATCGCTCCCTTCGACAATGACATCTCCGAGATTGATGCCAATGCGCAACACGATGCCGCGAGCCGGGGGTAACTCGCGATTCGCGGCGGCCATCGCCTGCTGCAGATCAATGGCGCACTGCACGGCATTGACCGCACTGCTGAACTCGACAAGCACCCCGTCCCCGGTGAGCTTAAAGACGCGCCCCTGGTGCCGTTTAACGACAGGTTGCAGCACGTCCTTTCGCCTGGCCTTGAGCGCGGCCATGGTCTCGGATTCGTCCTCTTCCATCAACCGGCTGTAGCCAACAACATCGGCGGCAAGGACAGCGGCCAATCGGCGTTGGATCCGTGCATCGACCATCGCGGCGGGTGCTTTCAGAGAATGACGCGACGGAGACTAGCACCAATCTCCGAGTCTATCAGTGTCGGAGGTCCGGAGTGGGTCAATAATCCCCGTTTAGCCGACCCGGCGTGATGTCCGCTTTAGCATCACTTCCGGAAGCGCGGATGAGGCCTTGATTGCGCTTCCATAGGGTGATTCCAGCTTCCCCTTCGGAGCTTCGGATCATGCGGTATAAACTCAGCGACTATGAGTGGGGCATCATCAGGCCGATGCTCCCGAACAAGCCACGCGGCATTCCTCGTGTGGATGACCGGCGTATTCTCAACGGGATCTTTTGGGTCTTACGATCAGGTGCGCCGTGGCGCGATCTGCCGGAAAGCTACGGTCCCCATACGACTTGCTACAATCGCTTCGTTCGCTGGCGGCAGGCTGGCGTTTGGGATCGGATCATGGATGCCCTCGCCGCTGCTCATAACGCGGCGGTGCAGATGATCGATACGTCTGTCGTGCGCGTGCATCAGCACGGGGCCTGCATCGCGGGCAATCGCGAGCAACAAATGGGGCGCTCGCGAGGCGGACTGACAAGCAAGATTCATGCGGTCGTGGACGCCGATGGCCTGCCGGTGCGCCTCGGCCTCACGCCTGGTGAGGCGCATGACAATCGGCTTTGTTCGGTTCTGCTGGCGGCATTGCAACCACGAACGATGTTGCTGGCAGATCGCGGATATGACGCCGACTGGATCAGGGAGTTAGCGAGTCAGAAAGGCGCGTGGGCAAATATCCCGCCGAAACGCAATCGCAAAGAGCCGATCTGCTTCAGCCCCTACCTCTACCGAGCCCGTAATCTGGTCGAACGGTTCTTCAACAAGATCAAGTAGTGTCGGCGCGTCGCCACGCGATACGACAAGCTCGCTGCCAACTATCTTGCCTTCGTCAAGCTCGCATCCATCCGGCTATGGCTGCGCGTTTATGATGGAGTGGATGCCCCCACCCGACGGCATCGCAAT
>CAYTTC010000291.1:0-2844 GCA_964440525.1 uncultured Propylenella sp. | reverse complement strand
GGCATCGCCGGGATCGACGCCGGCCGCGTCGGCGTGAAGGCGACGACCAGCGAGAGGATGGGTTTTACTGGCCGCGGTGAAGGGATCGTCGCGCTGGCGGTGGCCACGGTCGCCCTCCCCGTCGAGTCATGATCCCCGATTTCGACGCGCTTGTCGCCATGGCATCGCAGCTTTTGGCCGCCTGCCGCGAAAGGGGTGTGAAGCTTGCCACCGCCGAATCCTGCACCGGCGGACTCATTGCCGCGATCCTGACCGAGGTGCCCGGCTCCTCCGACGTTTTGGAGCGCGGCTTCGTCACCTATTCCAACGAGGCCAAGACCGAGCAACTCGGCGTGCCTGCCAAACTGATCGAACGGCACGGCGCCGTCAGCGAGGAGGTGGCGCGGGCGATGGCGATGGGCGCGCTCGAACATTCTCGTGCCGACCTTGCCCTTGCCGTCACGGGCGTCGCCGGGCCCGGCGGCGGCACGGAGATAAAGCCCGTCGGACTGGTGCATCTGGCGGCCGCGCGGCGGAACAGGCCGGTGGTGCACAAAGAGATCCACTTCGGAGATATTGGCCGCCGCGCAATCCGGCTGGCGACTGTCGCCGCGGTCTTCAGAATTGCGCAGGACCTGCGCGACTAAATCACGACTTGGGCGTCGTTCGCTTCCCGTAGATCTGGTCAGCGCGCTTCTCGAAGGCGCCGGCGAAGGCGCGAAAAACGCGGTCGAAGACGGCGCCCATCAGGAGCGCCAGAGCGCGGCTGCGGAACTCGTATTTTATGGCGAAGCTGATCTCCGAGCCACCATCGGGAAGCGGCCGAAAAGTCCAGCTGTTCTCCATAGTGCGAAAAGGGCCGTCGAGATAATCCGCATGGATTAGAAGGGTTTGACGGTCGATGGTCACCTTTGACGCGAAGGTTTCGCGGACCATTCTGTAGCCGACGCTCATGTCGGCGACGAGGACCTCCCGCTCCCCGTCGGTGCGGCGGCCACGCACCGTCAGCCGCTCGCAGAACGGCACGAATTCCGGATACCGCTCCACATCGGCGACCAGCCGAAACATCTCTTCGGCCGAATGCGCGACGCGGCGGTGCGTCCGGAATTCCGGCATCGAACCTGATCAGGCGCGGGCGGAGCGGGCGGCCCGAAGCCGCGCGAAATCTTCGCCCGCGTGATGCGACGAGCGGGTGAGCGGGCTCGCCGAGACGAGCAGAAAGCCCTTCGAATAGGCGATCGTCTCGTAGGACTTGAAAGCTTCCGGCGTGATGAAGGCCTTCACCTCGTGGTGTTTTCTGGTCGGCTGCAGGTACTGGCCGATGGTGAGGAAATCGACGTCGGCGCACCTGAGATCGTCCATGAGCTGCAAAACTTCGTTCCGCTCCTCGCCCAAGCCGACCATGATGCCGGACTTGGTGAACATTTTTGGGTCGATCTCCTTCACCCGCTGCAGCAGCCGGATCGAGTGAAAGTAGCGGGCGCCGGGGCGGACCGTCAGATAGAGCGACGGCACAGTTTCGAGATTGTGGTTGAAGACGTCGGGCCTCGCCGCGATCACCGTCTCGATCCCCCCCTCCTTGCGCAGGAAGTCGGGAGTCAACACCTCGATCGTCGTCTGCGGCGAGCGGGCGCGCACTGCGCGGATCACGGCGGCGAAGTGCCCTGCCCCGCCGTCGTCGAGATCGTCGCGATCGACCGACGTCACCACGACATGCTTCAGCCCCATCTTGGCGACTGCGTCGGCGAGGCGATCTGGTTCGCCGGCATCGACGGCGCCGGGGAGCCCGGTCTTCACATTGCAGAACGCGCAGGCGCGGGTGCAGGTGTCGCCCAAAATCATGAAGGTGGCGTGCTTCTTCGACCAGCACTCGCCGATATTCGGGCAGCCGGCCTCCTCGCAGACGGTGACGAGCTTGTTTTCGCGCACGATGTTGCGCGTCTCCGCCCATTCGGCCGAGCCCGGCGCGCGAACGCGGATCCAGTCCGGCTTGCGCAGCACGGGATTATCCGGCCGGTGCGCCTTCTCCGGATGGCGAGGACGGGCATTTCCGTCCGCGGGCCGTGCCAGTGTGTCGATTAGAGTGACCACGAGGTCCTTTCGGTCCGGCCGCCGTCACCTGCGGCCGCGAATGAGCCGCCAACCGAAGATGACGATGCAAGCGCCGATGACGGCAACAAGCAATTGACCCCAGAAGCCGTAAAGAGTGCGTTCGAACAGGCCGGCGAGGATGGCATTCAGGATAACGGCGCCGATAACACCGAGGATGATGTTCCCGATCAGCCCCATGTCACTCTTCATGATCTTCTCGGCGATCCAGCCCGCAAGCCCGCCAATGACGACCGTCATGATCCAGCCGAAACCTTCCATCGTGCTCTCCTCCCAAGCCAGAACCCGCCTCCGTGCGGGCTTTTCCTGCAGCTATACGTGGATGACCCGCCCGTACGCGTCAAGCACGCTCTCGTGCATCGTTTCCGACAGCGTCGGGTGCGGGAAGACGCTCTGGATCAACTCTTCCTCGGTGGTTTCCAGGTTCATAGCGACTACGAAACCTTGAATGAGCTCGGTCACTTCCGCCCCGACCATATGGGCGCCGAGAAGCTGCCCGGTCTTTGCATCAAAGATGGTTTTCACCAGCCCCTCCGGCTCGCCGAGCGCGATCGCCTTGCCGTTGCCGAGGAAGGGGAAGCGGCCGACCTTCACCTCGCGCCCGGCTTCCTTGGCCTTCGTCTCGGTCAGGCCGACGGAGGCGATCTGCGGGTTGCAATAGGTGCAGCCGGGGATTTTGAGTTTGTCGATCGCGTGCGGTTTCAGGCCTTTGATCGCCTCGACGCAGACGACCCCCTCGTGCTCGGCCTTGTGCGC
>CAYTTC010000290.1:0-2863 GCA_964440525.1 uncultured Propylenella sp. | reverse complement strand
CCCTAACCCGAGTCGCGCCATGTCCGAGGATCGCTACCACAGAGACCGCATCGGCAATCGCATGCTGAGGCCCGAGACCCTCATGCTCGGCTATGGCTACGATCCGCAGCTTTCGGAGGGCGCGGTAAAGCCGCCGGTGTTTCTGACGTCAACGTTCGTGTTCAAGAGCGCCGAGCACGGAAAAGATTTCTTCGATTACGTATCGGGACGACGGGAGCCTCCGGCTGGCGAGGTTGCGGGTCTCGTCTACAGCCGCTTCAATCATCCGAATGCCGAGATCGTCGAAGATCGCTTGAAGATTTTTGAGGATGCGGAGGCGGGGCTGCTGTTTTCGTCCGGCATGTCGGCGATCGCCACCACGCTGCTTGCCTACGCTCGCCCGGGCGACGTCATCCTGCATTCGCAACCGCTCTACGGGGGGACGGAGACACTCATAACGAAGACATTGACGGCGATGAATATGAAAGCCGTCGGCTTCGCAGATGGAGTGAACGAGGCGAGCGTCCGAAAAGCGGTCGAGGAGGCAAAGGCTCTGGGGCGCGTCTCGATCATCATGATCGAGACGCCTTCGAACCCTCTCAACACGCTGGTCGACATCGCTCTGGTGCGAAAGCTCGCCGATGAGATCGGCGCGGCGCAAGGCAACACGCCCGTGGTGGTATGCGACAACACGCTTCTCGGTCCGCTTTTTCAGAAGCCGCTGATCCATGGCGCCGACGTTTCTGTCTATTCGCTGACCAAATACGTCGGAGGCCACTCCGATCTGATTGCCGGCGCCGCGCTCGGCTCGAAAGCGGTGATCAAGCCGGTGCGGGCGCTCCGCTCAGCTATTGGCACGCAGCTCGATGCGTTCCCTTGCTGGATGATCGCGCGGTCGCTGGAGACGCTGAGCCTTCGCATGAATGCAGGGACCCGCAATGGGCAGATCGTGGCGGACTTTCTGAAGTTGCACCCGGCCGTGTCGCGCGTCGACCATCTAAGCTTCCTGGCAGAGGGCTCGCCGGAGCGAAAAGTCTACGAAGCGCAGTGCGACGCTCCCGGATCGACGCTTGCCTTCCACGTCCGCGGCGGCGAGGCCGAGGCGTTCCGCGTGCTCGACGCGCTAAAAATCATCAAGCTCGCCGTGTCGCTTGGCGGCACGGAATCGCTCACCTGTCACCCGGCCTCCACGACCCATTCCGGAGTCCCGAAGGAGGTGCGTGACCGCATTGGGGTGACCGATGCCACGATCCGTCTCTCCGTTGGCATCGAACACCCCGACGACCTTGTTTCGGATCTCGCGCAAGCGCTGGCGACGATCAGCGGCTAGCGAGCCTTCAATCGGAGCGCGTCGTCAGCCGGCGGCGGACGGGAAAAATCTGGATGTCGAAGCGCTGCGCCACGAAGCCCCATATGCCGCCGGGCGCGACCAGCATGATGAGAATCGCGAGCGCGCCGAGCAGTATCAGGTACCAGGCGCCGAAGCTCGCGAGATAATCTTGCAGCAGATAGAGGACGATCGCGCCGATGATCGGGCCTTCGATCGTGCCTATCCCGCCGATCACCACGATGAAGATGACATAGGCGGTCCAGTCGAGGACCGAAAAGGCGGCGTCGGGGGAGATGCGCGCCTTCTGGAAATAGATGAGCGCGCCGACCATGCCGGTGCCGAAGGCTGTGAGGACATAGACGACGAGCTTGGTGCGAAAAGCGTCGACGCCGAGGCTATCGGCGGCGGCTTCAGAATCGCGGATCGCCGCGAGCGCCAGGCCGCGGCGCGAGCGGAGCAGCGCATAGACCAGCGCCAGCGTACCCACGAGAAGAACGAGCGCTGCCCAATAGGTGATGATGTCGCGCGCGGCGGAAGTGCGGACGCCGAATGTGTCGGCGACCCATGTCAGGCCGGCGAGCGAATTGGCGATGTCGGGCCCAAGCGAGGTGCCGGTGCCCCCGCCGAGCTGCTTGAACTGCGCGAGAAGCAGGCGAAAAACCTCCGCCGCCACCCATGTGCCGATGGCGAAATAGGCGCCGCGCAGGCGGAACACGACGAGCGCCGTCGGTAGCGCCAGCGCGCCCGCAACGACGCCACCGGCGAGAATCGCGAGGAAAGGATCGAGGCCTGCGACAAGCGTCGCCCAGAAGAGCGTGTAGGCGCCGAGCCCGACGAAAGCCTGCTGGCCGATCGAGACCAGCCCGGCATAGCCGGCAAGAAGATTCCAGTATTGGGCGAGCGCCAGCATGGTGAAGAGGAAGAAGAGATCCTGCAGCGCCGCGCGGCCGGCGAAAACCGGGAGCACGACGAGTACGATTCCGGCGAGCGCGAGCCCGGCAATCGCCAGCGGACGCGCGTTCGTCTCGACCGCGAAGCGGCGCGAGGTGACGACGGGCGGGAGGGCCTCACTCATGCTCAATCGACGGCGCGCGGAAAAAGCCCTCGCGGACGGAGAACGAGCACAATCAGAAACGCGACGTGACCGGCAAGGATTTGCCATTCCGGATTGATGCGCGCGCCGATCGTCTGAGCCACGCCGACGACGATACCGCCGGCGAGCGTCCCCCAAAGGCTGCCGAGGCCGCCGATGATGACCGCCTCGAACGCGTAGATCAGACGCGCCGGACCGATCGACGGATCGAAGGGCGCGCGGCTGCCGAGAAAGAACGCCGCCACGGCGCAAACCGCCATGGCGAGCCCCATGGCAGTCGCGTAGATGCGGTTGTTGTCGATGCCCATCAGCTGCGCGGTCTCGCTGTCGTCGGATGTGGCGCGGAGCGCACGCCCGAGGCCGGTTCGGTAAAAGAGCTGGTTGAGCAGGAGCACCACGAGCACGGCCGCGACGAGGCTGAGGAGCGGCATGACGCCGATTGCGATGCCGCCGCCAAGCGG
>CAYTTC010000289.1:0-2865 GCA_964440525.1 uncultured Propylenella sp. | reverse complement strand
GCACCGCTTCGGCAATCTCCGCCACTTGCGGCTCGAAAATGCCGCAGGTGTTCGGGTTGGTGAGCATAATCGCGGCAATTTCGCCTGGATGCTCTGCGAGCTTCGCACGCACGTCTTCCGCTGCAACAGTCCCGTCGTCACGCGCCGGCACGGCCACCACGGAATAGCCGAGCAGCGCGGCCGTCGCGGGATTGGTGCCATGCGCCGATTCCGGCACGAGGACCTTGCTGCGGTTCTCACGACGAGCCGTCAGCGCGGCCTTGATCGCCATCATGCCGCAGAGCTCGCCATGCGCGCCGGCCTTCGGCGTCATTGCGACCGAATGCATGCCGGTGATCTCCAGCAGCCAGCGGCCGAGCTCGTGGATCAATTCCAGCGCGCCGGGCACGGAGGAGGCCGGCTGCAGCGGATGGATGTCGGCAAAACCGGAAAGCCGCGCCACCTGCTCATTGAGGCGTGGATTGTATTTCATCGTGCACGAGCCAAGCGGGTAGATGCCGAGGTCGATCGCATAGTTCTTCTGGCTGAGCCGCACATAGTGCCGCATCGCCTCCGGCTCCGAGAGGGCGGGGAGGTCGATCGGCGCTTTTCGGTGATACTTTCCGAGCCGGTCGCCTTTCGTTGCCGGCACATCGACGTCGACGCCGGTGATGTCCGCGCGGCCGATCTCGAAGAGCAGCGGCTCTTCGATGGCGAGCCCGCGATTGCCTGTAAAGGTCTCGCGCTTCGGCTCGACCGCGTCAGCGCGCGTGGGGCGGCCCTGGTCGTTCATCGGACGGCCTCCTTCAGCGCGTCGGCAAACGCCTGTATGTCAGAGTCCATCACCGTTTCCGTTGCGGCGACGACGAGAAGGTTGTCGAGGTCGGCGCGGCCGGGGAGAAGCCGCGAGACTGGCACGCCGGCCATGATGCCCTTTTTCGCCAGCGCCTCGACCACTGGCGCGGCGGGCTTCGGTAGCTTCACCGTGAATTCGTTGAAGAAGCTCTCGTTCAGCACCTCCACGCCCGGCACTTTCGCGAGCGCGTCGGCGAGCTGACAGGCCCGGGCGTGGTTGGCCTCGGCGAGCTGCCGCAAGCCGGTTTCGCCCAAAAGCGTCATGTGCGCTGTGAAGGCGAGGCAGCAGAGCCCGGAATTGGTGCAGATGTTGGAGGTCGCTTTTTCGCGGCGGATATGCTGCTCGCGGGTCGAGAGCGTCAGCACGAAGCCGCGCTTTCCTTCCGCGTCGAGTGTCATGCCGGAAAGCCGCCCGGGCATCTGGCGGATGAATTTCTGTTTCGTGGCGAAAAGCCCGACATAGGGCCCGCCGAAATTCAGCGCATTGCCGATGCCTTGACCCTCGCCGACAACGATGTCGGCGCCTTGCGCGCCGGGCGGCTCCAGCAGCCCGAGCGAAACGACCTCGGTGAAGACGGCGACGAGCAGCGCGCCGTGCGCGTGCGCCTTCTCGGCGATGGGCTTCAGATCGACGAGCTGCCCGTAGAACGAAGGCGACTGCACGACGACGCAGGACGTCTTGTCGTCCATCGCGGAAATCACATCCTCGGTTCCGCGCGGATCGGGATCGAGCGACACGAGCGCGTTGCCGGCCATGCGCGAGAGCGTGTCGACCACCTCGCGATAGTGTGGGTGGAGGCCGCCGGAGAGGACCGCCTTCCGCCGCCTGGTCACGCGATGCGCCATCAGCACCGCCTCGCCGGTCGCGGTGGAGCCGTCGTACATGGAGGCGTTGGCGACCTCCATGCCGGTCAGGTTCGCCACCTGCGTCTGGAACTCGAAGAGATATTGCAACGTGCCCTGCGCGATCTCCGGCTGGTAGGGCGTGTAGGAGGTGAGGAATTCCGAGCGCTGAATGATGTGGTCGACGGCGGCCGGAACAGCATGCCGATAGGCGCCGGCGCCGACGAAGAACGGCCCGTCGCCGGCCGCGCGGTTTTTTCGCGCGAGGCCGCGCATGATGCGTGAAACCTCAAGCTCGCTCTTGTGCTTCGGCAGGTCGAGCGGCTTCGTCAGCCGCTTCTTTGGTGGGATGTCGGCGAAGAGATCGTCGATTGCGCTGGCGCCGATTTTTTGGAGCATGTCGGCGCGGTCCTGGGTCGTGTGAGGAAGGTAGCGCATTCCTTATGCAGACCTCCGGTTCTCGGCACGGCCGAGTTGTTTTTTCATATCGACGATCACAAAGCCGGCGCGCGTGGGATGCACCCGACGGCGCGTCTCGACGAAGCCAAAGCGACGGTAGATCGCAATGTTCCGCTCCATCCTGGCGTTGGTGAAGAGCGTCAGCGTGTTGAAGCCACGTCCACGAGCCTGGTCCTCGGCGAAGGTGAGGAGCCGCTGCCCTAGCCCCGCCCCCTGGCGCGCGGGCGCAACGACGACGGAAAAGATGAGGAGCGCGTCGTCCCGATTCTCCAGCACGATCAGGCCGGCCGCAGTCTTCTCATCCTCCAGCAGCCAAACTTCGCCGGCAGTAATTCGTGGGGCATAGTCCTCGGTCATGGGGAGCGGTTCGGCACCAAGCAGCGGGATGTAGTGCTCGTAGGCGCGGCGCGTGAGCTCCGTCACGGTCGCAAGGTCGCCGTCTTCTGCGCGCCGCATTTTCACGGCCGCGCCTCGATTGTGACCTCGGTCTTCACGGAATTGGCGATGAAGCAGAGCTCATGCGCCTGGTGGTGCAACTCGTCGAGCTTCGCCTTGTCCGGAGTGGCGCTGCCGAAGACGATCTTCGGCCTGAGCGTGACCTTGGTGATCGCCATCCTCTGCGGCGCGATCCGTTCCATCACGCCGACCGCCTCGTCCTCGTAGGATTCGATCACCACTCCGGCGCGCCGCGCGAGATCGATGAAGGTCAGCATGTGGCAGCTCGAAAGC
>CAYTTC010000288.1:0-2865 GCA_964440525.1 uncultured Propylenella sp. | reverse complement strand
CCGGCGCCGAATTCGATGCCGAGCCGGTCGATGAGAACGATGTCCTGGACGGTGAGACTGGCCAGCATCGAAAGCCGAGACTATCCCCGGCCGAAGGCTCGGGATATCCAGGAGCCTGTGTTCTCCTCAGGTTGCAGGCCGCCCTTGTTCAGCAGGCGATAGCTGTCCTGATACCACTCGCTGTCGGGAAAATTGTGCCCGAGCACGGCAGCCGCCGTCTGCGCCTCCGGCACAATGCCGAGCGCCAGATAGCTTTCGGTCAGCCGGTGCAGCGCCTCCTCGACGTGCCGGGTGGTCTGGTACTCCTCCACGACAGTCTTGAAGCGATTGACCGCGGCCAGATATTCGCGCCGCTCCAGATAATAGCGGCCGATCTGCATCTCCTTGCCGGCGATCTGGTCGCGCGCGACCTCGATCTTGTTGCGCGCATCGTTGGCGTATTCGGACTCCGGATATTTCTGGATGACCGCGCCCATCGCTTCCATCGCCTTGTTCGAAAGGTCCTGGTCGCGCGTCACATCGGGGATCTGGCGGAAATAGGATTCTCCGATCAGATACTGAGCGTAGGCAGCGTCCTCGGTTGCCGGGAAGAGCGTCACGTAGCGCTCCGCGTCGGTGATGGCGTCCTGGTAGCGGCTGCGGCGGAAATTGAGGAACGCCGACATGATCATCGCCTTGCGCGCTTCCTCCGAATAAGGGTGATCCTTGTCGATGGCCTCGAACTTTTCGGTCGCCTCGCGTACGTCGCCTGCCTCGAGATTGGCGAGCGCCTGATTGTAGAGGAGGTCGGGCGGGTCGACGTTGACTTCCGTCTCCGGCTTGTCCCTGCCCCAGCATCCCGCGAGGAGAAGCGCCCATGCGGGCATCAGCACAAGCGCCCGCAGGGGGCGGCGTCCGGAAACGGCGGGTCGGCGGTGAACCATGAAGCAAGGGCCCTGGACGCGTCGCTTGCTGTGATAGCGGACGCGGCGAATGTGTCAAAGCCCGTTCACCATCGAATGATGGCCGGGCTGTGACCAAAAACGATCGAGGATACCGTCAGAGCACTTCGGGTGCGAAGGCGGGCGCGCCCCGGCCCCCTCCGAGCTCGGCGCGCCCCTCCGGCCGCGGTTCCCGCTCGGCGACGTCGGACACGAGCGTCCAGGCGTCGGTCCGCGACATCAGCGCGGAGAGCGCCATGGCGTTCAGCTTGTGACCGCCTCTATGGGATCTGTAGAGCCCCCGAATCGGAGCGCCCGCCAAGGCAAGGTCGCCGATCGTGTCGAGCACCTTGTGACGGACGAATTCGTCGGGGTAGCGCAGCCCTTCCGGATTGATCACCACGCCGTCGCCGATGACGACGGAGTTCTCCAGCGACGAGCCGAGCGCGAAGCCCGCCGCCCACAGCCGCTCGACATCTCGCATATAGCCAAATGTACGGGCGCGGGCGATTTTCCGACGGAAGCTCCTCGGCGTGAGGTCAATGCTGAGTTGCTGGCGGCCGACGACAGCACAGTTATAGTCGATGCTGATTTCAAAACGCGGCCGCGTAAACGGCCGGAACTCGGCAAATGCCGAACCAAGCTCGACGCGCACCGGCTTGTCGATCCGGATCCAGCGTTTGGGCGCATTCTGCACCCGCACGCCGACCTGATCTATCGCCTCGACGAAGGGACTGGAGCTACCGTCCATCACGGGCACTTCCGGTCCGTCGATCTCGATAATCGCGTTGTCGATTCCAAGTCCGGCCAGGGCCGCCAGGAGGTGCTCCACGGTGCAGACGGAGACGCCCTTCGGGTCACCGAGGACGGTGCAGAGCTCGGTCGCTCCGACCGCATACGACCGCGCTGGAATCTCGACATCGGGGGAGTTTGGAACATTGACGCGGAGGAAGACGATGCCGCTATCCGGATCGGCGGGGCAAAGCGTGATTGCCACTGGCACGCCGCTGTGGACGCCGATGCCGGAAAGGCTTACCCGCCTTTCAAGCGTCCTCTGTCTTCGCTCGTTCAATAGACTCATCAACCCACTACGCCCCCGAGGCACGATCCATGGCCGGGTCAACCTAACCGCCCGAGCCCGAATCCGTTCGACTGCCGTCCTCTTTTGCCGCGAAGGCTAGCGGGAGCCCGACGCATCCGCCAATCAACGATTTTTACCTATTGTTACGCATAAAATCTGACGACGCCCCGGGAAACATGGAAATGCCTGGCGCGCAGTCGGCGCGCCAGGCATTCGGCAAACCTCAAAAAAGTCGAAGCTATCAGCTCGACTGGCGGCGTAAAAACGCTGGAATCTCAAGGTGATCGTCCCGGTTTGGGTCGATCGGTATCGGACGCCCGCGGGTGTCGAGACTGCCGGCGGCAGCGGCCCCCTCACCCATGCGTCGCGGCTGCGGCTGCTTGGCAAATTCCGCCGCAGGGGTGACGGCCGGGTGCATTGGAGGCTGCGCCTGCACTACGCGCGGCTCGAGATCCCGGCCGTCCTGCTCGTGACGATGCGGCTCGTGATCCGAATCGTCGCGCCGGGTCAGCCCGCTTGCCAGTCGTGCCAGCAATCCACGTGGCCGGCGCTCTTCCTCGGCACGCGTCGGGGCGCTCTGCGCGCGCAGCTGCCGCTGGGCAACGGGCGGGAAATCCTCCACCCGCGGCATGCGCGGCTGCATCGAATCCGGACGCTCGGCGGCGGGAGGCAGGAAGTTCTGCGCTGCGGCGGCCCGGGCAGCCTCGTTGGCGCGCACATGCTCGGCTTCAATGTCGCCGTGGCGCGTCGCGATCAGCGAGGGATCGGGACGGAACGGCCCGATCCGCACGCCGGGATCGCCGGCTGGCCTGGCCTGCGGCGCGGGGCGGCTCGCGGTCGCCTGCTCCGCGGCCGGACGCTGCT
>CAYTTC010000287.1:0-2893 GCA_964440525.1 uncultured Propylenella sp. | reverse complement strand
CGCCCTGGCAGACCGACCCGTCGACCTACGGACACGCGGCGCTGACAGGCCGCTATCGGAGCTGCGAGCGCGAGGTGGTCGCCATGCTGCAAGACCTCCTTCAAAGGCATGGCGACTACGCCAACCGGGACGGCGAACGCTTCCTCGATGCCGTCCAGAATGCCCGCCTTGTTGCGAGCGCCGAGCGCTACTACCGCATCATGTACTACGGCTCGCGCGCCTCGTGGAACCTGCGCGACGAGCACATGTTCGAAACCTTGAAGTCGCTCCTGACGCATTACGGTGCGACAAGCAAAGTGATCGTGTGGGCGCACAACTCCCATGTCGGAGATGCTTCGGCGACGGAAATGTCGGCACGCGGCGAGCACAATATCGGGCAGCTTTGCCGGCAGGAGTTCGGAGACCGGGCGTACCTTGTGGGCTTCGGCACGCACAGCGGCACGGTCGCGGCGGCGTCTGACTGGGACGGCCCGATGGAGGTCAAGACTGTCCGCCCCTCGCTCGCCGAAAGCTACGAGGGGGCGTTTCACGCGACGGGATTGCCGCGCTTCATGCTCGGCCTGCGCGACCCCTCCACAAGCAAAACCAATCAGGCGCTGATGGCGCCAAGACTCGAGCGCGCGATCGGCGTCATCTATCGCCCCGAAACCGAGCTCGCGAGCCACTACTTCCAGGCGGTGCTGCCGCGGCAATTCGACAGCTATGTCTGGTTCGATCAAAGCCGCGCGGTCACGCCATTCCAGACGTGCGAGCTGGCCGGTCTGCCGGACACCTATCCGTTCGGTGTCTGAACCGCGGAGCTTCAATGCGTGGTCTCAAGGATATCGACTACGTGCTCCGCAAGCTGGACTGGATGCGGGCGGAGACCATCTGGCCGAACGGTCTTCGCTATCTCTGGACCGATGCCTTCGGCCTCGTCCTCCTCGTTTCGCTCTACGAGGAGCTGGGCGAGGCGCGATTCCTCGAAGAAGCCGAATGGCTAGTCGCGGAGGTCGACCGGGTGCTCGGACGCACGCGCGGCGTCCGCATCGGAGAGGAGCCGGATCGCGACGGACAGTATTTTCACTATCTCGCGATGTGGCTCTACGCGCTCGCGGTGCTCGGCCGGCACAATCCAGCCTATCGTGATAAGGGTATCGCCCTTGCGCGGGAAATTCATGACCCCTTCCTTGTCCCCGGCCGCGGCATCTGGTGGAAGATGAAGGAGGACCTTAGCGGTCCCTATCCCGGCATCGGCTTTGGAGCGCTTGACGCGTTTGACGGATATGTGTCCTACCGGATGCTTGGCGAGAATGCGCTTGCCGGCCAGATCGCTGACATGCGCCGCCTGATTGAGGGGACGGCGCGCTCCCTGTCGATCACTCAAGACCTCGGGATCGGGATGATGCTCTGGATGACCCATTTCTTTCCCGCCGAGGGTTGGGCGCAAGTGCAACGGCCGCGGTGCCTCGCGATGCTGGAGCGAATGTGGAACCCGCGAGGCTTTTTCTGCCGAGAGCCGCTTCTGCCGTCGATGCGGTTCGCCTTCACGAACTATGGCGTGTCCGTTGGCCTGCAGGCGGTCGGCGCGATGCCCGATCGTGTCGATCAGCTCAACGCATACTTTGAAACCTACCGGTCGGAAGACGAGTATGATCGTGCCGCCATCACCCATGTCATGGCGTGCAGCTCACGCTTTCCCGGATTGCTGCTTAACAGTTCCCCCGACGTCCCAACCAACGCCTGAGCTGCACTGCCGCGAGGAACATCGCATGACCGCTTTGAGCACCGTATTTTCTGTCATCCCGGCGGCAGAGGGCGTGAAAGGCGCGCTCGCCGCCTATAAGGCGCTGCCGCGCTCCGACAAGAGCACGCTGGTAGGCCTCCACATCTCTCCCACGATCGTGTTCTACGGTCTCGGTTTCGAGACCGGGGCGGCGGAGTTCGTTGCGGCCCAGATCGAGGCGGCCGGGGAAGAACGGAAGGCGGCCGAAAAGACCTTTAGACTCGCTTGCGAACAGGCTGGCATCGCTTACGAGTGGCGGAGCGAGAATTCGGTCAGCGAGCTCATCTCGCCGCATGCGGGGGCGATGGCGCGCGCGGCCGATCTCATCGTCTACCCGGCGCTGCCGGATGAGGCTACTTTCGGACGCCACCAGATCGAGGAAATCGTATTCACGTCGGGCCGCCCGGTCCTCGCGGTTCCCGTGGGATGGTCCGGCAGTGCTCTTGGCAGGAACATCCTCGTTGCATGGGACGGTGGCCGGGAGGCCGCCCGCGCGGTCTTCGATGCCATGCCTCTTCTCTTGCAGGCGCAGACGGTGCGGATCTTTTCGATCCAAGGCATATCGAGCGATCCGGTTCGACAATTCACGCCCGGCGACGACATCGCCGCCAGCCTGTCACGGCATGGCGTTCGGGCGGAGACCCACTCCATCCGCAGCGGCCGAGAGAGTGTGAAAGAAGAACTGCAGACCCAGATGCTCGATACTGGTGCCGACATGCTGGTGATGGGTTGCTACGGACATTCGCGCTTCCGTGAGATGGTCCTTGGCGGGGTCTCCCGCGACATGCTGCAGGATATCTCCTTCCCGCTACTCCTCTCCAACTTGCGCGTCGCCGTGAGGGCAACGGCGCTCGAGGCGGTCGGCCGCCCGCTGCGGTTGCGAAGACGCTCTCGATTCTTCTCGTCGGGCAGGATCTGCGAGAAGGCGAGGCGGGAGGCGTCGTCGATCGAGACGTGCACGAACTCCCAGCCGATGCCGCGGGATTTGCCCTGGCGATCACCCGTGATGCGATGGCCGATGCGCTCGAAACGGCCGAGCTTCTTGATGTCGATGTGGATCAGCTCGCCGGGATGCTGGCGCGGGCGATCGGGGTCATCTACCGCCCCGAGACCGAGCTTGCGAGCCAC
>CAYTTC010000286.1:0-2905 GCA_964440525.1 uncultured Propylenella sp. | reverse complement strand
TGCGTGCCGATCGCGATCCGTGCGGCGCCGCTTGCGATCCGCTCCAGGGCCGCGCTCCGCTCTGGGGCGCGGTCGCCGCCGGTCAGCAGTACGATCTCGATGCCGGCCGCCTCGGCAAGCGGCGCAATGGTCGCAAAATGCTGCCGCGCCAGAAGCTCGGTCGGCGCCATCAGCGCTGCCTGTCCGCCGGCTTCAACCACGTTTGCCATGGCGATCAGGGCGACAATCGTCTTGCCAGACCCGACATCGCCCTGGAGGAGCCTCAGCATGCGTGTCTCGCCGCCAAGGTCGTGTTCGATCTCAGAGAGCGCCTGGCGTTGCGAATTGGTCAGCTCGAAGGGGAGGGCGGCTTCGATTTTTTCCCTGAGTCGCCCGGCTGCCTGCCAGGCCGTGCCGCGGCCGCGCTTCAGGCTGCCGCGAACGAGCGCCAGCGCGAGCTGGCTCGCCACAAGCTCGTCGAAGGCGAGCCGCTGCCAGGCTCTTCCCGACGGGCCGGATTCTTCCATCCGATCGGGCCGATGAGCCAACTTGAGGGCTGCCGCGAAAGAGGGCCAGCCGCGCGCGGCGAGGAGGTCGGGCGAAAGCCATTCAGGCAGCTCGGGCAGGCGTTCCAGCGCGGCGCCGATAGATCGGCGCAGGATTTTGGGCGAAAGGTCGGCGGTCAAACGATAGACCGGCTCGATGCTCGGCAGCTCGGCGGCGCGCTCCGGCGATAACACGTAATCCGGATGCCGGATTTGCGGCCGCATGTCGAACCATTCGACCTCGCCGCTCACGATGAGCCGCGCGCCGATCGGATAGAGTTTTTTGAGCCATTCGCGATCCGCCTTGAAGTAGACGATCTGGATAGTCGCGTTCCCGTCGGTGAGCACGATGCGCCAGGGCCCGTCGAGGCTCCTGGGCTTTTCGATGCGTTCGACCGCGCCCTCGACCGTCACGGGGCCGGAGGGTGGCATCTGATAGAGCGGCGGGCGATTACGACGATCGACGACGCCGCTCGGAAGGTGGAAGAGGAGGTCGCGGATGAGCGCGTCCTCACCCTCCGCGCCAACCGCGCGGGCAATGAGCGCGCCGATCCGCGGACCGACGCCGGGCAGCGAGCGGGCCGAGGCGAAGAGCGGGTCGAGGCGGGACGGGCGCATTGGCGCTGCAATATCCGATTTCGCGTTGCAGTCGTAACGCGCCTTCGGACGCGTGGAGGCGCACACTGCACGCTAGCAGCGAAACTTCACCTAAGGAATTGCCGTGGTTTCTAGCGGCGCACGGAGGTAAATCAGAACGCCATCGGCTTGGATCGCCGAATACAACCGACCTTCTGGATCGTCTGCCGATTCTATCTCCGTCACGACCACTCCAAGCAAGTCAGTGAGTTCAACGCGCCATGCCGACGCGCTCCTGATTAGCTCTGACAGTGGGCTGTCCACTTCGGGAACGAACCCGATCGCCAAGTCGAGGTCTGAATTTGGTCGGGCGTCGCCTCGGGCTCGACTACCGAATGCCAGAACGCGCGCAATCTTCGGACTACGATCCGCCCACTCGTTGAGCGCTGTAACCATCGGCTTGGGGAGTGTGTCGGGAAGCTGTTGCGTCTCTCGTGGAGCTCACAATTTTCGAGTCACCCCTCGCAAAGTCGGATGGTGGATGCGAGTCGTCATCAAAAAAGCCGAGCGAAAACCGCAGCCACTTCGGCTTCGGGTGCGATCTCGCCTTTCGCGACTTCATCCAGTGCGGCCTCAAGGTCCGCCCGTTCTTCGTCGGACAGTCGGTAGGGAATAGTGTCCTGAGCCTCCAGCGACAGGAGCAGGCGAGCTGCATCCTCCTGTCGGGCCATTGGCCACGTGGAGACGCGAGCGAGTACCTTGTCGATCTGATCTCTCGTCATTGAACCTTTTTACCACAGTCGGGCGGCGCATTCACCCGGCGGGCGAACTGCCCTATGGAGCAGGGGCCATGATCAGATGTAAGCCGCCGACCTCAGCCTTGGCGAAGGGACGGCGATGACCGGCACCACCCGCTCGAGCCAGAACCTCGACCCGCGCCGGCGGCGCGCGCTTTTTCGCGCCTGGCATCGAGGGACGCGCGAAATGGACCTCCTTCTCGGGCCCTTCGCCGATGCCCATATAGAGCGGCTCGGCGATCACGATCTCGCCGATTTCGAGGCGCTGATGGAGGTGCCCGACGGAGACCTTTACGCCTGGATCGTCGGACGTACGCCGGTCGCCGCCAATTTCCGGTTTCCCGTTTTCGATTCGATTGTCGCCTTTCATGCCCGAGCCCCACGATTCCCAAGCCATGACCAAAGCTGAACGGTTCTCGCCGTCCGATCCGCTCTCCGGCCTCTTCCGAGGCCGCTCGAGCGTCGCGCTGGGCGGCGTTCCAGACGGACTCGAGGGCTGCGTGCTGGCGCGCCTCGCCGAGAGCGAAGGCACCATCCTCTTCGTCGCCCGCGATGCCCGCGGCCTGGCGATGGCAGAGGCCGCGCTCGCCTTCTTCGCGCCCGATATCCCGACACTGACTTTTCCGGCCTGGGACAGCCTTCCATACGACCGCGTTTCGCCCAATCCCGAAGTTTCGGCCGAGCGCATGAGTGCCCTCCACCAGCTTCTTGCGCCGCATCAAGGGCCGCGCGTCGTCTTCACCACGGCGAATGCGATCGTGCAGCGCGTGCCGGACCGGGCGAGCGTCGCGGAACGCGCGCTGGCGGTCGCGCCCGGCAATGTCGTCGCGATGGACGGGCTTGCGCGTTGGCTGGAGTCGAACGGCTTCGACCGCACGGCCACCGTGCGCGAGGTCGGCGAATATGCGGTCCGCGGCGGCATTCTCGACCTCTGGGCGCCGGGCACGCTTAGTCCGATCCGCCTCGATTTTTTTGGCGATACGCTGGAGACGATCCGCCCGTTTGACC